>JBHIBA010000379.1:0-4024 GCA_046758845.1 Nitrospinota bacterium
GCAACAGTCAAGGATCTTGAGACGTTAGGGACAAGGACCTTTTTCCAGAAGACGGACGTGTCGAAGTGGGAGGAGGCCAAACACCTTGTCGATGCCACGATCGACCGGTTTGGCCGGCTCGACATCGTTGTCAATAATGCTGGTTTTCAGCACGTCGCCCCGATCCAGGACTTTTCCGAGGAGAAGTGGGACCTGCTCATCGGCGTCATGCTCAGCGGTGCCTTTTTCCTGACCAAGTATGCCTTCCCGCACATGCTCCGCCAGCGCTTCGGACGTATCGTCAATCTCGACTCGGCCCATGGCCTGGTTGCGTCGCCTTTCAAGGCGGGCTACGTCTCTGCCAAGCATGGATTGCTCGGTTTGACTAAGGTCATCGCCCTCGAGGGGGCAGCGCACAACATCACGGCCGTCGCCATCTGTCCGGGCTACGTGCGAACACCTTTAGTGGAACAACAAATCGTCGACCAGGCAAAGGCCCATGGTATCTCTGAGCAGGAGGTTATGGAGAAGGTGATCCTTGCTCCCCAGGCGGTCAAACGACTGCTCGAGCCGCAGGAGGTAGCCGAAATGGTGGTCTTCCTCTGCACCGAGCAGGCCAGCGGCATCACGGGAACGCACATCGCCATGGATCTCGGCTGGACGGCCCGCTAAGGCCGGGATCCCCAATATATAGCCTACCTGCCCCGCAGTACCTCTCCGTACTCGCCCCGAGCGTCCTCACCTTGAAGGACAAGTGACGCCGAACGTTCAACCAGGGCGGCAAACTGTGGATGGCATAGCGGGCAAAAGGTTACGTTGGCAAGGCACTTTCCTCCACCGCGAAGCACCCACTTCTCGGGCACTCCTCCACACGCACAGACCTTGCCTTCACTCTCAATCCTAAACCGCATACATCCCCTCCCGAATCGTTGCCTATGGATTGAACGTCGGAGAACCTAGAAAGGTCCCCACGGAGCCTGCCGAACCTTGCCCCACTGACGCGCAGCTTGGGTACACGGGGACTCAGCAGATGCGATCTTACCAAAGGCACTCCATCATTTACGGGGGGGGTCCGCCTCTTATAAACACGAGCGCTAGTGTGAAAAGTCATGCGACCAGAGAAGACAAGACCGCTGGGACCATGACTGCTTCCGCCGCAGCCTATGGCCCCAGGATGGAAGAGCAGTCCCAACAGATCTGTCTCGGTTATCAGCCGCTTTGATGGTCAAATTGAAGGACGAGAGTCCACGAGCACCCCTTTAGGGGACGAATCGCAGCCATCTTTGCAGTCCCGAGATAAGGAGATGGAATAAGAAGGGGGGCCGGTGCGTTCTCTTTTTGGAGGGATGATCAGGCCGTTTTTGGGAGCGGTCGGGCATACAGGATGATTATGCAGGGCCGAAGTTGCCCCCTGGGTCCCCTTTTGTGAACGTCGTCTCCGGTTTCTCTCGAGGCCGGGCAGGGGCAATGTGCCAGGCATCACGGGCCCGCCCAAGGATTTCCAACTCCTTCTAAACAAAAAGGAGGTCATTAACGTGGATATCGAACGACAGCAGAAGCGGAAGGTATGCCCTGTACGGTATTTCCTTGTTGCGGGTTTCACAGTTCTATTTGCTCTAAGTTCAGCCGGTTGTGCGACGGCTCGGTCCTCCCCGGCTCAGGCCAAAACCCCAGCTGGGGTCCCCGTGCCGGGTCTGCAAGCCTATACCCGGGGCCATGCAAAGTTTCAGTCGCCCCCTGACCGGTTAGGGGGACCGCTCACCGTCACGGTCACCCAGCACAACGGGAGCACCCGGTGGGTCCTTCCCGGGCCACGGTTCCTGGATCCATCCGTGTTCGGCACATCGGCGCATCCGGTCGGCTTCGATCCGGCACCCTTCCCCCTCCTCGGGATCCCACTCAACATGCGGAAGGCCCATAACGGCCACTACGCCTTCGTGGAGCATGCCACCCCGTTTAGTAATTGGCGCGAGGTGGGGGGGGGCAACATCGAGATGGGGGTGGTCGACGCCACCGCCATCGACGGGGCCCGGACGAAAGACAAGGTCCATTTCGTGGCGACCTTCAAGAGTCCGGACGGAAAATACAAATACCGGGTAACCGCCGACAAACCGATCCCCCACGGAATGGCGTACCCGTTCTTCGGCGGCGTCGTGACGAATCACCTCCTCCATGGGGTCACCGGCATCGGGACCCGGTTGATGCCGACCGAGTTCACCTATGCCGCCTTCTGGGCCATCGGGAAAGTTTACCGTAACGACAAGCTGGTCAATCCGAACCAGCTTGTGCACGTGATGGTCACTGAAATCGTCCGGGGCGACGGCTATACCCTCGAACGCGATGGCGGGGTTGGCAATCCCCCCACCGGGGTTACGCTCCACCTGATGGTCCCACCGTTCAAGGCTACGCCCTCGGGCCTTCAGCCCGCGCCGATCAGGACTGGCTTCATCCCCTTCCCGTTCGTGAAAAAGCACATGCGGGAGGCGATGGCAGCGGCGAAACGGCTGCCTCCCGCCGAGCGGGAAGAGCGACTGGCCATCCTCAAAGAGGTTAAGACGCTGATGGGACACACCAAGGAACACGTGATGAAGGCCATGAAGGACGGCAAGATGGACGGCCAGCCCTTCTTCCACGTGATGTTTGGGAACATCCAAATGCAGGCCAGCCGTTAGGCGAGGATGCGGGAGCCTCGGGCCGTCCCGTCCGCGGCTCCCCCCTCTTATCCCCGGCGCCATGCGAAAGGGCAGTGTTGTACTGGTCCTCGTGGGTTTTTTCGTCCTCCTGCTTTCTCCTCGCGGGGAGCCGCGGACTGACGCGCGAGGGCCGAGGCGGCTTGTCACGCTGAGAGAGATCGAGTTTCGGCCGTCCCGGCTCCGGGCGGAGGTCGGTGATATCATCACATTCCTCAACAAGGACCCCTTCGAGCACAACGTCTACATCGTTCGTACCGCAAACCCCAACGATGTCCTCTATCCCGCCACCTCGGTCCCGCCCGGCAAGTCGATCGAGGTCACCATTCGGCAAAAGGGGCTGTACACCGTGTACTGCACCATTCATGGGGGGATGACCGCCAAGCTATCGACCACCGGCTCCTTTGAACTCACGGAGGCCGAGAAGCGAGAGGCCGCGAAGGCCGCGGCCGCGCTCCCGCCAATCGTCAAAACCGGTGAGAAGCTGTTTTGGGGGAAGGCCCAGTGTTACCGATGTCACAGAATGGGCGACCGGGGAAATGCTTTGCGGGGACCCAACCTGCGAGACATTGGCTTTCGCGCGCGAATCCAGGCGCAGAAGCTCGGACTGGCATCAGGGACGAATTATCTGGTCCAGTCCATCCTGAAGCCAGAGGCCTACGTCGTCGCCGGCTACACTAATGACATGGCCACGGTCTATCAACCGCCCATTGACCTGGATGATGAAAAGATCAAGGCGGTGGTCGCGTATCTCCAAAGCCAGGGCGGAAACGTCGATACTTGGGCAATCAACATCAACAAGAATGTTCTTGATTCCCTCCCATCAATGAATCCGTTTCGCAACGGCGACCCTGTGCGCGGCAAAGAGATCTTCACAGAGGCGGGATGCAACAGTTGTCACGCCGTGGGACATCGGGAAGAGAGTTCCATTGGACCGGACCTCACCGCCATCGGCGCCTACCGTAACTGGGCCTGGCTCGCTGAGTCAGTGATCGACCCAAACGCCGAGATAGGCGCCAACTGGAAAAATGCCACGGTGTATCTGAATTCGGGGAAATCCGTATCCGGTATCCTTCGGAAAAACACAGACAAAAAAGTCAAGATCATGCTTGACAGTGATCACTCCGAGACCTTTCCCCGCAATGAGGTCAAACGGGTTGAACTCAGCAAATTATCCAGGATGCCCGGAGATTACGGCGACCTCCTGACATTTCAGCAGATGGCGGATCTGATTGCTTATCTACAAACCTTAAAAGGGAAAGGTAATTAATCCGGTCGACAGCATCAGATGAAGAGCTAGCTGTACAGTTTCATCACATTGTGAACAGATGATGACTTCTCACAAGTCTCACGGT
>JBHIBA010000380.1:0-4015 GCA_046758845.1 Nitrospinota bacterium
AGGGCGGTCTCGTGGTCGTTGTAAAGGGCCCGCACCGTGATGGTATCGTTGGAAGGGGTGAAGAGCCGCTCCTTGGCGACGATCTGGGGCACCAGGAAAAACGTGGTCGGCACGCTCTCCTCCCACCTCGGATCATCGGCGGATTCGGGCAAGTCCCCGTCGATCTTTTCCGCCTTCACCACCGTGTTTTCCGGTCTCACCACCTTCTCGGTCTTGGCCAACGAGTTGACATAGTTGGCCACATGCCACCGTTCCTCAATGCTGAGCCTCTTCTTGCTGACCGGATCGGCGAAAGAGGGCATCTGGGTGCCGGGGATGCCCACCGAAACGCGGGAAAAAACGTCTTTCGGGTCGTTGCTCGCCCGGAAGGTCCAGGGCTTGGTCAGATTCCTCGGCCAGGTTCTGTACCCGTTGTCATCCTTGAGCTTCTTGACGGCGTCCCCCTTTCCTCCCTCTCCATGGCATTCGGAGCACCTATCCTGGAACAGCTTTTTCCCTTTTTCGATGCTCTCCGGCGAGACGGAGACCGGGGTTGCGTAATCGACCTGTTGGCTGGGTTCCTCCTCCTCGAGTCCGGCAAATGTTTTGATGTAAGCCACCACGTCCCAGATATCCTGCTCCGAAAGGATGTCGCTCCATCGGGGCATGGCGGATCCCGGCATGCCGTCCTCGATCATCCGGAACAGGTCCTCGTCGTTGGCGACGATGTCATCGAAGCCGGTCGTTTTGATCTTGTACTGCCCCAACGTGAAATCCCGGGGCGGCGGATTCAGCCTCTCGGCGCCGGGGCCGAATCCGTCGCCCTCTTCGCCATGGCACCAGGCGCACCGTTCGGCGTAGATCTCCTCTCCCCTATCCGCGTCCCCCGGCTCGGCCACGGCCGGCGCGGCCATGAACGCCCCGGCGATGGCGGCCGATAGGATCGACCTTTTCAAGCGCTTTTTTCGCATCCCGATGTTTTCAGCTCGGGCAAGGCTCCGTTGGCATGCCCACCTATTTTTGTTCCCACGACCTGGGTCGATGCCCGGTATAGTCGTACAGGAACAGAATGACCTTCCAGATCTCATCCTCGGTCAAAAAGTTCTGCCAGACGGGCATCGCCGAGATCCACGGCGCCGCCTCCCTGGGGAGTCCAGGGCCGCCGGTGGCGATGCGCCAGAAGAGAAACGACTCCTGAAGCTGGGCGATGGTGCCCACATCCTGAAAATTGAGGGGAGCTGGATTCAATCCCTGGGCGTAGGGGCCGCTTCCGTCCAATTTGTCGCCGTGGCAGAAGTGACAGTTCCGGACATACAGCTTGGCACCTTCGGCCACCAGCTCCCTAAACTTCTCAGGGTCCTCCTGTTCGTATTTCCGGTACGGGTTTTCCAGGGTCAAAAGGTCGTACCTTTTCCCGAATATCTCCACCGTGGAAGGCGGTGCGGGATGGATGGAGCGCAGCTCCACCGGCGCCTCGAAGCTGGGCAGCATCTCGTTGTAAGCGTAAGCCCCGGCCACCAGCGGAACGATTGCGAACACCACGTTTCTGATGTTTTTCTTGGAGGGGTCCTCCACTAGGGCCTTGATGGGAGCGACCAACTCCCTGGTCCCTTTCTCGGTGAAGGTAAACACCATGAAGACCCCGGCCACCACGAAAAACATGTACATGGTCAACACGCTGGCGGGAATTGGCTGGCCGAGGATGACGCCAAACAGAATTTTGAAGGCCGCATAAAAAAGGAAAACCGTCAATACGGCCTGGAGCAACCTGGGAATTTTCATTAATTTTTTCAGCTTTATTTCAACCCGGCCAAGTAGTCCACAAGCATTTCCATCTCCTTGGCGTACAACTGTTCGCCGTAATCGTCCGGCATCATGTCCGGTTCGAAGCCCTCGGCGATCTCGGCGTTGGGGTCGAGGATGGCCCTTCTTAAGTACTCCTTGTCTCTCTGGGCGCCGATCCCGGTGAGATCCGGGCCGACTTCCCCTTCCTCGCCCGCCACCCTGTGGCAGGCGCCGCAGGCGAATTCGGCAATGGCTTCCTCCGGGGTGCCGGCGAGGGGCCTCCTCGCCTCTTCCTCCCCTTCCTCGGGCTCCTCGGGAACGCCGGTGGGGATCTTCACCGTCACGTCGACACCGCTAGTATCCTCCAAATAGGCGATGACTGCCTTAATCTCGGCCTCGGACAGGCCGATGCTGCCGGTGGAGACGTCCGGCATGGGACTCACGGTGTCGTTGGTCCCGGTCTTGCCAAAGCCGGCCACCACGTAAGCTGAGGGCTTGACCATCGACTCGTAGAGGTATCCCTCAACGTCGCTGACCGGGCCATTGTACCTGGGGTCCGCGATCCGCTCCGGGGCCACCGCCGCAACCCTGTCGAGCAGCGGGGCTCGGCGGCCGACCGGGTTATGACAGAGGGTACAGGTCCCCTTGCCGTTGAAGATGTTTTTCCCGAGCGCGATGAACTGGTCCATGGTCATGGTCCCCAGATCCAGTTTCCTCTCCTTGGGCGGGGGGGCCGGCTCGATCTGCGGAATCCCGAAATTGGAAAAAGCCGCAAAGAACCCGATGGTCAATAGACTGAAGGCCGCAACTTTCAGGAAGTCGGTCACCGTCCCCTATTCCTTCCAGTAAACGGCCGGGACGGCTTTTCGACCGCCCACCTGGCTCAGCCAGAATACGAATATGATCATGCCCAGGAATATCATCGTACCCGCGGAAACGACGTTGGCCGCGTATCCCAGGGTCGGAGTGAAGGCGTCAGGGGAGCTGTCCCGCATGACATACGTTACGTGCCAGTGCTGCCGGATGCCGGAGCGGATGTAACCCATCAGCCCCATCAGCCAGGTGAAAGCCACCGCCAGGAGGAACAGGGCGTATTGGGCGCGGTCAGGTATCCGGCCCCAATGCACGGCACCCACTTGTCTTGCCTCCCTGTACATGAGGGTGTCGATAACGGTGCTGGCCACGATGATGATCAATGTCGTGACCACCTGGGGGACGGACGACGCGACCTTGTAGACCGTATTGGTGAAATACCCGTGATAGACTCCCAGGAAGAAAATATTGACGATGCCGGCGGTGAAAAGCGCCGCCTGGGCGGCGTTGCCCGCCTTCGCCCACGATACCGTGGGAACCTTATTGGCCCTCCGGTAAATCAGGAAGCTCAGCGTCGTAAAGACGATCATGATGTTGACCGCGATATTCTTCGCGGGCATGAGCCCCAAGGGCCCCAGATACTTGTGGTACGGCCCGCCAAGGGCCTTCAACTCCTCATTGGTGAGCACCAGGGTGTGGGGCGTGAACCAGACCAGGAACGCCCCGACGAGAACGATGGCCAGATATTTGATGTACTTGTTGTAGCGGACCGCCCCGTCGCTGCGGCCCATCCCGCACCACAGATAGTAGTTGGCGGAGAGAAACAGGACCCCGATCAGGACCGCCTGAATGATGAACAGCCAGGAGAAGATGCCGCCCATCAGGGTGATCCCCATTTGCTGGCTGAAGGCGTAGATCTCGACCGCCAGGTAGTAGCCGGCAAAGGGAAGCGGCAAGAGGGCCGATATGGCGATGAAGTTGGCGGTGTAGCCCATCCAGTCGTAGTGCGCCCTCTCATCTTTACTGGACGAACTCAGGAACCTGAAGGCGGCGTATGCGCCGACGATGGAGCCGCCGAAGGCGACATTGGCCACGAAGCGGTGGAGGTTGATGGGATTCCAGAGATCGTTATGCACGGCCGCCCAGGTGTCCCCCCGAAACACCCCCGCGCTGTCCACCCCCGCCGGGGTCATCATGAAGGTCAGCCACGCATTGGCCATAAACATCAAGAGCGTGCCCACCGCGTTCAACAGCAGCCCAAGGGTCAGATGCACCCACTTCTTGACCCCCCCCTGGAGCCAGTCCCAGCCGTAGTAATAGGTGTAGAGCGCGGCGCTCTCCGCGAAGAAAAGGAGAGCGTAGTAAAACATGATCTCCTTGAAAATCGTAGCCAGGTATTGGAACACGTCGGGGTAGAAGAGGATCAGACAGAAGACCA
>JBHIBA010000381.1:0-4004 GCA_046758845.1 Nitrospinota bacterium
GGAACGCTCTGGCGAGGACTATGAGATCGAGGTCCTCGAGCGGGGATCGCCGGTGCTCGTCCTGGCGCTGCACGGCGGGGCCGTCGAGCCGGGGAGCGACGTCCTGGCCCGGGCCGTGGCCGGGGAGGAGTTCAACTTCTACGCCTTCCGGTCGCTGGACCCCGCCAAGGGGAGGCTTCATCACGTGACGAGCCACCGCTTCGACGAGCCCAGGTGTCTTGCGCTTGCGAAGGGCTGCCGCGTTGCGCTTTCCATCCACGGACACGACGGCGCCCCGCCGTGGGTCTTCCCGGGGGGGCGGAACGGCGCCCTGCGGAAAATGGTCATGGACGCCCTCATCCGCAGAGACATCCCCGTCCGGTTCGCGCCCAGGCTGATGGGCCTCCATCGCAAAAACGTCGTCAACCTGCCCCGGACCGCGGGCGTGCAGCTCGAGGTCACCTGGGGGCTTCTTTCCGAATCGGTCTCGCCGCTGTCCGCGGAAAGGTGGGCCGAGGGCCGGCTCACCGATCGGGGAAAGGCGTTCGCCGGCGCCCTGCGGGACGTTATGCTGGCCGTTGGGGAGACGGGGAGAAGGCATGCTTCCTGAGTCCTTCGACGCTGACCGGATCTTCCGGCAGTACCGGGAGGTGGAGGAGTACAAGTCCCTCCGGGCGGCCTTCGGGCATCTCAACGGCCAGCGGGTGACGACGATGACGTACGCCCTGACGCTGTTCGGCGCGGTCCTGGGGTTCCTGATGCGGGGGACGCCGCCGCTCCCCTGGGAGTACAAGTCCCTCGTGCTGCTGGTGATTTTGGGGGCCTTCAGCCTGAGCCAGCTCCGCTTCAGCCGGTACGCCTGCATGGTGGCGGCGTACATCCAGGTGTACCACGAGAGGAATTATCCCGTCCTTCACTACCACACGCGAATGGGACGGTTCGAGCCGTTCCGGAAAAGCATCTACCGGTACAACTACTCGGTGGTCTACACCGCCCTGGGACTCGTCGCGGCCGGGCTTCCCCCGCTCATCTTTCCGGGGACGGGGACCGTGCTCGGCAAGATCTTGTTCGCCGTCCTGGGCGTCGGATACTTCGCCTTGAACATCCACATGTACGGCCATGAGTTCCCCGTGCGCCGGTACGTCCAGGAATGGGAGCGGGTCCGCGCGACGGAGGAGGGAGATCGATAGCACAAGCTCTGACTATTCGAGGCGGTAAAACGAGATGGCAATAACACTAAAAATTATGCTTCAGCAATGGATAGGAATTCATTGGGAATCGCTTGATAGGTTGATGTCTGAGTACTATGACTCGTTAGTTAGAGTAATCAAGAAGGACAGCGAATTTCAGACATATGCATTTAAGGGATTTGGCAAGAAAGTTCGAGGGATTTGTATAGCCTTTCCGGATGCATTCGGCATAAGCGAGGGAGACTTAGTTGAATGGCAGTGGTCGCAAGGCTACTCAGAACCAGAGTATTGGCATGTTTCGGAGACTAATCGACAAGTTTGGGGTACGTTTGCAATGGTCTCGAAGAAAAGAGGTAAGGCGACATTAGAAGCTAGAAGGACAGGAGAGAAGAAAAGTGTGGAATCTCAGAAAAGCATGGTTGATAGACAAAATGTCTCAATCCAACATTTGCATCCGATAATTAACCGTGCTTCAAGCAGTTTATTTGAACACAGGCATTATCCACAAGCGGTTTTCGAGGCAGCAAAAGCATTAGAGCGCTTTATTCAGGAAAAAACAAAATTAGAGTTGAGTGGCAGAAACCTGATGCAACGGGTGTTTAAAGCAAAGAATCCTATGATCAAGATAAATGATGGAAATTCTGAATCGAAGAGGAATGAAAGGGAAGGTTTCGCTTTGTTGTATGAAGGTATTATTCCAGGCATACGAAATCCAAAGGCGCACGATCTTGTGTCGCAAACTAGCCGGATTAAGGCGTTCGAGTATCTCGCATTTCTGAGCTTGTTAGCAAGGAGAGCTGACGAAGGCGGGCTCGATAGCGAGAAGGGGGCATCTTAACTTGACCTCGCGCGTCCTCATCCTGGATTTCGGCTCGCAGTACACGCAGCTCATCGCCCGAAGGGTGAGGGAGCAACACGCGTATTGCGAGATCTTCCCCTGCACGGCGTCGCTGGAGGAGATCCGGGCCTTTCAACCCCAGGGGCTGATCCTGAGCGGGGGCCCCTACAGCGTGTACGAGGAGGACGCCCCGGACTGCTCTGCGGCCGTCCTTTCGCTGGGCGTCCCCATCCTTGGCGTCTGCTACGGCCTTCAGTTCATGGCCCATCACCTGGGCGGCAAGGTCCATCCCGGCGCCAAGCGGGAGTACGGCCACGCCGAGCTGAACGTCGCGGGCGGCGCGGATCTCTTCCAGGGCCTGAGCGATCCCACGGCCGTCTGGATGAGCCACGCGGACGCCCTGGACCTCGCCCCGCCGGGCTTCGAGGTCATCGGCCGAACGGCCAACTCCCCCATCGCCGCCGTCCGCCACCGGGAGAGGAAACTCTACGGCATCCAGTTCCACCCCGAAGTGGTCCACACCCCCCAGGGGAAGCTGATCTTGCGCAACTTCCTGTTTGAGATTTGCCGCTGTGCGCCCGATTGGACGATGGCCTCCTTCGTGGAGACGGCCGTGCGCCACATCCGGGGAGAGGTGGGGGAAGGGCGCGTGCTCCTGGGACTTTCGGGCGGCGTGGACAGCGCCGTCGCGGCCGTTCTTATCCGCGAGGCCGTGGGCGACCGGCTGACGTGCATCTTCGTCGATAACGGCCTGTTGCGGAAAGGCGAGGCCGGGCAGATTCTCGGACTTTTCCGCGACCGGATGGGTTTTAATCTGAGATTCTCGGATTCTTCGGATAGGTTCTTACGCGCGCTGGCCGGTGTGACCGATCCTGAGCAGAAGCGGAAAATCATCGGCCGCGTCTTCATCGAAGTGTTCGAACTGGTGGCTGAGGAGGTCGAGCGCGACAGCGTCGGAAGGCCCCGCCCTGCGCCGGTCACCCACCTCGCCCAGGGGACCCTCTACCCCGATGTCATTGAGAGCGTCTCCTTCCGGGGCCCCTCAGCCACCATCAAATCGCATCACAACGTGGGTGGGCTGCCTGAGCGCATGGGGCTCAGGCTCCTGGAGCCCTTCCGCGAGCTGTTCAAGGATGAGGTTCGGGAGGTGGGGCGCGAGTTGGGTCTCCCCCGGGAGATCCTCCTGCGCCAGCCCTTCCCGGGACCGGGCCTCGCCGTGCGCATCTTGGGAGAGGTCACCCGGGAAAGGTTGGGCCCCCTGCGCGAGGCCGACGCGATTCTCCTCGAAGAGGTCAGAAAGGCGGGCCTTTACGAGAAGGCCTGGCAGACCTTCTGCGTGCTTTTGCCCGTGCGGACGGTCGGCGTGATGGGGGACCACCGGACGTACGAGAACGTCGTGGCCATCCGGGCCGTCACCAGTCAGGACGGGATGACGGCCGACTGGATGCGGCTTCCGGAGGAGGTTGTGGCGGCGGTCTCCAACCGGATCACCAACGAGGTCAAAGGGGTCAACCGGGTGGTGTATGACGTCACATCCAAGCCGCCCGGTACGATAGAATGGGAGTGAGATGAGCGGCTGTCTTTCCCGGCGGCTTCCAGGCTCCGGTCCTCTCAGCGCCTTCCGCCCAAGGGAAGACGGCCGCGAACTTTCAAGACCGAGGGCGGCGCCCGGTGAGCCGAGAGGCCCCAAAGGGCTCTCCTGAGCGAAGGGAGGTCAACGTGGAAGGTCGGACGGAGCAAGAGGCCGTTTTCATGATCAACGTCATCGCCGTCCCGGACACGCAGGCCGGCGAGTTTCTGAAGCGCTGGGACCGCATCACCGAGTACATGCGGCGCCAGCCGGGGTTCGTCCGGACGGACCTCTACCGCCGCTTCGACGATCCCGTCCGGTGGGTCAACATCGCAGCGTTCGAATCCATCAAGGCCATCCGGGTTGCCTTCTCCACCGAGGAGTTCGATCGCCTGGCCAAGGATCATCCCGGATACCGGGACGTGGG
>JBHIBA010000382.1:0-3999 GCA_046758845.1 Nitrospinota bacterium
CCGAGGACCCGCGGAGTACAAGCGGGCCATGGTCGGCGTCCTCACGCGCAGGACCCTAGGCAGAGCCATCGCACGGGCAGGAGGTGGCTGAAGTGGCCGTTGCGGAGCGGAAGGCCGGAGAGAATGGTCCCCCGCCGACCTACCCCATCACCGTCGCTGTGAACGGGACAGAGTATGAGGCCGCGGTAGAAGGCCGAACCCTCCTCGTTCACTTCATTCGCGACATTGCTGGTCTCACGGGCACCCACATCGGCTGTGACACGACGAACTGCGGGGCCTGCACCGTTATCCTCGATGGGAGGGCCGTCAAGTCCTGTACGGTCCTGGCCGTCCAGGCCGACGCCCGGGAGGTTCGGACCGTGGAAGGCCTCGAGACCGACACCCTCCACCCCGTCCAAGAGGGCTTCGTTGAGGAACATGGCCTCCAGTGCGGATTCTGTACGCCCGGGATGATGATGAGTTCGGTGGCCCTTCTGGAGAAGAACCCGAAGCCGACGGAGGACGAGATCCGCCACGGCATCGCCGGGAACCTCTGCCGGTGCACGGGCTACGTGAACATCGTGAAGTCCGTGCAGTATGCGGCGAAGAAGCTTCGGGAGGACGGCGAAGGGGGTGGCGCATGACCATCGAAGGCGGGATGGGCCAGTCCATTAAGCGGAAGGAGGACGCCCGTTTCATCCGCGGGCAGGGCAACTACGTTGACGACGTGGAGCTCCCGGGCATGCTCTATCTAGATATCGTCCGGAGCCCGTATGCTCACGCACGGATCACCTCCATTGACACGACGGAGGCCCTCAAGGTCCCGGGAGTCCTCGCAGTGATAACGGGGAAGGACCTCGAGGCCGCCGGCCTCTCGTGGATTCCCACGCTGATGTCGGATCAGCAGATGGTTCTCCCCGTCGACCGCGTCATGCACCAGTCCCAGGAGGTGGCGGCCGTCGTTGCCGAGAGCCGCTACGCGGCCCGCGACGGCGTGGAGGCGGTGGACGTAGAATATGACCCACTGCCTGTGATTGTCAATCCGCGGAAGGCCCTCGAGCCCGATGCGCCCATTCTCCGCCCCGATCGGGAGGAGCAGTCCAACCACATCTGGCACTGGGAGGTCGGCGACAAAGATGCGACGGAACAGGCCCTCAAGGAAGCCGACACCGTGGTCGAAGAGGACCTCTACATCCCCCGCCTCAACGTGTCCTCCCTGGAGACCTGCGGCTGCGTGGCCCAGGTGGACAAGACGTCGGGGCAGCTCACCGTTTGGATGACGACCCAGGCGCCCCATGCGATCCGGACGGTCTTCGCCCTGGTGACGAAGCTCCCGGAGCACAAGATCCGGATCATCTCGCCGGACATTGGCGGTGGCTTCGGGGGGAAGGTGTACGTCTACCCGGGATACGTCCTGGCCGTCGTGGCGGCCTTGACGACGGGCGCACCCATCAAGTGGATTGAGGATCGCTCCGACAACCTGCAGTCGAACGCCTTTGGCCGCGACTACCACATCAGCGCCAAGATGGGGGCCAAGGACGGCAAGCTCACGGCGCTCAGCGTCCACACCCTCGCCGACCACGGGTACTCGGACACGGCGGCGAATCCATCCAAGTTCCCCGCCGGGCTGTTCCACATCGTCACCGGCTCCTACCCCTTCGAGAGCGCCTTTGTGGACGTGGATGGCGTGTACACGAACAAGCCACCGGGGGGCATCGCGTACCGGTGCTCCTTCCGGGTCACCGAGGCGGTCCACACCATCGAACGGCTCGTGGACGTCATGGCACACAAGCTGGGGGTGGACCCCGCCGAGTTCCGGATGAACAACTTCATCCAGCCCGAGGCTTTCCCCTACGAGTCCGCCCTAGGCTGGACCTACGACAGCGGCAACTACACAGGGGCCCTGAAGAAGGCCATGGACATCGTCGGCTACGAGGATCTCCGCCAGGAACAGGCAGAGAGGCGGGAGAAGGGGGAGCTGATGGGCATTGGCATCTCCAGCTTCACGGAGATCGTGGGAGCCGGCCCCTCCCACACCTTCGATATCCTCGGCCTGAAGATGTTCGACTCCTGCGAGCTACGCATCCATCCCACGGGGAAGGTCATCGCGCGCTTTGGAACGAAGTCCCAGGGCCAGGGTCACGAGACTACGTACGCCCAGATCTTGGCCGAGGAGCTCGGCATCCCGGCGGACGATATCGCCGTTGAAGAGGGAGACACGGACACGGCGCCCTACGGCCTGGGCACCTACGCGAGCCGGAGCACCCCCACGGCGGGAGCGGCCGCGGCCATGGCCGCCCGCAAGGTGCGGGAGAAGGGCAAGAAGATCGCCGCGCACCTCCTCGAAGCGGCCCCCGACGACATCGAGTGGGCGAACCACCAGTTCCAGGTCAAGGGGGTCCCGGACAAGGCGAAGACCATGCAGGATGTGGCCTTCGCGGCCTACACGAACTACCCCCCAGACGTGGAGGGAGGTCTGGAGGCTGTCAGCTACTACGACCCACCCAACATGACCTACCCCTTCGGGAGCTACATCTGCGTCGTCGACATCGACAAGGAGACGGGGGAGGTCAAGATCCGACGCTTCGTTGCTGTGGATGACTGCGGCAACATCATCAACCCGATGATCGTGGACGGACAGATTCACGGGGCCCTCACCATGGGCTTCGCGGCGGCCATGTTGGAGGAAATCCGCTACGACGAAGACGGCAACATCCAGGGCGGCTCGTTCATGGATTACCTGCTCCCGACGGCGGTGGAGACACCCCGCTGGGAGCTGGATAAGACCGTCACGCCCTCGCCCCACCACCCCTTCGGGGCCAAGGGGGTAGGCGAGTCCGCCACCGTCGGAGCCCCGGCGGCCATCGTCAACGCTGTCGTCGATGCCCTCGCCCACCTTGGGGTCACCAACATCGACATCCCCATCACGCCGTGGAAGGTCTGGGATGTCCTCCGGGAGAAGGGCGTGAGCTAAGGGCCATGCCAGGCCGCCCGCGACGCCGGTTCGAGGGTGGGGTGTAGGGGAGCGAGATGGAGTTCGAAGGCACCTTCTCCACGCACGCGCGCATCGAAAAGGTCTGGAGCACCTTCTTTGATCCGATGGGGATGAAGCCCTGCGTCCCGCACCTGGAGCTCATCGAGATCTTCGATCCCATGCACCACCGGCTGGTGTTCAAAGTGGGTCTCTCCTTCATGAAGGGCACCTTCGACGTGGACGTCCAGTTGCGGGACGTGGCCATGCCCACCCACGCCCGGGTCAAAGCCCATGGTAGGGGACAAGGCAGCGCCGTCGACGTAGACGCCGTGGTGGACCTCGCTGAGACGGAGAATGGCACGGAGATGCGTTGGAAGGCCGACGCCCACATCGTCGGGAAGCTCGCGAGCGTCGCGACCCGCCTCCTGGATTCCACGGTGGAGAAGCGCATCAACGAATTCTTCGAGTGCGGCCGCACCCGGCTGGAGGGGTAGGGTCCCCCACCCTCATCTCAGGGTTCTCTCCTATACGATGAACGATGCCGGGTCCTTGACGAAGCGAGTCTGGCAGCCCTCAGAGCAGAAGTAGTACGTTGATCCCTCGTACTCGGCGTGAAGGGACGAGGCAGGGTCGACGGTCATCCCACAGACGACATCGGTGGCCGCCTCACTCACGGCCGGGGTCGCTTGGATCCCGCCCGACACCGGGGCCGACCTACGACGGGCCTCGGTGATTTCGGCCATAATGCTGAGGGCGATTTCCTCCTGTGTCTCAGCGGCGAGGTCGAGGCCAGCTGGGTTGCGGATCCGTCCCAGGGCATCCTCGTCGAGTCCTTGAGCACGCAGGTTCTCGATCAGCGCATCCGCCCGCCGATGACTCGCCACGAGGCCAACGTAGGGCGCGGGAGAACCGAGCAGCTGACGCACGGCCGTCTCGTCGTACCGGCCCATGGAAGCCACCACGGCGAAGGTGGAAGGTGTTGCGGCCGCCCCCAACGCCTCCACGTCCCCGATGACCACATCCGCGTCTGGCTGCTTCTCCTGTGT
>JBHIBA010000383.1:0-3996 GCA_046758845.1 Nitrospinota bacterium
TCTGAGAGACACCGTTTTTCTTATTGAACGAACTTGAGGGACGCGACACTAGGGGCGGCCCCGCTCTTTTCGCGAATAAAAAGTTTTCCAGGGGGTCTGGGGGGCCGGCTTTCAAAAAGGCCCCCCAAGAATTATCCGGATATCTTTTGAGAAAGCGCCCCCCGCATCTCCAAAATGTCTCGCTAAAGCCTCAGACTTTTTCCTCTTTCGCCAAACGCTCCAGCGCCTCGAAGGGATCGCCCTCCGCCTCGGCGGCCTGTTTGAGGAGACTTACCATCTTGGGAAGATCCCGGCCGATCCGGTCGAAGACCTCCCGCATCCGCTCCCGGTTCTCGAAGTAAAGCCGATAGGCCAGTACGTAGGCGTTGTTCAATTCAACCGAAAGGCCGGTGGATTTCCTCTCCAGATGCAGACGGTCCCCGATTTCCGGATGAGCGGATAGAAATTTTTGGAAATATCCCCTTCTTCGGGAGAGCTTCTCGGCGTCGGAGAGGACGCTCCCATAGAGGCGGGAAAGGTCCGCGTGAAGCCCGTCGAGAATCTGGAGAAACCTTTCTCCTCCCTCCAGCGCCTTTTGGTACTGGCCGAGCTCTTCTGAAGACCGGCCGAATTTTTCTCGCAGAAAAATCACCGTCCCCGCCCGCTCGACCAGCACCGCCGCCTGCTCGTTAAACGCCGTGTGGCCTTTGCGGAAGAACGTATCATGGACCGACTCATGGAGGAGAAGGCTGACAAACGAGCCCAGGTTTCCCCTCAGCATCCCCGGCACCACTGGATCATCGAACCACCCCAGTGTGCTGTAGGCCCGCACGGCTCGGACATGCGTGTCCAGTGATCGGCCCTGGAGCTTTCGCCTCTCACGAAGAGCGCCCTCCCGGGTGAAATATCCCTTGTACGGGAGAGAGCCCACGATGGGCCACCACCATTCATGCCGCTTGAGGCGGGTCCGCTCGGCGGCCGTGACGACGAATATTTTCAGATCAACAGGCGCGTACTGCGTATAGGAATCCCCGGGCGTGAGGCCGATGCGGCGGGCGAAGGCCCGGACCTCGGGGATCAGCTTCAGCCGCTGCCGCCACTCCGGCGTGAGGCCCGAGTCGGGGTCCTTGAGGACATCCTCGATGGGCCGTCTTTGTGAGAGAAGCCGGGCCTGATTGGCGGCCAGCCTGAAGACATAGGGAACGGTATCGAGGGCGCATCCGTGGAGAAAGAGGAGGAAAAGAAAAAATCGCCAACTCGGTGGAACGCGTCTCATGTTTTGCCGATGTTTGCGGATGGTCCAGCCGGCCGGCTCTCAGACATCCGCCTTCCCGCAGTTAAGGCGAAAAGGGGGCTTATGCCTCCTGTGGGTCATCCAGGGCCAAATCAGGCCAGCCGCTGGCGGAGATAGAAAGAAAGGGAATCCACCGCGGTCACGATGAGGAAGATGACGGCGATGAGCCCCAGGAGCTGATCCTGCAAAAACAAGTTGATGGCGATGTGCAGCTTCAGTCCGATGCCGCCCGCCCCGACGATCCCCAAGATGGTCGCCGTCCGGATGTTCACCTCCCACCGGTACAGGGTATAGGCGAGAAGCTGATTGAAGGCTTGCGGAAAAATTCCGTAGAAAAAGATGGAAAGGCGGCGGGCTCCGGTGGTTTGCAGGGCCTCGACCGGCTGAGGGTCTACGTTCTCGATGACCTCCGCGTACAGCTTGGCCAGAACGCCCCCGTTGTGGACGCCGAGGGCCAGCACCCCAGCGAACGGCCCAAGGCCCACCGCGAAGATGAACACGACCGCAAGGACGATCTCCGGCACCGAACGCAGGACCGCCATCGTCGTCCGCACCAACCAGTAAACGCCGTATCGAAGGCCGCTGCCCAACGTCCAAGGGCCCTCCCTCTCGAAGAGCACACCCCGATACATGAGGTTGTCCGATGCGAAACAGGTCAGCCCCAGGGCGATGATCACCGACAAAACCGTGCCCAGGATGGAAATGGCCAGCGTCTCGACTGCCGCCCAGGCCACTTCCCGGAAGAACTTCAGGCTCGTCTCCGGCGGCCACAGGCCGGCAACGAACGTCCACATCTGGGAGCGGCCTTCGCCGCCCAGCAGCTCCCGGAAGTTGGCCTCCGTCCCCCAGTAGCTCCAGATCAAAAGCCCGGCCAGAAGGGCCCCCGTCCCCCAGGTCTTCCAAGACGTCCTGACCCGCGCGGGCGGCGGGAGGACGCCCAGAGGGGCTCCGGCCAGGGCGGGTTGCCCGGGTTTGTTCATTCGGCTCACAGGACTTGCCTCCGAATGAATGCGCTCGCCCGGTCCACCACCGTGACCAGAACGAGGAGAATCAAAATCAGGGTCAAGGTCTCCCGCTGGTGGAACATCCGCATGGAGATTTCGATCTGCTGTCCTATCCCCCCGGCCCCTACAAACCCCAGGATGGCCGCCGCCCGGATGGCGCACTCCCACCGGTAGAGGGCATAGGAGGCCAAGTTGGGCAGCGCCTGGGGAAAAATCCCGTACAAGTATGTCGACAGCCTGGACGCCCCTGTGGACTGCAGGGCCTCGACGGGCTGGGGGTTGACGTGCTCAAAGATCTCCGCAAAGACCTTTCCCATGATCCCCCCATAGCCCACACCGATGGCCAACACTCCGGGAAAGGCGCCCAACCCCACGGCCCTGACGAAGATCAACGCCCAGACGAACTCCGGGACCGCACGAAAGACATTGAGCACCGCCCGCGACAGGAAGTACGGGATGGCCCGAACGGCCTTTAGCGCCGGTTTTCCCTCCACCTCCATCTCATGAAGGACGCCCGTGAAGGAAAGATTGCTCGCGGCAAGAAGCGCCAGGGGAAACCCGATCACAATAGCCAGGGCGGTCCCCAGCACGGCGATCTGCAAGGTTTCCATCGCGGGACGGAGGGCGAAGCCGAGGAACTCGGCCGAGAGATCTGGCGGGAACATTTCAGCCAGGAAGGACAGAAACTTGTCCCGCCCCTCACCCAGCAGGAGCTCCAGCGGGCGCACTTCCGCGATGCGCCAACTCGCGACCACAACGGCGAGGAAGGCAAAGAGGGCGACGAAGCGGAAGGCTGACCGTGACGGCCTAGCCGGAGTAACTGCCGTAGATGCGGATGGGCTCACTTTCCGGGACGGGGGCGATAGACTCGAAGTCCCGCCGGGCCTCTTGCATTTTTGGGGGATAGAGTTCCCGAAGGTCGGCTGGCGCCACTTCCTCCGGAGGTCGGTCGAAAAGGATCCGGCCCCCGTGAACGCCGATCACCCGGGGGAAATGAGCGAGGGCCAACCCCACACTGTGCAGGTTCATCGCCAGCGTCTTGCCGCCCTCCTCGCTGAGGCGAACGAGGAGCTTCACGATGCCTTCGGCCAGAGAGGGATCGACGGAAGAAACCGGCTCGTCGGCCAGGATGCAGGCGGGGCTCTGAACGAGCACGCGGGCGATGGCCACCCGCTGGCGCTCTCCTCCGGACAGCTCGTCCGTCCGGGAGAAAAGCTTTTCGGGAATTCCGACACGGGCCAGGGCCTGATGCGCAACCGCATATTCGGTCGGACGGATCAGGGACAGAAATCCTCGCACAGCGCCCCACGTCCCCAGGCGTCCGGCCAATACGTTGTGAACCACCCGCAGACGTCCGACCAGGTTTTGGTGCTGATAGACCGTTCCGATCTTTCGCCGGGTTTCCCGAAGCCGCTTTCCGCGGAGACGGGCCACGTCCCCGCCGTTAATCCGGACCTCTCCCCGCGTCGGTTTCAGCGTGCAGTTGAGAATCCGGAAAAGCGTGGTCTTCCCGGCGCCGCTCGGACCGATGAAGGCGACCCTCTCTCCGGCTCGGATGTCTAGATCAACCCCGGCCAGGGCCACCTCGCCGGTTTTGAATCTTCTTGTGACACCGCGTAAGGAAAACATTCAAGCCTCGTTCATGCGGGGGGCGCTTTTTGAAAGGCGCCCCCCCGCGCCCCCCCCGCAAAACTTTTCATTCGCGGAAAGAGCGAGACC
>JBHIBA010000384.1:0-3984 GCA_046758845.1 Nitrospinota bacterium
CGGGACCCAGTATCTATGCGTGTACTCAATCCCTTCCCGCATCGTGTCTTTCATCTTCCTTCCCCTTTCCAGTTGTCATGGCTGTCCATGGGTTGTTGCTGGAGCGCGGGGTCGATCTCCCCGGTGATGGCAGAGGACACGGTAAATATCCCCCGGTGGGCCACGGGAGTCAAGCGTCCAGGGGGGATCAAAGCGATCATGGTTTGCAGGGGGCGTCAGCCCTTGCTACCACGGTGCCGCCAGAACACCCCGGAAGCGCGGGGGGAACCGTGTCACGTTCTGATGCAGTATGCAAGAATTGCGTGATGGGGGATTGAAAAGCATAGCCGTACGATTTCGCTCGGTTACACGCATGCGGTACAGACCACCATGCACGATATTCACCATTTCATCGGCATCCGGCGTGCCCGATTTGCAGGCTGTGGCCCAAGTTGCTCGCTACAATGCCTTGCAAGCAAAGGGGTTCCACAGTCGAGCTGCCATGGAAGAGTAGTGTTGGCACTACTTCTGCTCTAGAGGGAAAGGTAATATCTCGCAGGCAAGTCCCTCGCCGGGAGCGAGCAATGAAACTCTGGCATACGGTGTTCATCCTCTCTTTGATCGTGGTCTATGGGGCGCTCAGCCTTGCGCTCTTGGGCCGATGGATATGGAGAACCGCGCGGAGCTTTCGGGATACCCGTCGCCCCCCGTCCCAGGGGGACACCCCGGAGGCATCCAATCCGGGCATCGCTCGGAGGTAAATCCGTTCCATTGCGCAGCCTCCGCACGACCCTGAACACCCCGATTCTCCCCCCTTCTTCCCTCGTCGCCACGCTGACCCTAGGGACCTTCGCACCCCTGAACCCCCAGCAAGCATTCCCTGACTTTGGAGCGCAATGAGTTTTACTGTGAGCCCGCCGAGGAGCCTGCCCCCAGCTTGTCGAAGGGCCTGCGGTGAGCCTGTCGAACCGTTGACATGGAACGAAGGAGGAGTTATAAGTTATTGCCAATGGTTTCACTGTGGGTTGACGGCTGATGGCTAAGATTGAAATGAGAAGGGTAGGACCCGGAAGCAATACGGCACCGGGCGGGCCCCACACGCCCCCCGGTGCGTTTTGTTTTTATGGGCAGTGGAGGGTGAGGGCGGAACGGGGAGAATTACGCATGAAAAGCTTTGGCTCCTCTCCTGGTGAGCAAGAGGAATTGGGCAATGTCAAGATTCAAGACCTGACCCCGCGCCATGTTCCTTTATCAACCAGAATGACTTTTTATGGGAGAAGTAGAGATGGGGCTGTTCCTACGCAAGAGTCTCCGGGTTGGTCCATTTAGATTTAACCTATCAAAGTCGGGTGTGGGGATCTCATCCGGAATCCGCGGGTTCCGCATTGGAAGTGGGCCTCGCGGAAATTATGTCCACATGGGACGCCATGGTGTCTACTATCGTACAACCCTCCCTTCTGGAGCGGGGAGGGGACGAGGACCTCATCCCCCCAGCCGCCCTGTACCGACAATTCCCAAACCCACCCCAGTGTTGGAGCCCGAACCGTTAACGGAAATCGAGAGCGGCGATATTTCTGCCATGCGGGACTCCTCCTCGGCCGATCTCTTGGAGGAGTTCGACCGCAAGCGGAGAAAGGTACGGCTCGCACCGCTTGTCGCTGCACTAAGTGCGATAGCAGTAGGAGTAACTTTGGTTGTCGACTTTCCGACCTGGGTTCCCATCGTTGCATTATTGGTTTGCACATCTGGCTTCGCGTTTGCGTATGTCCAGGACGAAATCCGAAAAAGCGTTGTACTCTTTTACAATCTAGAAACAGATTCGCAGAAGGATTATCAATCCTTGCACGAGGCCTTTGACCAATTGGGATCTTGTTCTCGTGTTTGGCATGTTGAGGCAGCGGGGGCTGTCAAAGATCGTAAGTACCACGCCGGCGCTACTTCTGTGGTGCAAAGGAAGCCGATTTCGCTATCAAAGTCCCCGCCGCCTTTTGTCAAGACCAACATCGACGTGCCCGCCATTCCTGGGGGTCAACAAACTCTGTATTTCTTCCCCGACAGGCTTCTTGTTTTCGAGCCGAATGGTGTGGGGGCGGTTGGCTATCGGGATCTGGTTGTAGAGATTCAACCGACGCGCTTCGTCGAAGATGGTTCTGTTCCCGAGGACGCCACCATAGTTGGTCGGACATGGCGTTACGTGAACAAAAAAGGTGAACCAGATAGGCGCTTTAAGGACAACCGTGAGTTACCGATCGCGCTCTACGAGGATATTCATTTCAAGAGCAAGAGTGGCCTAAACGAGCTAGTGCAGTTCTCAAAGTCGGGTGTGGGTCAGGCCTTCGGCGAGGCCATTGGGGAACCCCATCAAAGTGATCACCCTAGTGCCTAGCTGGCTACGGAATGAGGCTGAGGGTCATCAGGTTGAGAGGTTGAGGGTCAGGTCTTGAATCTTGACATTACCTGAGGGATAAAGCAGCTGTGAGTAAAGTCCCCCGGCCCGCCTCACGGCACAATCGTCGGCGTACCAGAAAATTCCGACGCCTTTGCGGGCGAAGCCGGGCCCGCGAAGGCGTTTTTAATTTCGCCCGCACGCAGGGCAACTAAGAATTTAATGAGGCATCCTGCTCGACGGCGTGGGCCCGGTACTGTCTTGATTTTCGGACCTTCTTGAATGTGGTAATCATTTTTTCCATGGGTCTAGGATCTAGGGGGCTAGCTTTGATTTCCAGTGATGGCAGCGCGCAGGAACGCGTTGGGTAGACCATGTGGCGGATCGATGGACGGATTTCTTGGGCGACATTTGTAGATTCGGTTACCGTTCTCTGGCTAATCGTGTTCGCGCTCGGACTTCTTATTACTGATGAACAGCTGGCGCGAATATGTATCTCCGTTAACCTTGGATTATTGCCGGTTTTTGTGGTAGACGTATTTGTGCAGTACAGGAGAAGCCCGAAGTGGCGCATCTTTCTGAAGGAGAACTGGGTTGATATTGTGATGGTCATTCCCTTTTTCAGAGTTTTCCGCATCGTACGGGTCGTTCGATTCCTCCGACTAGTGCGGGTAGCCCGATTCGCCACAACAGCGAGGTCTGGATCTCGCCTGCTCGAAACATCATGGAAAAGTCTCAAGGCCGTATGGAAAGGAAAGAAGCTTCAGAAAGGAGGATGAAAGGAATAGGTCCAGGGCCAGACTGAGCTGCTCCCGATTTGACGGACACCTCGAAGGAGAGGATGGGGGTTGAGAGCCCGTTCGACTCAAAGCGCTACGCGCTTTTCGCTCAGGGCAAGTCGAGGGTTGGGGGCCTTGAGTCGAAGCCTCGCGTTTGACACACCGAAGGGGGTTCACGCGGGAGGTTACGGGGGAGGGGGTCCGTCTCCTGGAGCAGGGCCAGCAAGGAAATTCGACGCCGACCCTAATTTCTCTGTGCTTTTTGTTTTTGTGGACAGTGGTGGGTGACGGCGGAACGGGGAGAAATACGCATCAAAGATTTGCCTCTCGTCTCGGAGGACACGAGGAATTGGGCAATGTCAAGATTCAAGACCTGACCCCAGGCCCCGGCTTTTTTGGCTACTCGGGCGTTGAACCGGGCGAAATCGATTGAAAACCTCTCATGCGTCCCGGTGCTGATCACTTCGACTTCGTCCCTCGCCTCGATTTCCCACGTGGTGCGCTGGCCGTCTACCCGAGTACACCGAACGTGGACAGTAACCTCCATCCCGGGAGGCGTTGCGGCCGAATGCGTAAAGTTGATGAGGGTCCCCACACTCCCGTGCCCCGGTTCCATGTGCGGTGCCATCGCCTCGATGCACGCCCACTCGATCAAGGCGACCATAAACCCGGTGGCGAACACCTTGGGCATTTCCTGGAAGACGTGCGCCTCGGGGTAGATGTATGGCACCGTCTTGTTTTCCGGGACCCGATATCGGTGGACGTACTCGATACCTTCCCGCATGGTGTCTTTCATCCGCCTTCTCCTTTCCTCGCTGTGCTGGACCTCCTTGGGTGTTG
>JBHIBA010000385.1:0-3983 GCA_046758845.1 Nitrospinota bacterium
CGGAGATCGGGGCGCGCCCGGCCGCGATTTCCGCGTGGGACGGTGACCCTCGCTCAAATCGCGGCTACAACGGAGGAAGACAGGGGTCATTCAGCAAACTGACGCACTACCCCTTTTTCAGCAGCGTAGAAATTCGCCAAGCCTTGGGATATCCTCTGTAGGTAACATAGGGTGAGTTGCCTCTCTGGCATCGTGAGGCGTGTCGGGATCCAGGTTTGAAAGAAAACGGTTCGGGTGAAATCCGTGACGGGGGTGGGCCTCGGTCGGGGCTTCCCAGGGGGGTGCGCCTTTACCTCCCGCCTGAGGCCGCGCGGAAGCGGGGCGTGGAGTCCCGCCTTCTGGAGGTCTTTCTGCGTTGGGGGTTTCAGGAAATCGTCACTCCCACACTCGATTACTATGAAACGGTGGCCCGGGGGCTGGGCCATCAATCCCTTGGCGACCTGTTTAAGCTCATCGACCGGGAAACGGGTGAGCTCCTGACCCTGCGCTCGGACATCACCCCGCAGATTGCCCACCTGGCTGCGACCTCATTGCGGTCGCGCCCGCTTCCTCTGCGATTGTGCTATGCGGGGAGGATCTACCGTTACGTACACACCCAGGGGCGAGTCCAGCAGGAGTTCCACCAAAGCGGCGTCGAACTGGTGGGCCTGGACTCCCTCGAGGCCGATGCCGAAGTCATCGCCATTGCGGTGGAAAGCCTTCGGGCCTGCGGGCTGAAGGAATTTTCCGTCATCCTCACGCACATGGGATTCCTGCGGGGAATCCTGGAGGGAATCGAGGCGTCCCCGTCCTGGATTTCGGCCTACCGCGACGCCCTGGGCCGGAAAGACCTCACCTCCTTGGGTCGTCGGGTCGGGGAGCTTGACGTGTCTTCGCGGCTCCGCTCGGCCTTGCTCCAGGCCCCCGAGTGGGTCGGGGGCGCGGAGGTCCTGGACCGGGCCCAAAGGGCCCTTCCGGGCCGCAAGAGCCGGCAGGCCATGGAGGACCTGCGGTCCATCCTGGGCATGCTCGAGGTGTACGGCGTGGCCGGGGACGTAACGTTCGATCTGAGCGAAGTTCGAGGGTTCAATTATTACACGGGAACGGTGTTCGAGGTGTTTTCCCCTTTGGCTGGATACCCCATATGTAATGGCGGCCGCTACGACGACCTCATCGGCCGTTTCGGTTCGCCGGCGCCGGCGACGGGGTTCGCCGTCGATGTGGGCGGCCTTCTCGAAACTTTGAACCTCCAGGAAGGGGAGGGGTTCGCCCCGGGGGGTCCGGACGTTATCCTCATTGACTTCTCTCGTCGGAAGGACCGGGCCCTGGCCCTGGCCAGACGGCTGCGCAGGCGTGGGTTCCGGGTTGCGCGGGACATTATCCGACGGGACCTGTCGGCTTCCTTGCAGTATGCCCGAGAGACGGGGATCCGGTTCGCCGTCGTGCTCGGACACCGGAAAGTGGAAGCAGGGAAGGCCTGGGTGATTGACCTGGCTCGGGGGGAGGAGAGGAACGTTTCGCTGGACTCGCTGGCCGGTCTTCTGCAAAGGCGGGAGAGAAAACATGCCGACGGTGGCCGTCATAGGCGCCCAGTGGGGGGATGAAGGCAAAGGGAAGGTTGTGGACCTCTTGGCCGAGGAAGCCGATCTGGTCGTCCGCTTCCAAGGAGGGGCCAACGCGGGTCACACCATCTCGCTGGAGGGGAAGCCCCTGGTCCTTCACCTGGTTCCCTCTGGAATTCTTCACGCTCACGTCCGCTGTCTGGTGGGTCCGGGTGTCGTCGTCGATCCGGAAGAATTGCTTCAGGAGATCGATTCCCTTCGCGATGCCGGGATTGAGGCGGACGGCCGCCTCGGCATCAGCGGCAAGGCCCACGTCATTCTTCCTTACCACCGCGCGGAAGAGGCGTGGATGGAGGCGGCCCGCGGAATGGGTCGGATTGGAACGACCGGCCGGGGGATCGGACCCGCCTACGCTGATCGCACCTCCCGAATCGGAATCCGGCTCTTCGATCTTTTCGATGCGGACAGGCTCTCCGAAAAGCTGAGTTTGAATCTTCGCCTCAAGGCCCACGTCCTCGAAAAAGTGCCGGACCGGGCCGAGGCGTTCGACAAAGACAGGCTGCTCGCGGCCTGCCGGGCCCTCGGCGGAAAGTTGCGTCCGTATCTGGCGGACGTGGAAGAGGAGTTGAGGAGGGCGGAGGAGAAAGGGGCCCGGATCCTTCTGGAAGGGGCGCAGGGCACGCTGTTGGACGTGGATCATGGAACATACCCTTTCGTCACGTCCTCTCACACCACTGCCGGGGGCGCCTGTATTGGTCTCGGCCTGGCCCCCGGGCGGGTCCATCGCGTTCTTGCGGTGGTCAAGGCGTACTCGACTCGCGTCGGAGAAGGGCCCTTCCCGACTGAGATCACCGGGGAGATCGGCGAGCGATTGCGCCAGAAGGGGAGGGAGTTCGGCGCTACCACGGGGCGGCCGCGCCGTTGCGGCTGGCTGGATCTGGTGGCCCTCTCGTATGCCGTTCGTTTGAACGGTGTGAGCGGGCTGGCCGTGACGAAACTGGACGTCCTGGATGGGCTGGATGAGATCCGCGTCTGTACCGGGTACCGGATCGGACAAAGGGTGAGGGATACCTGGCCCGCGGACCCGGCCGTTTTGCAGGGAGCGGAGGCCGAGTACGATACCTTTCCCGGTTGGAGGGCGCAGACCGTCGGGGTCAAAAGCGTGGAGGATTTCCCCCGGCAGACGCGCTGTTACCTGGAGCGTATCTCCGGGGGGCTTCGCGTCCCTCTTGAGGTGGTTTCCACGGGCCCTGACCGGGGCCAGGAGGTTTGGTTCGGCCGGCCCTGGTGACGGGCGCGGCCGCCGTGGATCAGAAAATCCAGCGTATCTCCGACGGACTATGCCTTGATTTGACCCATTCGGGTTCAGGCAACCCAGTAAGAACATCGACGTGAAAGGAGAGTTGATTATACAGAACGCGAGGCGAACGATTTCCGTTCGAAGTCTGGTCGGGACTGTTCTGGTTCTCGGACCGCTTCTCGGTTGTGCAAAGCAGGATTTTGCAGGACCGTCCGGATCTATGCAACCGCGTCACTGCGTAGCGGAAACTTCAAGTGCGGCGATGCCTTATGTCGAGATAGTCGACGGCAGGCCTTGCGGGGATGCCGGTGGGTTATTGGCGTTTATTCGGAACAAGCATGGGTCTAAGAGGATACAAGCCACGATCGGGATTGACAGTAACTACGGTCCTTACCCCCGATGGATCACGAGCATACTTGCTCCCGGAGAACAAATGCCCCTTAGGTGCTCACTTGTAAGAATTGGTCGAGATGTTCAGGTTTTCTATTTTCGCATTATAAGTGCAGAGTCTTGTGCGGATGATTGAGAAATTCCTCGGAATGTGTCGAAGGTTGTGCAGAGTCCTTGTTGGAGAATGGGCGGCATGAAGGTTTCGGTACGGATGCTCCTCCTGGTGGGGAGCCTTTTGTCGTGCGTCGTGATCCTGGACGCCGGCGCGCAGGATTCCATACCCGGGTTCGGAATTCCCCAACTGGTCCGGCTGGACCCGAAGGGCGTCGTTCCCGTTGAGATATCCGTCAAGCCGGGCACGACTGTCATCTGGCTGAACTCCACCCGAGGGTTCGTTACGGTTGTCTTCGCGGGGGGGGAGGAAGTCGCCGCGGCAACCCAGTCTCCCACCCGGTTCTTTCTGGCCCCCGATGGCACGTTCACCACGAACGCCTTCGCTCCCGGGGCCGTAGCGTCCCTGGCTTTTCTTTCTCCCGGCCAGTACCGGTACTTCGTTTCCGGAGTGCCGGGGGACTTCGTCAGCGGGGAAGGGGTCTTCGGAAAGATCCTCGTCAAGGAAAAGGTCAAGGAAAAGGGGCCGCCCTGAGCGCGCTCGTGACTTAACCCGGAATTCCAGCGGGGCCTCCCGTCGGCTTCGCTCAGGACAAGCTTTGAAAACCGGCCAGATTTCCCAGGGGGCCTTTTTGAAAACC
>JBHIBA010000386.1:0-3981 GCA_046758845.1 Nitrospinota bacterium
GGTGGGGGTTGACTTCAGGGGGGCCCCATTGGGGAGAGTGCGTTTTGGGGTCACGCAGGGATGTATTTTGCCGCGTCCTGCCGGCCCAATTGCTTGAAATTATTGATTTTGCTCTATTGAACCTGGTCTGCAAATCCGCAGCTCAGGGGGGAGAATCCTCTCGGGGGCACCACCAATCAACCTTTACCTAAGCCCACCTGCGCAATTCGTAAGCACCTGGGCCTGGAGCTCTGTGTGCGCCGGTCCAAAACCTCTCGCCCCCCCCCTTGCGGTTCAATCGGGGTCACATCAGAAATGTGGACACCCCGACAAATAAGATTGACACGGAGCAGTTCTCCTATATATAAGGAGCCAACCGCAAGGCCCCCAAAGCCTCTGACGTCTTGACGGCTGAGTCGCCTCCACGACCTCGGCGACGCGGATTTCTATTGTGCCTACCCTGGACGCCAAGGTCACACAGCTGCGGAGCCTCCTTCGGGAAATGGGACGCGTGGTGGTCTGTTTCTCGGGAGGGGTGGACTCAAGCTTCCTGCTAGCCGAAGCGGTCGGCACCCTGGGCGAGGGTGCGGTGGCGCTGACGGCGGTTTCCCCCAGCCTTGCTCCCGATGAAAAAACCGCCGCGCAGCGATTGGCCGAGCAGCTTGGGGCGCGCCACCTCCTTGTCGAAACCCATGAGCTCGACGACCCCCGCTATGCCGGGAATCCGGCAAATCGCTGTTACTTCTGCAAGACCGAACTGTATGGCACGGCCATTGAGCAGGCCCGACCTCTAGGGATTCCTCACGTTCTTGACGGCTTCAACGTTGATGACCGGGGCGACCACCGTCCGGGGCGCAAGGCCGCGCGCGAATACGGCGTGCGTTCTCCTCTCGACGAACTTGGATTCACCAAGGCTGATATCCGCGAGGCAGCCCGTCGGATCGATCTCCCCGTCTGGGACAAGCCCGCCCTGGCGTGTTTGTCCAGCCGGTTTCCGTACGGGACCGAGATCACCCCTGAACGCCTCACCCAGGTGGCACAGTGCGAGCGCGTCCTGCGCGAATTGGGGTTCCGGGTCTACCGGGTTCGGTATCATGATACGGTTGCACGCATTGAGGTTGCGCCAGAGGAGCTGCATCGACTATTCGTTCCCGAGGTGCGCGACGAGATCGTCCAGCGCTTTCGGGCAGCAGGATTTGTCCATGTCGCCGTCGACCTGCAGGGGTACCGAACCGGGTCCTTGAACGAGGCCACATGGGCCACGGGAGGGAAGTTGAATGTTTTGACCTTGCGTGACAATGGAAAAAGAAAGGAGGGACAATCGTGAAAATCGAGCAAGCAACCGCGGCTACGATCACCGAACTCTGGACGAAGGTAGAACCACGAGTCAAGCAATCAAACGCCCTGGAGGTGGCCGCGCAAGAGCTGGCCACGGCGCTCCACACCCAGTTCCAGGAATCGGTGGTTTTGGCCCGGGTCTATTTTACGGTTCCGTTCGGTGTGTTACCCGGGCAGAACAAGACATTTGTACAGAACCTGGCCGAGTCAGCCGGGGCGACCTCCGATTTGAAGGATACGACGCCGGTACTCTCGCTCATCGGAACCCACGGCCAAGAGGCAGACTGGAACGACCGCCGCAAGTCCAAAGGCCATGTCGGAATACCCCTGACGTCTTCGGCGTTCGTTGACGCCATTCCGATGATTTCCCGCCTGCTCAAGGAGTTGGGGGTCCCCTTGGACTGGGTTGACACCCAGGATGCAGAAATCATCAAAAAGATGGACCGCGCAGCCGGTCTCTTCTTCGTCGAGAATGCCGCCGAAGCCACGGATCACCAAGGGAGGAAGATCGTTCCGGCGCAAGACTTTGTGTCCGGCTATAACGTGAAAACAGTTTTTGGTGTGGGAGGCGGGTACGCTGGCGGCCAGATACTGGTCATCGTTGCGTTCACTCGTGACCTTGTTCCACGAGCCGCTGCCGAGCGTTTCGTAGGACTGAGGGACGCATTCAAAGGGAACACCAGTTCCCTCGTCGAAACGGGGAAAATTTTCTCCCAAGCGTAGAGTTAAACTGAACAGGATGGGCGCCCCCCGGACTACAGTCTCTCCGTTCGCTGATACCCGAAGGAACACGAGGATGGATGGAACCAAGGTGAAAGCCGTATTGCAAGCGCTGAGAGAGGGGAATCTGTCAACTGAGGAGGCGCTGGATCGACTGAAGCTTTTGCCGTATGAGGATCTAGGCTTCGCGACGCTGGACAACCACCGGAGCCTCCGCCAGGGGTTCCCCGAAGTGATTTTCTGCCCTGGTAAGACTGTCGAGCAAGTTGCTCAAATTGCCGACCGGCTGCTGCGGCAGCACAACAATCTGCTCGCCACGCGCGCGAGCGAAAAGGTCGCCGAAGCCATTACCAAAATCGACGGGTCGGTCGAGTACAATGCGCTTGCCTGCACCGTCGTGGTCCGCCGCGAGGCAAGACCAACGATGACAGGTACGGTTCTGGTGATGAGTGCCGGGACCGCCGATATCCCGGTCGCGGAGGAGGCGGCGGTGACCGCGGATTTCCTCGGCTGCCTGGTCGACAAGGTCTACGATGTGGGGGTGGCAGGCCTCCACCGGTTGCTCCACAAGTGGGAGGAGATGCAGCGTGCCCGGGTCCTCGTGGTGGTGGCGGGGATGGACGGGGCCCTCCCCAGCGTCGTGGGGGGGCTCACGGCTCGACCGCTCATCGCCGTTCCCACGAGCGTCGGGTATGGAGCCAGCTTCGGCGGGTTTTCCGCCCTCCTGACCATGCTCAACTCCTGCGCGGCCGGCATGGCAGTGGTCAACATTGACAATGGCTTTGGCGCCGGCGTGCTCGCCCACCGAATTAACCTCCTCGGAGAAGGATGAGGACCCTGTGAGCTTTCTGACGTTGATGGCCTTCGGCTTGTTCTTCGGAATGGAGCACGCCATGGATGCCGACCATGTTGTGGCCGTCTCGACCATTGCCAGTGAGAGCCGCAGCCTCCCCCGATCTCTACTCATTGGTGTTCTGTGGGGTATCGGGCACACTGCGACCCTTCTCGTCGTCGGCCTCATTATCCTCTTTTTTAGGATTACGCCGCCCCCCTGGCTGGCCGTCTCAGCGGAGTTGCTGGTCGGCGTCATTCTCATCATCCTCGGGATTCAGATTCTCTGGAAGTATGGCAAAAAGCGCATCCACGCCCATTTGCATCGCCATGGCGATGAAATGCACATCCACTTCCATGCCCATGAGGCGACGCAAGCCCATACCCATGAACACCACAAGCCCAGTGTGCGGAGACCGCTGTTCGTCGGCTTGGCCCATGGGTTAGCCGGCAGCGCGGCCTTGATGCTGCTTGTCCTCGGCACGATCCAATCCCGGCTCATCGGAGCCCTTTACATTGTGAGCTTCGGTTTGGGGTCGATCATGGGGATGCTCGCGGTCAGCGCGCTCATCGGGTTGCCTTTTCTGTTCACGATGGGGCGATTTCAAGGGCTTCATACAGGAGCACGGGTCCTTGCCGGCCTGGCTTCTATCGCTGTGGGGTGCTCGATAAGCTTAAAACTTGTTTGGCCGTGGTGATCCCTTGACAGTTTCTTATTCGGTTGCGGATCGGTTGCGTTTTCGGGTCATGAAAGGGCACGTTTTGCCGCGTCCTGCACACACAACTGATTGATTTTATTGATTCTTCTCACCATCCCGTAGGATTCGTAATCCGTAGGTCAGAGGGCCGAATCCTCTTCTTCGGACCACGAAATCGCCTATTCTCTCTCTGCCCTCCTAAAGAGCGAAATACCCTCCCAGACCACCATGCGAGGGGCGGCTCTCAGCGGCCTTGTAGGTTGCAAGACCTGATCCTCGACGGTATGCTGGGGCGCCGCCACGAGATAGCGTGAAAGTTTCATCCCCGAATGTTATAATTGTATGGACGCCCCTCTTTTCTGTTGCATCTCGCTTGTGAAAGCCGCGGCGTTGACAGAGATGGTGCAGAGCCTGC
>JBHIBA010000387.1:0-3974 GCA_046758845.1 Nitrospinota bacterium
CTTTAGGGTTTCACACAACCCTCAGAGACTAAGATGGGCGCCCGGCGAGCGCTGCCACCGGCGCCGCGGGCACCTCAACCACCTTCCTCGTGACGCTTTCCGCCCTTCTTTGCGCCTCTTCTGGGTCATTCACCCAGATGCGGTAGAACTCGTACGGACACTCGGGATCTCCCTTACGCCCCTCTCCGGACAAGATCTTGCCGGTGTAGCCACGGTGCAGCAGCTTGAAGAGGTGGTTTTGGGTCTGCCAGTGCTCTCGGGCATCCCGAATGGCGCTGACGGAGACCTCCGCGTACTGGTTCTCCATCGGCGAAGTGCTGGTCTCGCCAAGGGTCCTTCCATCGAAGCCGATGATGGAAGAGTGGCCGAAGTAGTAGTACACACCATCCCACCCGGCAGCGTTGGCCACGGCTACGTAGGAGTTGTTGGCCCAGGCCATCGCCCTGGCGATGAGCACCTGCTGCTCCGCCGGCGGATACATGTACCCCTGGCAGCGGATGATCAGCTCAGCACCCCTCATGGCACAATCGCGCCAGATCTCGGGGTAGTTGCCGTCGTCACAGATTATCAGGCTGATCTTCAGCCCCTTTGGCCCCTCCGAAACGTAGGTGCAGTTACCCGGATACCACCCCTCGATGGGGCACCAGGGCATGATCTTGCGGTACTTCTGTACGATCTCCCCCTTGTCGTTCATCAGTATCAGGGTGTTGTAGGGGACCGCCCTGGGGTGCTCCTCGTGCTTCTCGCCGGTGAGGGAGAAGACCCCCCAAACCCCTACCTTCTTGCAGGCCTGAGAGAAGATCTCCGTCTCTTCTCCGGGGCAGGTGGCGGACACCTCCATCATCTCGTCGAAGTCGTAGAGAATGCCGTGGGTGCTATACTCCGGGAAAATGATCAGGTCCATGCCCGGGTAGCCCGACTTGGCGCCTTCCATGTAGTCCGCTACCTGGCGACAGTTGTCCAGAACCTCTTTCTTGGTGTGCAAGCGAGGCATCGCCCAGTTGACTACACAGACGCCAACAGCATCCAGGCTAGAGGAAACATCTCCATGTCGCATCGGTTACCTCCTTCTGCACTATGTCACTACGCTACAACTTTTTGGCAGCCAGGCTTGGTAGACCGTCCGATAATCACCTCCTCTCTTAGAGTTTTCTTTCAAAGATGCCCAATCTGCATAAACCATGTCCGGAGTTTGTTGCAAAATATTATTTACAGGGCCCCTCAAGAATTTGTCAAGGCCTACCTCACATAAATTCTTACCGTAAGACCAACTTTCCGTTCAGTAAGAAGTTACTTGTGAGGCATCACGGGGCGACCTAAAGGTCGCCTACAGACGAAGGGTTTCCTGCCTCGGCTCCCTTCTCCCCGGCTCTCTGGGCCCCGCTTCCCGGGGTACTACTCCCGTTCGCAGCCGTTCGCTCTGCTATTGTGGCAAGTAGTGTAGCAGCGGTTGGCCAGGGTGTCAACCGACCCGCCCCGCCACGCAGATCACACCCGCACCGCCTCCCTGTCCGGCCGGGCCCGCTCCCGGGCCAGAATCCCCTCTATCTCCGCCGCGCAGCGGGCCAGGTCGTCGTTCACCACCGTGTAGTCGAACTCCGTCGCCGTCCCCATCTCCTGGCGGGCGGTCCGCAGCCGCAGTTCCATCTGTTCTGGCGTGTCCGTGGCCCGACTCCGCAGCCGCCGCTCCATCTCCTCCTGAGAGGGGGGCGCCACGAAGATGGTCACCGCGGCCGGTATGACCGACTTGATGTAGCGTGCTCCCTGCACGTCCGTCCGTAGGAGGACGTCTTTGCCCCTCCCCAGGGCCTCGCGAATCGGGGGCTTGGGGACCCCGTAGCGGTGGCCATATACCACCGCGTTCTCCAGCAGCTCACCGCGCTGCAGCATCGCCTCGAACTCTGACGGCGAGACGAAGATGTAGTCGACGCCGGCCTTCTCCCCAGCCCGCGGCGGACGCGTTGTGGCCGTCACCGCCAGGTGGTAGGGCCGCCCCAGCTCCTTCAGGTACGCCCTCAGGGAGTCCTTGCCGGCCCCCGACGGCGCGTCCCCTCTCATCTGGTCATAGGGGACAACGACCCAGCAGGCGCATCCCCAGATGCACTCACCCGCCATGCCCTCGAACCTTATGGATGGCTCGGACATCATGACACCCAGCTCCAGCACCCAGGAGTGGAGTAACAGCTTCTGCTCCCAGTCAAGTTTGTCGTACTGGTCCCTGGCCTCCCAAAACGCCGTCAGGTCCGTCTTGGCGACGCCGGGGATTATGATGTTCGAGTAGGCCGTCAGGGTGTCGAAGAACTCCCCCAGGGAGGTATTCAGGGTGCCGTCCTCGCCCGGCAGCAGGTAACCGGAGAGGACCTCCTGCAGCTTCTTCTCCACGCTCTCGTCCCACTGCTCCCTGGCCGCGAAGGTGTGAGCCTCAATGTAGTGTGTCTTGAAGCCCTCCTTCACTCCCGACCACTGCGGGATATAGCCTATCCACTTCTTAATCACATCTCGCCACTTGCTCATGGGCTCGCCGGGCAGCACCTCAACCGCGGGGTGGGTGAACTTGGCGATGTCGAAGAGGGTGAAGCCCTTCTCCTTGGCAGCGAGAGTCTCGTGGGGAGCTCCCGTCTGGCCGCCGGGCCTCAGGACCCTGAACAACATCCGTCCGTTGTCCAAGACGAGGAAGCGGACGAGCGAGTCGTCGATGAACTTATTGGTTACCCGCGTTCTCAACCCGTGCCGAATCTCGGGCACCCCTGTGTCCGTGTAACGCTGAAGCCGTTGCCAGGAGTGTTCCTGGGGGACGAGGAGGAAGCCGCCCGTGAAGGGGTTCTTCCAGAGGTCTCCCCAGACCGCCACCACCCCTTCGTTCTTGGCGGTATCCACCATGCAGTCCAGCTCGTTAATCACGGGGAAGAGGTTGCCGTTCCGGTCGCGTTCAGGATCCGCTGTGCAGGGCAGCACGCCTACGCCGATGACGGGGATCCTCCGTCCCAGTTTCACGTTGGACAGGTGACGGGCCAGGTCCACCACTATCCCGCTGCCCGTGCCGCCGCCCAGGCTGAAGAACACCAGTACCATCGAGGGCAGCCTGGTGGCGTCGATGCTCCTGGCGAAGTCCTCCAGCTCCTGATCGAGGATCTTGTCGTCGTAGTAGGCCTTGCCGTAGATGGCCTTGGCCACCGCCCGCGGGATCCGGTCTCCCGCCTCAGGCAGCTTTATGTCCGAGGGTAGCCAGGGCTCATAGTTGGGGTTCCAGTAGTAGCGGGGATATTCCATCTTCAGGAATTCCCGGTACCGGCGCAGGGTAGAGAACAGCTCTTCCCTCTTGGGAACGTCCAGGGCCACCGTGCGGATCTGGGCCCTGTCAGGTGGGATACCCCGCTCCTGTAGCCGCTCCTTGAAACCGTCAGCGTACTCCCGCAGCTCGTACAAGTCCTGCTCGCCGATGTCTACGGCTAGAGCCGTAAACCGTGCCCGGGAATCCTCGAGCATGTCTTCGACCTCGCCCGTCCTCAGCAGGGCGTCCACCATGTAGGCCCCGGTCTTCCCTACTCCCACGGCGTGAATACAGTGGGGTGACTGAGCCCCCGTGGCGCTGTGGTACATAGACAGTGGCATTCTTGTCCCTCCTTCTTTAAACTATAGAGTTTCCAGTTTCTAGTTGAGGTAGCCCAGGTCCTTCAAGACGTGCGCAGCCGAGGTAGACCGCTCATCTTCAACGTAGGTCTTGTACTCATCTACAAAGGCTCCGGCATCCCTCGTCATCTTCCCTTGTTCGATTAGCTGCACCGCTCTCTCAAGATTCTTTCGGCTGAGCGAAGCCTGCCAGAGGGGGTTCTTGATATAGATCTTCTCATCGTCTACGTTGACGATATCAAGCTCTTTCCCTCCAGCAACTGTCTTGACCTTGCTTCCCGGCTTATATCTGTGCGGCGTCAGGAACTTTCGGAATCTGTCTAAGCAGTTCTTAGTGGACACCA
>JBHIBA010000388.1:0-3973 GCA_046758845.1 Nitrospinota bacterium
TTTGGCCGGATGCCCGTCTGCCTGCGGCAGCCGCAGCATCCGGCCAACGAGCCAGATTTAGGCGATAGAGTGCCGCCCCTTTCGGGGCGGCACTCTATCGCGAAAGAAAAGTTTTGCTGGGGGGTGTGGGGGGGCGCCTTTCAAAAAGCGCCCCCCGCACAAAGCAAAAGCGAGCTTTTCATGGAAGCTGGGCGGTGGTACCGCTCAGGCCGAAAGGTTCTCCCCGAACGAAACTCAGCGGACTTCATGGTATGGCGGCTGAACTGAGAAACACGATTTGCGCCCCCCACTGCGGGAACCATCCTTGCGAGCTTCAGGTGGAGGTCCGGGATGGCCGTCCGGCGGGGCTGAAGGCGCACCCCCACTTGAGGTTCCCCCCGTGCATCAAGGGATTTCAACTTATCGACCGCCTCTATCATCCGGACCGGATCCTGCACCCGATGAAGCGCGACGGCGCCCGGGGGTCCGGCGACTGGAAGCGAATCTCCTGGGAGGAGGCCCTGGATCGGGTGGCCGAAGGGCTCGAGCGGGCCAAGGCCCGACACGGCAACCGGTCCGTGGCGCTTTACAACTACGTGGGTCAGCACACCCTTCCGGGGGGCATGAAGGCCGCGAAGGTGACGATCCATCGTCTGCTGAACCTGTGGGGCGGGTTTATCCCCGCCATCGAGAGGGGGGACCTGTGTTGGGGGGCATACGTCCAGGCGTCGGCCTCCCTGTACGGTTCGTGGCACGTTTCCTTCCCCCCGGACGAGGGCTGCGATGTCGTCATCGTGTGGGGCTACAACCCGCTGGAAACGGGTGTCCGGGGACCCGCCCAGTCCTTGAAGCGCGCCAAGCGGAGGGGCGCGAAAATCGTCGTCGTGGACCCCGTTCGGAGCCTCACGGCCCAGCGCCTCGGGGACCTTCACCTGCCCATCCGGCCGGGGACGGACGTCCCCCTCGCCCTCGCCCTTTTGAACGAGCTTTTCCGCCGCGGGTCGGCCGACGAAACCTTCCTGAAGCTGCATACCAACGCCCCGTTCCTGGTCCGCGAGGACACCGGGAAATTTCTGCGCGAGGGAGATCTCATCGGGGGAGGCTCGGACGCCTTCCTGGTCTTGGCTGAGGGAGAGGGGCCGCTCGTTCCAGTGCCCCCAAATTCGGAGGATTCAAAGGGTTCAGGGGGTCCAACGGACGTAGAGCCGTCGCTGACCGCTTCCCTCTCGGTGAAAGGGGTACCGTGCCGGACGGCCTACCTCCGTTTGCGCGACGCCGCGGGGGCCTGGCCGGCCGAGCGGGCGGCTTCGGTCTGCGGGATTTCGGCCGATTCCATCCGGGAGCTGGCCACCCTGTTCGGCGCCGCCCGTGTGGCCAAGGTCAAGGTTTCCCAGGGTGGATACCAGCGGAACCGGGCTGGAGAGGACGCGGTCCAGGCCGTCGGTCTGTTGAACGTCGTCACCGGGCGGGTCCGCGGGATGGTGACGCCGAGCCACGCAAAACCCCCTTCGCGGGAGGAAGACCCCGCAGGCCTCCGGCGATTTTACGCGCTGGGAATCTCCGACACCGCCGTGCGTCATTATGCCGTGCCCAACCCGGTGAAAGACCGCTTCCCCGTCAACCGCCTGGCCGAGGCCGTCCTCAACGCGGAGACCTACGGGACGGATCTACGCGCCCTTCTGGTGATGTGGGGCAACCCGGTCAGCCAGAACCCGGATGGGGAGAAGACCATCCGCGCGCTCAAGGCCCTGGATTTCGTGATGGTCTCCGACCTGTTCATGACGCCCACCGCCCGCTACGCGGACGTCTTCCTCCCCGTCTCGACCCTTATGGAGCGGACCTGCATCATCGAGGCCGGGGAGGTTGCGCCCACTCACATCCAGGACCTGCTTCACCTCAATCCCAAGCGCCAGCTGTTTTTCTCCCGCCGTGCGGTCGAGCCCCTGGGCGAGAGCCGGGACGATTTCGAGATCATCTGCGACCTGGCCCGACGCATGGGGTTCGGCGCGCACTTCCCTTGGAGGACGGCGGATGATTGGGTGGAGGAGATCGTCGGCCTGGCCCGGGGGGACTCGCGGTTTCCCTGGCTCCAGGACGTTACGATGGAGCGCCTGGAGAAGGAGGGCGTGGTGGACCTGGATCTGCCGCCGCTGGAAGCGACCTGGGACCTCGAGACGCCATCCGGCCGAATCCAGGTATACAGCGAAGGGCCGCTCTCACGCGGGGAGAGCCCGCTTCCCCGCTTCGGGGGCGATGGAGGGGCGGCGTCGCCTTCATCGGCGGGCCAGGCGGCGGCTTACCCCCTGACCCTGCTTTCGCCCAAGACGATTTTCCGCGCACACTCCAGCTTCGCCAACCACCCGAACCTCCTGCGGCTGGGCTACAACCGGGCGCTGATTCACCCGGGGGACGCGCTCTCTCGCGGCATCCGGGATGGAGACGTGGCGAGGGTGTTCAACGACCGGGGGGAAACCCAAATCGAGGTTCAAGTGACCGAAGACACGCGTCCGGGGACCATCCGGATCTATTCGGGCGGCTCACCGGAATTGGGCGCCGCCAACTTCCTCACGACCGACCGCGTGACCGGCCCCTCCGAGAGCGCCGCCTACAACGACTGCCGGGTGGAGGTGGAGAAAACCGACTGACTGAGTCTTACGATTCCCGAACTCGGGCCAATTCGAGTGCCCGCAAAAGCTCGCGCTGGACGAAGCCAAAGAGTGCTCCCCCCCCCCAAAAAAATCAGGGTAACGATCCAGCGGGTCGGTGAACTTTCGCCCTGATTGACAACCGGATTTCGCTTCGCTTCGAGGGGCCGCGTCGCAATAAGGACCCCTTGGAACGAAAGTCGCCTGACGGCGGCTGAACCCCTTCCCCGAACAAGCCCATCCGTTGGTAGAATATAGAAATACAGTGTTGAGGGGTTTCCGCTATGCCGGCGAATCTTCCCCCGGAATATCTCCAAGCCGAGGCCGCCTATCGGTCGGCTTCCACCCTTCCGGAGCGAATCGCAGCCCTCCAGGAAATGCTCCGCGTCATCCCCCACCACAAGGGGACCGACAAGCTCATCGCCCAGCTGCGAAGGAAACTCTCTCAACTCAGGGAAGAGTCCCAAAAGCGGACGGCGACCTCACGGAAAGGAACGGGCCTCTCCATTCCCAAAGAGGGCGCCGCCCAGGTTGTCCTCGTCGGGATGCCCAACGCGGGGAAGTCCAGTCTGCTCCGGAGTCTTACCCGTGCGACGCCGGAGGTGGCCGCCTATCCCTTCACCACGCTCACGCCGACCCCGGGGATGATGCCCTTCCAGAATGTCCAGATCCAGCTGATCGATATGGCGCCTATCAATTATGAGGGCGCGAGGGTCTGGATGCCCAATATCATCCGGGGGGCGGACGCGCTGCTTTTGGTGATCAGCCTGGCCGAAGCCGTCCTGGAGGAAATGGAATCTGTCCTGGCCGCCCTGGAGGGCTGGAAGGTCTACCCACAGGGGAAGGGGAAGAAAGCCGACACTGGGTTCGGCAGCGTCTACAAGCCGGTCCTCGTCCTGGCCAACAAAGTGGATGTTGCCCGCGCAGCCGAAAACCTCGAGGTTCTTGAGGGGCTCTATCGGGGCCGGTTCCCCATTCACGGGGTTTCGGCTGAAAGCAGAAAGGGCCTGGAGGAATTGAAACCGAATCTGTTCTGCCTGCTAAAGGTTTGCCGCGTCTACACCAAGTCGCCCGGAAAGTCGCCCGACCTGACCGATCCGGTGGTCCTGTCCGAGGGGAGCACGGTGGAGGATTTCGCCGGCTCGATCCACAAAGACCTGAGAAGAGGCCTCAAGTACGCGCGGATCTGGGGCTCCGGCAAATTCGACGGCCAGAAAGTGACGCGCGATCACGTCCTCCATGACGAGGACATCATCGAACTGCACGTCTGAGGCGCTCGGCAGAATCATTCCCGTTCCAGGGGGGGGGGGGGGTGTACGGGGGGCCCGCGGGCCCCCCCCGCCCGCCGG
>JBHIBA010000389.1:0-3922 GCA_046758845.1 Nitrospinota bacterium
CATCTCAACTACTATGCGCTCCTCTTGGCACTTCTTCTCCACTCTATTTGAGAATATAGAAGGACTAACCTCATATCGATTCGAAAAATTCCTCCTCTGGCGGGCCGTCGGGACAGCAATTGGCTATTTCGGCTCGGGCGCAGCGGGCGAGGCCGCGTCCCAATCCTTGAACTCCCGGAAAACCCCCTCCGCCTCCTCCTGCAACACCCCGGTGATGATTTCCAGTTTCAGGCCGGTCAGCTCCAGGAGCCGCCCGAAGCTGTAGTCCTTCAGGTCGTACTTGCCGCCGGAGTGCCGGCTGACGGCCTCGTGGGTTGCGCCGATCACGATGGCCTCCAGCCCCGCGTACAGCGTGGCGCCCGAGCACATGGGGCAGGGGTGGCAGGAGGTGTAGAGGGTGCAGCCGGTGAGCCTGGAGTTTTTCAGTTTGGCGGCCGCCTTGCGAATGGTCTCCACTTCCGCGTGAGCGGTGGGGTCTTGGGTGGAGTTGACGACGTTATAACCCCGCGCGATCACCTCGCCCTCTCGGATGATGACACTGCCGAACGGGCGCTCGCCCGCCTTGAGGGCATTGCGCGCCTCTTCGATGGCCATGGTCATGAATTTCTCGTGCTGGCTGCTCATTGTGGCCCTCCTTCTTGGGCGTCCTGGCCGACGGATGGGGGAAGTTCGCTCCGGGGATTTTAACCGGAGACAAGTTTTTGGGCCAGAAGGCAAAGGGCCTTTTTTCTCGCTTCCGCACTGCCGCGGAGGGCGAGGACGGGGATCTCAAGCCCTGATTTCGTGTATTCGGCGATCCGCTCTATGGCGGCGTCGGGTGTTCCCGTGACGCTGTGGGCGTGGACGACCTTCTCGGGGATCAGCCGCCTCATGGCCTCCCAGTCTTCCCGGACGAGGGCGTCGTTGATGGCGTCCAGGTCGAGCTTCGCGCCGCTGAGCTTGTGGCTGGGCTTCAGGGCGGGGCTACGGAGGAGATATCCGAGGGCCGTCTGGCTGGCGCTCAGCGCCTCCTCGTAGTTCTCGGAGACGGTCGTTGCGATGAGCCCGGCCACGGTGAAGTCTTGATCGGCTCTGGCTCCCTTTTTCCGGCCCTTTTCCACGCGCTCCAAGGCCCACTCGATGTACTGGGTCGAGACTCCTGCCGAGAGGACGACGCCGTCGGCCGCCTCGCCCGAAAGCTCGCACATCTTCGGCCCGATGGCCGCCAGGTAGATGGGAATTTTTCCCGGGACCTCGAAGCCGATATGCGCCCCATTGAGGTCAAGCGTCTCACCGTGGAAATCGATGCGTCCCGTCTTGGCTTCCCACAGTTTCCGGCTGGCGGCGATCATGTCCCGCATGGACGCGAGGGGCTTTCTTACCGAGAGGCCCATCTCGGCCATGACGTTGGGGTTGGACGTTCCGGCGCAAAGGGCGACGCGGCCCGGAGCGTACTCGGCGAGCGTGGCGACTCCCATCGCCCAGAAGAGAGGGTGGGCGACGTAGGGGCTGAGGGCGGTGGGGATGACCGTGACGTTTCTCGTTGCGGCCAGAAAGGCCATGGAGGCGGCGACGGCCTCCCGGTCGCCCAGGTGCTCGTCCGCCCAGACCGAGTGGAACCCGGCCTCGTCGGCGATCCGGGTCATCTCGATCATATCGGCCAGCGGAATCCGCCCGTCCAGGTCAATCCCGATTTTCATGGAGGGTCCTTGCCAAAGGCTGACAGAGCTGTATTGATCTCTTCGGAGATTCGTGGAAAATCCCTTTTTCTGCGTTTCACCGGAAGACCTGTTGGAAATACCTGCATAGACCTATCGTCTAGCTGTGCACAAAACGTCCTGCCCCGGACTTCCTCAAGTCGGGTATTTGATTTAAAGCGGAATCCATGGCCTCGTAGCAAGTAACTAGACCCATAGCATGCCACTTTGCCCATCGGAATGATAATCTTTGGACAAATTTCAGCTAATTCTTTACGAAGATGATCCTCTGCTGAATGCTCAATTAAACGACATTCCGATTCTCCGAGACTTGCTGCGGATTTACCCAGAGGCCACTTGACCGTCTGAACCAAAAAGAACCGTTTTGATAGGAAAGCATCCATGCTTGAAATTGTATGGGGGTCCGGAAGCACACAATTATTTTCATTTGATATTTTGAAAAGATTTTCGCGCAGATCATCTTTAACAGGAAGATTATCTTTGTTGCGGAAGGCATAGAAACCGCCTGCTAGGGACGGAGCCTCTGAAACGAAAAGCAATTCTCCTCCTCGAGGAGGCGGAGGTCGGACCGGCGTTGTGTCACAACCTTTGATCAAATCAGTGCCGATCCTTTTGCATTCGGCGCACGAATTGATCCTTTTCTGCACCTCGTCCCAATTGTTAGATCCCATTGGCGTTTTGCTCCGTTAACACGGTTCTGAGAACGGAGAGTTGCTTTACGGGCGGTTAGGGGACCAGCCCATTGTATCTTCTACTTCGAAAGCCCGGGCGGAGCCTACCCCAACCCGATGGGGAAGGCAAAGAATCGTTTCGCGTTTGTCATGCTTCGCGCGAGTCGGTGACTCTCGCTCAGAATGACAGGCCGGGCGGGTACGGAGACCCGCCCCTACATGAAAATCGGCTTAATCTATGGTCCGGCCGTCTTAATTTCGTAAGCCTGCTCGGCCAGTTCGACGAGTTGGGAAATTCCCCAAGAGCCCTGGTCGGTCAGGTGACGGGTGAGGCCCTCGGGAACGGCCCCAAGCCCCAGATACGCCCCGCTGATGGCCCCTGCCATGGCGGCGGTGGTGTCCACGTCCCCGCCCACGGCGATGGCCGTGCAGACCGTCTCCCAGTAGTCACCGGGCGACCTCAGAAAAGAATACAGGCTCCACAGGACGCTCCCCGTGACGAAGGGCGAAATTCCCTGCCAGGCGTCCGTGAAGTCCGGTGAGCCGGCCCGGGAGATCGAAGGCGCAGCTTCGTCCACGGGCAAATCCACCCACCCGGCCAGTTGCTGAAGCGCCTCGGCGACGGAGGCATCGATCCCCTTCGCCCACTCGCTGAGCTGCGCGAGGAATTTTTTCGCCCGGATCTCTCCGCCGGGGAGCGCAAGGGAAACCGCTCCGGCGATGGCGACCGCCCCGGCCGAGCACCGCGGGTCCTTGTGGGTGATCCGGCCCTGGTCGTGCGCGGACTGAATGAGCATTTCCGGGTCGTCGTAGAAGATGAGTCCGATGGGTCCGGCCCGCATCGCGCTCCCGTTTCCGGCGGAGGGAGACGGCGTCCCCGCCTCTTCCCACGAGACGCCCCGTGCGAGACGCCAGGCCGCCTCCTCGGTGGCGCGTCCGCGGCCCACGACTCTCCCCTCGGCGAAGATGGCGGAGATGCGCCCGGCGTAGTCCTTGGGGTCGAATCGTTTTTGCGCGACGTAGCTCTGGAGGAGCTCGCGGGCCAGTTGGGAGTCGTCGGTGTACTGGCCGAAGGGGAAAGAACCGCGGCCCATCTCTCCCGCGCGATGGGTTTTCAGAAATTCATCCACGTACTTCCGGCAGGTCTGCGGCGGATGCCCCTCCATGGGAAAGCCCAGGGCGTCGCCCAGGCACTGGCCGATGAGGCAGCCGCTGAACTGGTCCTTGCGCGGAGGGGGCATGGCTCACCTTGGACTGCGTGGGGAATTCTCCTGACGACACCTTAAAAGAGCAGGCCGCGGCTCGCAAGCACTGGCGGACAAGCCGCCAGTGGCACCCGGCGAGTCTTCCAGGGGGCGCTTTTTGTAAGCCGCCCCCCTGGACCCCCCGGAAAACTTTTGTTTTGCGAAAGCGGGCGGCCCCATGTGGGGCCGCCCTCTTTCGCCCAAAACTTGCGCATTCGGCCAAGGAATCAAGCCACCAATCGGCCCCAGACCACCGGCCCAGTCAACCCCCCCCCACCCCAGGCAGGCCGAGCGTCAAGCTCGGCCGTCA
>JBHIBA010000390.1:0-3916 GCA_046758845.1 Nitrospinota bacterium
GCTCAGGACAAGCTTTGAAGGCCGGCCCCCCAGACCCCCTGGAAAACTTTTGACGGCCCGGCACTGCGTGGCCGGGCCTGCCTTTGTCTTGAACCAGCATGTCCCCTTGACGAGGCCGCAAGCCTCAGATTAGGTTGTGGCGGAAATTCGCCTATTCGCAGAATCGAATCGGGGGGGGAGCGCGCCGGAGGGCATGCGGAACGCCGAAGCCTTTAGCGTGCGTGGTGGCCTGCGAAGCACAGCCCGAGGAGTGAAAAGGGGAGAAATGATGGAGTTTCCCGGAGACCTGCTTTACACCAAGGAGCACGAATGGACCCTCGTTGAAGGCAACAGGGTGCGCGTCGGAATCACCGATTACGCGCAAGGCAAGCTGGGAGACATTGTGTTTGTGCAGCTTCCCGAAGTGGGGGAGGATGTGGAAGCCGGCACCACCTTCGGCGTGGTGGAGTCGGTGAAAGCCGTCTCGGACCTGTTCGCTCCCGTTTCTGGGACCGTCAAGCAAGTCAACAACAACCTCGATGACCAACCTGAAACCATTAACTCGGACCCCTATGAGAACGGCTGGATGATAGTGGTCGAAATGTCCGACAAAACAGATTTGGACGAGCTTCTCTCAGCGGAGGATTACCAGACTTTCGTACAGGAGGAGAACCGCTAAATCTGCACGCTCTCTCCGGCCGCGAATGGTTGGACCGGGGCCTGGGTACAGAGGCGCCTACCGGTCATCCCATCGGGGTCGGATTCCATCCAGGCTTAGCTTGACCTTCGGGGTCATGCGTGCGGCGCCGAGAGTGGGAAGGAAACCGCGGAACCTGACCTTCTGGGGAGGTGACGAATGGCCCAGCCTTCAACCGAATTGCCGCCTTTGGGCTATGAGCCGACGAAGCTTCCCCGCGAATTGAAGCGCCATTACATCTCGGCCGGCGAAGACGACGTCGGGGCGATGCTGCGGGAGATCGGCGTTGAGAGCCTCGAAGCGCTCTATCAACACGTCCCGATGGAGTGCCGGCTGGAAGGAGAACTCGGCCTCCCCGAGGAGCTCGATTACGCGGCCCTTCAAGCGCACCTCTTCGAGCTCTCTCGGAAAAACAACGCGCACCTCTCTTTTCTCGGCGATGGGTTGCAGCAGTTCAAGGTTGCCGAAATTGTCCCCCACGTCCTGGGCGTCCGGAGGCTGACCACCTCCTACACCCCCTATCAGCCCGAGCGCAGCCAAGGGACGTTGACCTCCCACTGGATCTACCAGTGCTGCATCGCCGCCATCACGGGTTTTGAGGCCGTGAACGCCTCTCTTTATGAACGTTCCACCGCGCTGTTCGAGGCCCTCAAGTGCGCCCACCGCCTGGTCGAGAATTCCACCACCGCCATCGTTGCAGGGTCGCTCTATCCGGGGGACATCGAGGTCCTGAGAACGCTGGCCCGGGAAACCGATCTGGATGTCCAGGTCCAGCCGATAGATCCCAAGACCGGAAAACTTTCGGTCGCCGCGCTGAAGGGCGCTGTTCAAGGGATCGGAAAAGAACTCGCAGCCATCTGCTTCCCCCAGGTCAATGGTCTGGGAAACCTGGAAGACGTCGATGAGATCACCGACCTGGCGAAAGACCTGGGCGTTAAGACCATCGCCGTCGTCGATCCGATCTTGATGGGCCCGGGGGGGCTCAAGCCGCCTATCGAGTTCGGCCGCAGCGGGACGGACATGTTCGTGGCCGAAGGACAGCATCTGGCGATCGGGCCGAACTACGGGGGGCCCGGGCTGGGCATCTTCGGGATCCGTTTCACCGCGCAGAATCGGAACGACATCCGCCAGACCGCCGGCCGCTTCGTCGGCAAAGCAAAGGACCTCAAAGGTCGGGACGGTTATACGCTCGTCCTTTCCACGCGGGAACAACACATCCGAAGAGACAAAGCGACCTCCAACATCTGCTCCAACCAGGCCTTTGTGGCCACTCTTGCCGGGGCCGCTTTGCTGGAGCGGGGGGCCGAGGGACTCAGCAGGGCATGTAGTACGGCCAGGGAGAACGCCTTGGCCGCCGCCAAAGCCCTCTGCGGCCTCGATGGCGTGACGCTGGCGTTTCCGGATTCCGCCTTCTTCAACGAGTTCGTCTTGAGGCTTCCTTGCTCGGCCGGGGAGATCATCGCCGAGGCGAGAGAGGCGGGCGTTCAGGTCGGCGTGGATGCCTCCTCCCGCATCGAGGGCTCTCGGGGCAATCACCTTCTGATTTCTTTCTCTGACCTGCACACGGAGGCGGATTGCCGGAAGCTGACGGAGTTCTTCCGGTCGCGGTTCTCCCGTGCGAAGACTTCGTCCCCTCCGCCGAAGGACGTTCCCGATGCGCACCTGCGCAAGTCGATGCTCGATCTGCCGCGCGTGGGGGTAGAAGAGTTGAAAGCCTACTATGACAAGCTCGGTCGCCAGAACGTGAGTCCGGACGAAAACATCTACGCGCTCGGCTCGTGCACCATGAAGTACAACCCCTACATCAACGACTATGCGGCCTCGCTGCCGGGCTTCGCCGACCTGCACCCCGAGGCGCCCATCGAGGATGCCCAGGGCTCGTTGGAGATCCTTTATCTGACCCAGGAATACTTCAAGGCCGTCACCGGCTTGGCGGCCGTGACCACTCAGCCCGTGGCGGGCGCCCAGGGCGAGTTGGTGGGCATCAAGATATTTCAGGCGTATCACCGCGACCGCGGGGAGACGGGTCGGGACGTCATTCTCATCCCCCGGACGGCGCACGGGACAAATCCCGCGACGGCCACTATGGCGGGCTTCCAGTCCCGGGTGGTGGACGGCGTGGCTCACGGCGTCGTTCTGATTGAGGCGGACTCCGCGGGCCAAATGGATATGGCCCACCTGGGGTCCTTGGTCGGGCAGTACGGTGAGCGTATCTGCGGCGTCATGGTGACGAACCCCAACACCTCCGGGATCCTGGAAACCCGGTTCCATGAGATGGCCAGACTGATCCACAGCGTGGGCGGCCTGGTGTATATGGACGGCGCCAACATGAACGCCATCGCCGGGTGGGTGGACCTCGGAAAGCTCGGCGTGGATGCCGTCCACAACAACACGCACAAGACCTGGACGATTCCCCACGGCGGGGGAGGACCGGGCGATGCCTTCGTGGCCGTGAGCGAACGTCTGGTGGATTATCTTCCCGGCGTTCAGGTGGTCAAGGACGGCCGGGGCTATCGGGTCGAAAGGCCCGCCAAGTCCATCGGTTCGGTCCATCGCCACTTCGGAAACTTCGCGCATAAGGTCCGCTGCTACACGTACCTGCGCGCCTTGGGGAAAGAGGGGGTGAGGCGGATGTCCGCCGTCGCCGTCCTTTCCGCCCGATACCTTTACAAGAAGTTGTCCGAGTACTACCCGACGTTGCCTGCGGGGGCGGAGAACTCCCCCCGGATGCACGAGTTTATTCTCTCGCTGAATGAAGACAGCTTTGTGAAGATCGAATCGTCCGGGACGAAGCGGGCGGTGATCATCCCGCGCATCGGCAAGCTGTTCCTGGATTTCGGCCTGCACGCGCCGACCGTCGCCTTCCCCGAAGTCTACGGCCTCATGGTGGAGCCGACGGAAAGCTACTCGAAACGAGAACTGGATCGCTTCGCCGAAATCGTGATCACGATCTTCAAAATCGTCCACGAAAATCCGGACGTGCTCCAGAGCGTGCCGCATTTCACGCCCGTGGACCGAATCGATGAAGCCGCGGCCAACAGGGACCTCCGCCTGAGCGAACCGCTGAAGGGCTTGCCCGTTGTTCTGGAAAATCGCGTCTCCATCGCCGACCTGGACGAGCTGACCACGGGGGAGATCTGGAAGCGGATCCTGGAGGCCCATCAGGAATTTTAGGCCAGCGCGGCGTAGAATTTCTGGGGGGGCTTCTTGTAAGACGCCCCCCCAGACCCCCCTTAGAAC
>JBHIBA010000391.1:0-3907 GCA_046758845.1 Nitrospinota bacterium
ACTGCACCCCCAGCGCCCGGAAGGCGCTCTCGATTATGTCCTGGGCTGTGGGCATGGCCTATCCCTCGACGCGGTTCCCGAGCTTGGCCATGGCGAAGTTTTTGCTCGGATGGTCAATGAAACTGGGCTCGGCACCGTAGAGGCGGCAAGCTCTCCGCACCTCTTCCAGGGCAACTTCCTGGTCCATGTCGTCCCAAAGGACGGTCGCATTTTCGAGGTCGAGCCCGCCCATAAAAAGGTTGAACCGACTCTGACTTGTCCCGCGCGTGGGCCCGTCCACGAGTACGAGGCCGAATTTTTGTGGGATCTCGCCGTTCGGCGAGTACCAACTCTCACCCAGCGGCGCGTCCACGACCCGGAGGTTGCCGATGCCAAGGCGGTTTGCGAGGCCCGATACCTTGTCGCCCCACTCAGGCTTGTCTTCCAAGGCCCAGACAGTGCTCTGCGGGCTTGCGGCCGCCGCGACGATGGAGGAAACCCCCGAGCCGCATTCCAAGATGTCGCCCTGATGCTCTTTGGCAAGAGCAGCCCAGCGAAGCAACAGGCCCTCTCCCGCCGCCCAGGGGGCGTTCCCCCAATAGTCGCAGATGGCCCGGATGCGCTCTTCCGTTATCTCGCCGTCATTCAGAGCCTTGATGGCATCCTCGAACGCCCTCTTCTCCAGACCGTGCTCCCGGCGCCAGAATTTGGCGAGGGTGCCTTCCCAACAACAATTGCCCGAGTGGGCAAATTTCATCTCCGGGATGGTGTGGATTTTGAGCCCTGCCGCTCTGGCCTTCCGGCAAAAGGTGTAATCTCCACCGTAGCGTTGTCCGTCCTTGAATGTCCGCTCGAAGATGATAGGTATTCCCATCCGTTCGCTGGGTTCCTCTTTGCCCTTAAATTTATCGGCAGGAGCAGCGAGTTTCTCGATGACCCGGCGGCGGATCCGAAGGAAGCCGGTCGGCACAGCCTCGACTTCCACACAGCCGTCTCGCTCTCCCCAGATCTCTCCAGGCAGGTTCTTGACTGGGAATTTATGGGGAAACTGCTTGAGCGGATAGACGCCGCCCACGATGTCCCGATCCACGATCAGCAGCTTCACGATGTCCACCCCGTCCCATCCGATGTCGGAATCCAGGAAAACGAGATCCGTGCAGTCACTTTCCAGGAAGGCGCGGACCAAGTAATTCCTGGAGTCGTCCACATGGCAGTTTTCCGAGAAGATGGCGAGGGTATGGGGGATTCCTGCGGCGGCAAGGGCGGTCTGGCTGTTCCAGAGGGAATGGACGAAGATCGGGTCAACCCCCCCGTAAGTAGGAATAGCGAGGAAGGCGCGGACGGGGGGGGCCGGAGCCCCCCCCGGAGCCATGCCTTTTGCGACGAAGACGCGGGGCACTACGCCGACCCCTTGATGAGCCCGAGCGTCACTAACTCGGAACGGAGTTGGTTCGTCAGGACAATCAACTCGTTCACCCGGGTCACGATGTTGTTGGCCTGCGTGGAAGTCGTGTAGCCGTAGTTCACCTGCGTCGTGGTGTCCTGCACCGCGCCCGTGGTGGCTACGGCCGCTCCTGCGGCCGCCTGCGAGGCGCTGGCGGGTTGTGCCGTGACCGCAACCCCGTAGAAGCTGATCTGATCTGTCACGCTCTGTCCGAGGCGCGTCCCGTCGGGGTTGTTCTTGCTCAGCTCATCTACCGCCATTCGCTCTTTCCTCCTCTGCCTCGGCGGGGGGCGGGGGCAACCCCCCCGCCCCCCTGGAGGGGTTTATCCGCGCATCCTGACAGCCCACTCCGGCCGGATGGTCCGGTAGCCGAAGAGCACGTCGAAGCGGGCCGGGTGCTTGGAGTTCACGATGTCGAAATCCCGGACGTAGCGCATCGAGATCCCGTCAAAGACCTGGCGGGAAGCCTCGACGTTGGCCGGTAGCTCCAGGTCCGCGGTGACGAACGTGAAGGCGTCCCGGTGATAGGCGAGATCCTGGGCGATGACGGCGCTCGCGGCGCCGGAACCGCCAGCTGCCTCGAAGACGAGCGCCGAGCCGTCGGCCGCCGCCGCGCTCACATTCTGCGTAGCCCCGGTCGTCACGATGGAGGGGCTGATGCTCAGCGTGGCGTTGCCGCTGCCGTCCGCCGTCGCGTTTGCCGTCACGACGAACTGCTGGAGGTGCGAATACTGCCCCTTCGTCTCGGGGTTGACCGCATACACGCCCGCGATGGTGAACACATCCCCTTGGTTGATCGTGGCGTTGGCGTCGAACCCGTCGCACACGAGCGAGGCGCCCGTCTGGTCGGTCCCGTTGGTGAGGGGGGTGGTGTCGTCCCGCGTGCCGTTGGTGTGGTTGGGCACGAGTTCGGACTCCCAGATCGTCATCCCGGACGCGCGGCCGAAGAACCCTTGCGCGAAGGCGCGCTCCAGCTCGCTCCCCATGTGGAAGAGACCCTTCTCGCCGCCCGCGATGGCCGCCATCGCCACGGAATCGACCAAGACGTGACGGTTGGCGTCCTTGGGGGCAAGACCCTGATTGAGCTTCGTCCGGGCGTTGTGGATCGCGTTGATGGTCGCGGGCGTCGTGGCGGCCGTTCCCGAGAAGTTGTAGATGTCCATGTAGACGTTGCTCAGGACGATGTTCTCGATCTCCGCCGCAAGCCGCGACATGGCGGGACGCAGGATTCGCTGCGAGAAGTTGTCGATGCTCATGGTGAGCTCTTCCGACGTGAAGTTCATGTCCACGCCGCGCACCGTTGCGACGCTGAGCGTCTGGCTCGTCTCGGTCACGTCCTGGGTGTCCATCACGAGGCCGGAGCGCACGGTGTATTGGTTCGGCATCCTGATCCGGAGGTTGGAGCCGATCTTCGCGCCCTCGCGGGCGAACTGGTCGTCGTAGTCCCGGTTGATCGTTCGGAGGAACGTCAACTGGTTGTGGAGGACGCGGAGCGCCTCCTTGGTGATTATGTCTGGGACAAGCAGCGTGTTTGCCAACCTACTTTCCTCCAGCCCTCCGGGTCATTTCGGGCGGCCATCTACCCCTGGAGGGATTTCTTGATTCCTTCGCGTTCTTCCTGGTTCCTTCGGGCGATGAACTCCTCCGTGCTCATCTTGGAGAGATCCTTCTCGGCTGCCGCCGTCCCTTGAACGGGCGTGATGGGCGGCGGCGCGCCGCTGACGGCCCTGCTCGCGGGGGCCGAAAAACGGGCTTCAAGCCTTCCGATCTCTCGGAAGATTTGATGTGTCGGCAACATGGCGATCCGATTGGCTTCTTGGAGGTTTTTGCCGAGATGGTAGGCGATCTCGGGTCCGCGCTCGCTCTCGAAGATGGCGAGGCGCATGGCTTCGTTGAAGATGTCCTGATCAACGACCTCGTTGAAGTCGGCGTACTTTTCCCGGAAGGGTTGCGCGCGATCCAGGAACCCTTGCGCCAGCTCCGCGAGTTGCGCGTCAGGTTGCGGGGCGCTTTCGGGAGTGCTTTCAGGTATCTCCTGCGCCTTTTTCCAGTCGTAGAACCTCCGGTTGTAATCCGCCATTTCTTGGCGATATTTCGCGGGATCGGAGATCCCGAGTTCGGGGTCGGGCGGGACGGGTTCGGGGCCAGCGGCGCCTTTTCGCTTGAGGGCCTCAAGCTCGGTCCTCGCTGCGGCCAGTTCACTTTCCGCCTTGCGCCGGGCGGCTGCGGCGGCGCGGTCGCGCTGCCGTTTCAGATCCTCAACTTCCGCCTGGAGGGATTCGACCGTCGGCGGAGCTGGCTTTTCGGCCTCTGGCGGCTCCGCCGGTGTCTCGATCCCGACCCCCTGCGTTTCGGGCGTCTTTTCTTCGAGCTTCTCCTGCTCGGCCATCTCTTTCTCCTCCGCCTCGCGGCGCTCGGGGCAAATCCCCGCCAAAACAAAGGGGCGGGAAGCCTTTCGGCCATCCCGCCCCGGTTCTTCCGACA
>JBHIBA010000392.1:0-3874 GCA_046758845.1 Nitrospinota bacterium
GCGGCCGCCGCAGGGCTCGTCCTGCACCCCCCCGGCGGGGGCGGCGCCCCGCGCGCGCGCGATCCCCACCCGCTGCCGCTGGCCGCCCGAAAGCATTCGTGGATAGCGTCCCGCCAAGTCTCGCGCCGGCAGGCCGACCAGCTCCAGCATCTCGCGCGTCCGCGCCCGCCTCCGCTCCTCTTCCCACCCCAGGAGCCAGGGAACGAGCTCTACGTTGCGCGAGACCGTCCAGTGGGGCAGCAGGCCTCCCTCCTGCTGGATGTAGCCGATGTGCCGTCTGAGATGAACAGGGTTCTGAGAAAAGACGTCCTCTCCCCGCACCCTCACCGTCCCCTCAGAGGGCTCCACGAGGCGGTTGAAGAGTTTCAGCAGCGTGGTCTTACCGGACCCGCTCTCCCCTACCAGGGCTACGGTCTCCCCGGCCCCCACCGCGAGATCCACGCCCCTGAGGGCCTCCACTTTCCCCGCGGCCGCGGGAAAGACGACCTGGACGTTTTCCGCCTGGAGCATGAACGGGGAAAGAGTCATCGGGCGATAGGAATCGGGGCCTGGGGGCTCAGTCCCGGGCGCACGTGCGGAAACCCGCGAAGATGTCGCGCCGGTCGGGGGTGAAATAGTTCCGCCAGGCGTTTCGGAGCATGCGCCCGCGCGTGGCCCAGGCGCCGCCGCGCAGGACCTTGCGGGAATAAAACCAGGGCTCAGAGTAGTCTTTGTAGGGGTCAGGGACGAAGCCGGGGAAGGGTCCGAAGGTGCTGGAGGTCCATTCCCAAACGTTTCCGATCATCTGGCGGCATCCGAACGCGCTGTCCCCGGCGGGCAGGGCGGCGACATCGACGCAGCCCATCGCGCGTGAATCGAGGTTGGCCCGCTCGGGCTCCGGCGGCTCATCGCCCCAGGGGTACATCCGCTTCCGCGTCGTGAATCCTTTGCCGTCGGCCGTCGGCTCGGCGGACGCCGCCAGTTCCCACTCCGCCTCGGTGGGAAGCCGGCGCCCCGTCCAGTTGCAGTAGGCCTGCGCTTCGTGCCAGTTCACGTGAATGACGGGATGGTGCTCCTCCAGCGGGACGTGGCGGTCGAAGTGTCTGCGCCGCCATCCGTCCGAAGTCTTCTGCCAGTAGACCGGTTGCTCCGCCTCCTCCTGCTCGCGCCAGGCCCAGCCCTCCTCGCTCCAGAACTCGCGCCGCCGGTAACCGCCGCCGTCCACGAATTGGGCGAATTCGGCGTTCGTGACGGGCGCGAGGGAGATCCGAAAGGGGCCAACCTCCACCGGATGCGCCCACTTCTCGTTGTCGAAGACGAACGGCATGTCCTGGGTGGCGCCGAGCATGTAGGCCCCCCCCGGGATTTTGACCTCGCCCGGAAGAGGCCCGCCGTCCGTCTCGGCGCCGCGCCCCCCCTCCTGCCCGGAGGGCATGCGCGGGGGCGGATAGCTCAGGGTCTGGCGCGTGTAGGTGAAGGCCTCCGCGTGCATGTATTCGTGATAGGCGACCATTTGGTAGAAGTAATTTTCCTCCTCGCTGGGCTCCTCTTTTGAGCGGATGACCTCCACGACCCGGTCCAGCACCTGTTGCATGTAATTGAGGGTTTCCTGCCGGGAGAGAAGGGGTAGATCCCAGCGGGTGTCGTGCGCCACGGCCATGGAGTCGAAAAGGGAGTCCGTCTGCTTGACGAAAGGCTGCTCCCCCCTGAGGTGCCGCAGGATCCACCTCTCCTCGAACCAGGCGAGGTGGCCGATCTCCCACAGCGGAGGGTTCACGATGCCGAGACACGGGCCGAGCAGCTGCTCGTCGGTCAAATCGTTCACCAGCGCGAGGCTCTTCTCTCTCGCGTCCACGACCAATTCGGCGAGGCGGGAACCGGATAGCGTCTGCAGTTTGTACATGGCCTTCATCGCTCCTGACGGGTTTCTTCCCTGCATTGCATGCCTGTTATTTTAATCACGGGTTGCCGATTCTGGAAATGCCCGGCAAACGCCTGCAAGATAATCGCCTCAAAGACTCGGTGTGACAGCAAGCGCATTCTTCGATATCATAAAGGGACGCATGAAAGTTCATCTAGGGGGGGGTTGGGAAGGATGGCGATATGGATGATCTCTCCGGCGAATCGGCGTTACTGGTCGGGCAACCGCGTGACGGCCGAGCGGTGGAGCTGGATTCTCAGGGAACTGGGCCACCGGGTGGCCGTGAACGGGTCGTACAACGGAGGGCGCTGTGAGCTGCTCATCGCCTTGCACGCACGCCGCAGTGCCGAAGCCGTTCTTCGGATCAAAAGAGACCACCCGGACATCCCCACTGTCGTCTGTTTGACCGGCACGGACCTTTACGGAGACATCCGCACGAGCCAGCGGGCCCGGCGGGTTTTGGAGCTGGCGAACCGCCTCATCGTGCTCCAGCCTTTGGGGGTGGCCGAGCTCGCCGCCCGCCTGCGCGACAAGACGCGGGTCATTTTTCAATCCGTCGGGCGCTTTAAGACCCTGCCCAAGAAGGCCGAGGACACGTTTGACGTGTGTGTGATCGGCAACCTGCGCCCCGTCAAAGACCCGTTCCGGACGGCGATGGCGGCCCGGCTCCTGCCCAGGTCTTCGCGGATCCGCGTGCTTCACGTCGGCCGGGCGCTCAGTGAGGCGATGGACAAGCGGGCCCGGGCGGAGGTGACCCGCAACCCGCGATATCACTGGTTGGGCGAAAAACCCCGATCACAGGCGCTTCGGATCCTGGCTCGCAGCCGGACCCTCGTCCTGACCTCGAAGACGGAGGGGGGCGCCAACGTGATATCCGAAGCCGTCGCCGGATCGGTTCCCATCCTGGCTTCCCGAATCCCCGGCTCCGTGGGACTCCTGGGCGACGATTACCCGGGATATTTTCCATACGGTGATGCCCGCGCCCTGGCGCGTCTTCTGACCCGGATGGAAACCCAACCCGGATATCGCGAAAGGCTCCAGGCGGCCTGTGAGCGAATCGCGCCGGTCTTTGACCCCGAGCGCGAGCGAGCTGCATGGAAGGACCTCCTGAAAGAGCTGAACCTCTCTTGATTTTCTCGGGCGAGGTCTGCGGGGACTGGTTTTCTTTCGGCCCTGGAGTCAGGTTCTCAACGCAGGAGTCATCTTGCGACCCGCAGGGCTGCGCCCTCTGAAAGCAGGCAGGGGGCCTACTTCGGGATGCGTATCATGCGGTCAAATCTGGGCCTGATCGGTCTTGGACGCCAGGACGACAGCGGTACTCTTCCGTCCGCAAAAAAATCTCGCGCAAGAGCGCCGAACGGGTTAAAATTTGTATAGGTCTGGATGGAGGCTCTGGGGGCTGAGCGGATCCGGGTCTTTTTTCCCGTCCGCCGCATTCCGAGGGCACGGGCAGTGAGTGAGAGCATTCTTGTAGCGGTTGCGCTTCAGAGGTTCGCCGACATTACGCCTCGGGCCTTGGCCGTCCGAAGTGTGGCGGTCGACATGGCCAGGTTGTACGACGCACCTTTGACCGCACTCACCGTGCACGTGCAGCTTGCCTTGATGCCCGAGGGCGAGAGCACCGAGCAGAAGATGGCCCGGTTCGTGGCGCCGCTCCTCGAGCAAGGCGTACGTGTGGAGTCGATGGTGCGAGAGGGGTCCCCGCGCGTCGTCATCTCGGAGGTGGCCGGAGAGATTGGGGCACGTCTCGTCGTCCTGGGCACCCATAGCAAGCGGGGGATCCTGGATACCCCGGTTGGGGGGACCGCCAAGGCGGTCATCTCCGGCGCGCCCTGCCGGGTCATTTTGGTGGCGACGACGGCCGAGGAATCTCAAAAGACCCGCGAACTCATCATCCCCGAATATCCCTTCATCTTCCCCTACGGCTAGGGGCATGAATTTTCCTGGGGGACATTTTGGGCGCTTGCGTGCCGG
>JBHIBA010000393.1:0-3854 GCA_046758845.1 Nitrospinota bacterium
AGGCCGAGGCGGAGCGGGTTCGCACAACCCAAGCCGAGATCAAAGAGCGGATGGCTGACGTTTCCCGGATGTTGGGCGAGTTTCAGAAGGAGGACCAGGAGCGGGTCGAGGCCGAGGCGGAGCGGGTTCGCACAACCCAAGCCGAGATCAAAGAGCGGATGGCCGAGGTTTCCCGGATGTTGGACGACTTCCAGAAGGAGAATCGAGAGAGGCAAGCCGAGGTCGCCCGGCTGATGGACGAGTTCCAGAAGGGGGACCGAGAGAGGGCGGATGACATCGCCCGGTTGTTAGGAGAGTTTCGGAAGCAGGATGAAGAACGGGCTCACGAGGTCAAAGCCCAGTTGGCTGAGTTCCGCAAAGAGATGGAAGCCGCGAGCGCGGAGTGGCAGAAGTTGGTATCGACAATGCAAGCGAAGAGGGACGGCCGAGGGATTGCCCCCCCGCGTCCTCCACGTGCTGCGAAAGCGAAAGCGGCGGAAGAAGAAGCCCCAGCCGAATCAAAGATGAAGGGGAAGAAGAAGAAAAAGGATGAAGGGGAAGAAGAGGAAATAGTAGGAACCGGCCAAGGCTGGGGAGATGAAGAACCCACAGGAGGAGATCGTCTCCTCGGATGAGAACGGGATGACGCGCTTCACCGAGATCAAGTCGGAACTCGCGGCAAGGTTGCCGGGATACCGGAAGGGGTTTGAGGAGAGGCTGATGGCGCTCAGCGCGAAGGCCGTCGAAGACAACGCAGCTTGCCTTCAGGCGTTTGAGCGAAAGATGACGGAAATCCGCTCCCGTCAGAGAGAGCGCCAGCAGCAGGTCTCGAAGATGGTATCCCGCTTTCAGGAAGAGCGAGCGGGCGTGGCGGCGAGGGCGCCCGTCCCTGAGCCCCCGCCGCCCGTTGAAGCTCCGCCTACGGAGAAATGAGCCCGAGTTGGCAGGGGGACGGCTACGCGAGGGATAAAAGATGCCAGAAAACACGCCGAGGAGACTGGGAGAGCCCACAATCGTACACGCCATCCCCGCCACCAGCCTGGGAGAACTCCTGGAGCGGATCCTGGACAAGGGGATCGTCATCGCCGGCGATATCGTCATCTCCATCGCCGACGTGGAGCTTCTGAGCATCAAGATCCGCCTCCTCATCGCCTCCGTGGACAAGGCCATGGAGATGGGGATCGACTGGTGGGAAAGCGACCCGGCTCTTTCGTCAAGGGCCCAGGCCCTTCAGGCAGAAAATGAGGGGCTGCGCCGGCGGCTCGAGGCGATAGAGGCCAGAGTCGGCGAGAGAGTCGAAAGGCGGTGAGAACCCTCTGGAGGGCGTTCCGAAAAAAGTTAGGAGGAAAATTGGCCTTCAGGCGGAATCACAAACGGCACCGCGGGCAAGAGGGAAAAGGTGGAAAAAGAGACCCCCAGCCATGGGAGCGTGACGCAATGGTGCAATGCGCCTTTTGCGGAGGAAAAGGGGTGGACCCCTTCGGGCTGTTGTCGCCCGTTTCGCGGTGCCAGGTCTGCGGCGGAAGAGGCGAGGTTTCCGTCCAACGGCCCTCCCGGACCTGCGTCTTCTGCCGCGGGACGGGCGTCTACCCCGGCACCCGGCTCACCTGCACCGTGTGTGGAGGGAAGGGAGCAGCACCCTTCAATGGCAGCGGGCCCGTATGCCACCACTGCGGAGGTGCGGGACGAGACCCCGAAAGCAAGCTCCCCTGTCTGGTCTGCAAGGGCCTCGGGGCGCTCCAGGCCGGATAGCCTCGTCTTGGCTGCTGATAGGGAGGGACCAAGGGATGTTCGGATGACGCGGCGGACCATCGCGGCCCGATCGGCGAATTCCGCCGAAGCCTGGGAGTAATGTTTTGTGGACCCTACACCGAGAAGGAGGAAAAGTGATTAACACAAAAGTTCTGGGATTCTTCGGGATGCTCCTGGGATTCCTGGCCGCCTTCTGGCCCTGGTTCTTCCTCGGGGAGCTGATGAAAACCCTGGAGATCATCACGGGGGCGTTCATCTTCCTCATGGGGATCTTCATGTTCATGCCCCGGGCCACAAAGTTTGGTGAGTAAGCCGGGGGAACCCCGTAGCGTTCCGCCATGCAAAAAGAGGAGCACGTTATGCGCGAAGAGATGACAACCATCCTTGAGCCGAGGCCGATGCCCGGTTTCGTGGACACGCCGTATATCCAGGACGTGGTCAAACGCGCGATGGCCTGCATTGAGGCGGGCTTTCCCGTCCACTTCCGGGGGGTGTCCGGGACCGGGAAGACCACACTGGCGATGCACGTCGCGGCCCAGGTCGGCCGTCCCGTCGTCATGATCCACGGGGATGAAGAGTTCTCCACCTCCGACCTCGTGGGCGGGGAGCACGGCTACCGGATCCGCAAGGTGGTGGACAACTTCATCCATTCCGTCCTCAAGACCGAAGAGGACATGATGAAGAGGTGGGTGGACAACCGTCTCACGGTGGCCTGCAAGTACGGCTTCACGCTGATCTACGACGAGTTCACCCGTTCCCGCCCCGAGGCCAACAACATCCTCCTCTCCATCCTTCAGGAGAAGATGATGGACCTGCCCGCTGCCCGGGATGGGGAGAGCTACCTCAAGGTGGACCCCGACTTCACGGCCATCTTCACCAGCAACCCGGAGGAGTACGCGGGGACGCATAAGACCCAGGACGCCCTGAGGGACCGGATGATCACCCTGGACCTGGACCATTTCGACCGGGAGACCGAGGTCGCCATCTGCACGGCCAAGAGCGGGGTGAGCCGGGCGGAGGCCGAGCGGATCGTAGACATGGTCCGGGGCTTTCGGGCGAGCGGTAAATACGAATTTGCCCCGACCGTCCGGGCTGGCCTCATGATCGGGAAGCTCATCAAGGTGCGGGGCGCAGGCGTCGACGCAGAAGACAGGGTCTTCCAGCAGATCTGTCTGGACGTCGTGGCCTCGGAGACCAGCCGGATCGGGCTGAAGGGCCGGAAGACGGGAGCGAAGAAGCTCATCGCCGACCTGATCGACAGGCACTGCAACGGAGCGGGACCCCCCAGGAAAAAGTCCCGCAAGAAGGTGATGGCGAGTGCCTGATTATCGGTACCTGGCACGCCGGCTCATGTCCGCCGAGAGGGACCGGATCCTCGGCCTCCCCAGGCTGAGAGTCTACACGTGGGACCCGAAGGGAACGGAGTGGATGGGGGAAGAAGGGGACTGGACCCGGCGAAACGGCCGAGGGGGCGCCGAGAAAGATCAAGGGCCAGCCTCCACAGAGCGAACCGTCGAGGCGTGGAGAAATCCGAGGATCGCGGAGTCCCAACGAAAGACAGAAAACCGGCGCAGAAGGGGCGGGTTGCAGGTCATGGATGTGGAGTACTGACGCCCGCGGGCCGCAATAATAGCCAACGAGGAGGATGGACGATGGCTCTGATTCGGGGCTTCACCACCGTAGATAAAGAAGGGAAAGTCCCCCTTCCCCGCAACGTTCAGGTCAGCCTGGATCTCAAGCCTGGCCAGCTCGTGGAGCTCAAGGTGGTAGGGGGCAACAAGCTCGTGATTCAGAAGCGGAAACAGATCCGCTGAGCCTGCCCCGGTGAGGCCAAGAAAGGCCCGGCCGGGGAATGTCATGGACAACAGGAGGCAAGGGATGAGCGTGGAGAAGGTCACAAGAGCAGTTGTGAAGTTCTTCGAAGGCGTGTTGGAAAAGACGGGCCGCGTCATCGAGGTGAGGCCCAACGGAGATGGATGGACCGTCCTCATCGAGACGGTGGAGGAGAGCGAGTACACGCGGAAGATAGGACGCGGCGACATGCTGGCCCTCTATGAGGTCAATGTGGGCAAGGACTTTGAGATCGCAGACTACTGCCGCAAAGGGCTCAAAGAGCGGAGCGC
>JBHIBA010000394.1:0-3837 GCA_046758845.1 Nitrospinota bacterium
AGTCCAAACCCGATTTCGTCCGCAAATCCGTGAAGGCCAACATGGAGGCCTTCGCTTGGTCTTTGGTCAACGTGGACGAGGCGATAAAGAACTTCCTCAAGTACGCCCCGGGGATGAGCGAACCCATCATCCGCAAACACCTCGCCATTAATACCGAGTATCTCTTCGACAAAGGGGTGTTGCTGCACGGCCTGGGCTACATTGACCACCAGAAGATGGACAATACCGTCGAACTGCTCACCAAGCTCCAGAAGCTCAAGAAGCGCGTTCCGACCAAAGACATGTACACCAACCGGTTCCTCCCCCAGTGGCCGGCCATCAAAGCGGCGCTGGGCGATAAGGCCATGTGAGCGAAGCGCCGCTCAGCACCGGCCGTGAATTCCACCAAGTCGCAACCAACGAGCCCCGGAGACGCCGATTCTCCGGGGCTCGTTTTTTTGCGGGAGGGGCGCTTTTTGGAAGGTGCCTCCCGCAAAACTTTCTATTCGCGAAAGAGGGCGGCCCCTGATGGGGCCGTCCTCTTTCGCCTAAAGCTGGCCCATTGTCCGGACGCCGCGGCTGCCGAAGGCAGACGGGCATCCGGACAAAGAACAAAGCCACTACAGGGACACAGACCGCCGGCTCAGGCCAACCTCACACCCAACCCAAGCAGGCCCGGCCATGCGGGTCATCGACCCGCACGCCGGGCCGTCAAAAGTTTTTCAGGGGGTCCAGGGGGGCGGTTTTACAAAAAAGCCCCCCTGGAAAAAAAATGCATCACCCAAAGCAATGCCTTCTCACCCTCGGGCGACGAGGATGGCCCGGGACATCATGTCGCTGACCCGGTTGCGCTCTCGCACCAGGCGCGCGCCGAGGAGACGTCTCTCGGGGCCATCAGGGTCGAGCTGGGAGAGCCCCAGGGCGCGTCGCAGCCCCGGCAAAACGCCTCGATTCCCGCCGGTGTCGTGCTCGTAGGGTCCGCTTTCCGTATAGAGGATGGGGTTGAGCAATCGGCAAACATCCAGCATCTTCCGGTTCGCCTCTCCGGGCTCGAGTTGCGCATCTATCTCTTCGCGATCCTCCAGCACGACGACGAGCTCTTTCACCCCCTCTTTCACATGGCCGAGGTCGAAGGCATCTCCAACCGCCTGGGATAAAACCTCGAGTTCTCCCCAGAAGACGTCGGCGATGGCCATCAGGTCAATGGGCGCGCGGGCGCTTGTGCACAGCTCATAGAGGGCCTCGGCATACAAGCCGGTGCGTTCGACCAGCCGTTCTCTGTCCATCATGCCCAGCCCCCGCGCCTGAGAAACCGGGAGAAACGAAAAGCTGGGCCGGCCTACGCCGAGCAAGCTTCCATCGGCGTTCCTTGGCAGGGGTGTGGGCTCGGCCTCCTGACCGGCCAGGCGCTTGACGGCGTCTTTCACCCAATCCACCAGCTCGGCCGTCGCGTAGGGTTGATAGCCGGTCTGGGAGCAGTCCGCGAGGTGATCGACGTTGAGGTAAGCGAGACAGCGGCTCTGCAATAGGTCGAAATGGTGATCGGCGTACCACGCGGCGGAGCTGAAGCCGATCTCACCCCCGCCGTTCCACCAGGCGAAGCGCACGCCATGGCTCAACTCGTTGCGGTGAAGATGGAACAGGCGGGCGAGTTCGAGGAGGGAGGCATCTCCGTGCCCCCCGACCAGGACGGACAGGGCGGAGCCCCCGTCCGGGACGACGTTGGCTACGGGGAAGAGGAGACGCCGCCACTCGTTTTTGGAAGGAACGTAGACGTCGGCTTCGTGGGTGGTCACGGCGATTCCGTAGGAGTCCAGCTCGGACCCGGTGTAGCCTAACGCCGCCCCCGCGCCCGACGGGTTGACGGGACGCTCCCAGCGGCAGCTCTCCTCGAGATGCTGCCAGAGCAAATCCGCGTCGAGGTCCGGGGAAATCGTGGGTGCTGATCGGCGGTCCCCGTCCGGGGTCAAGTTTTCCTTTGAGAAGTCTCTCATGTCCGCATCCTCGTAGATGATGTGCCCGCTCAGTAGGGGCATTTTACCCAACCCGCGCGCAAACTGTCTCCCAGCCTGAATGCCTAAATGCCTAAAACATAGAGTCAGACGCTCCCGCTTGACCTGTGGTTTCAAAAAATGCCAAAATTCGCCTCGAAACTCGAAAGGATCGACGCGTTAAGGTGTTTCCCCCGGATCGGAGGGTGGTTTGAATGACAGCCAAGTTCTCGGTCGGAGACCAGGTTCGTGTCCAGAACCAAGTTAAATGGGGGCACATCCGGACGCCTCTTTTCGTTCTTGGAAAGAGAGGAGTCGTGGAGGATTTCCGGGGAGAATATCCTGACCCGGAAAAGCTGGCCTACGGGATGGACGGCCTTCCCGCGATACCGCTTTACTGCATCAAATTCGATTACCCGGAGGTCTGGGGCGAGAGCTGTCCGGCGGCATCGAAGAACGACAAGATGTACATCGACGTCTACGAGCACTGGCTGGAAGCAAATTAGGGCATCGGCCCGCGCCATTGTGGCCGCTGCCGCTCCTTGAATGAATCAGTTGCCGGCGGGAAGGAGAAAACGATGAATCAGAAGGATCGCCCACCCTGGGGGGACGGGTTTAAGCCCGAGATCCCGCCCGCGTACGACGACAGCGCTGAATTCTCCAAATCCCTTTATAACCGGGGCCACGCGCCGGTCCCCCACAACAAGGACGACCACAGACTCCTCGACCTGGAACACCACGGGATGACTTACTGGGAGCAGCGGATCGCCGCCCTCGCGCGGATCCTCGTCGAGAAGGGGGTCATCACCCTGGACGAGTTGCGGCGCGGCGGCGAAGAGTTGATGGCACAAGACATCACCGTTGGGGCCAGGGTGGTCGCAAGGGCCTGGGTGGACCCGGAGTTCAAGAAAAGGCTCCTCGCGGACGGCACGGAGGCCTGCAAAGAGTTCGGCATCCACATGGAAGACAGGCAACCCTGCGAGCTCGTGGCCTACGAGCAGACCGACGATGTTCACTGGGTCGTGGTCTGCACGCTTTGCTCCTGCTACCCCAGGGCGGTGTTGGGCCAGCCCCCGCACTGGTACAAGAGCACGGCCTACAGAAACCGGGTGGTCGTCGACCCGCGCGGCCTGCTGAAAGAGGAGTTCGGGACCGTCGTCCCCGAGGGCGTGGAACTCCGTGTCATTGATAGCACCGCCGACACGCGGTTCCTCATCATCCCCAAGCGGCCCCCCGGCACCGAGGGGATGGATGAGGAAGGGCTGGCCGAGCTGGTCACGCGTGAATCGGTCGTCGGCGTGGCCCCCGCCAAAACGCCGGAGCAACTCCGGCGCGAGAAGAGCGAGGCCGCCGCTCAGGCCCCCCCGGCCCATTGAGGGGAAAGGCGTACTTCGGCGCAGCCTGACTCAATCGCCGAGCAAGCTTGTGCTGAGCGAAGCTGAACGGATGCCCGGTGTTCTATGGAGGACTCGCTCTTGTTTTCTACGGGGGCGCTTTTTGGGCACTGGCGTGCCGGCCGAACTGCGGTTGGAGCCATCTCTGCTCAAGCTGTGCGTCTTTGGCGCACACCTTTCGAGAGGTGATTGACCAGGCACGCAAGTGCGGAAACCTGACGCGGTGCGTCCGCCCCCCACACCCCCCCGCAAAACTTTCGTTTCGCGATAGAGTGCGGCCCTGCAGGGCCGCACTCTATCGCCTGAAACTGGCTTGTTGGCCGGATGCTGCGGCTGCCGCAGGCAGACGGGCATCCGGCCGAAGATGGGAGACACCGAAAGGCCACAGACCACCGGTTCAGCCGACCCCACACCTAACCCAAGCAGGCCCGGCCACGCAGTGCCGGGCCGTCAAAAGTTTTTCGGGGGGTCCA
>JBHIBA010000395.1:0-3829 GCA_046758845.1 Nitrospinota bacterium
TTGAACACGTAGACGTTGTCGTCGTCCGAGAAGTCCAGACCCCGGCCGCCAAAACTCGTGGAAGCGGACTCGTCCCGCTTGTAAACCTCAACCCGCGGCTTGAACATGCCGATGGTGGCCCACGTCTGGATGCCGAACTCCCGCAGGAGGGGCAGACGGCCCACCAGGCCCCGGGGCAGGAAGACGTTGTCGCGACCGAACCTCCAGAACCACGGGAAGGGAACCAGGGGGGTCTTGACCTGGAGGTTGTAGACGACGACGTTCACGTCGGTCCGCCCGCGTTCACCCGTAGCGGTCTCAGGCACGAACCCTGTGCCGACCTGAAACCCGTCGTCCCCACCGACCTGGTTGAAGGACGGGATGTCCAACTGGAAGAACACCCGGGCCTTGTCTTCCATCGTGGCGGTGAAGGTCGGACGGAAAACCGAGTCGTAGAACAGAAAATTGTCCCGGCCCAGGTCGCCCGCAGCCCCCTCAACCGTGTCCAAGCGGTCCTGGTTATCGGTGACAATACCCCGGTAGCGGAACCAGCCGCCGAACTTGAAGTTTATCGCCTGTGCCATCGCCGACGTCGCAAAACCGGTCAGGAAGACCAAGGTCAGCCCGACGCCGAGCAGTTTCCTGATCATCTCATTCCTCCCACCGTGAAAGGGACCTGCACGGTACTGCTACTACCCCACCGACAGCAACCGTTGCTGCAAATTTTCCCCCGCCAATCACCTCCTTCCCATTTCGCGATTTCGCGTCTTCAACGCTGCCGAAAGAATTACTACGTAGACCAGAAGATATCCTCCGCCGAAACGTCTTGGAGCGCCCCTCTCTTGACCCGCCTCTCAAACGTGCTGCACAGGCGCTCCATCCCTTATGGGAGGCCATAGCAGGACGTTAACACAGTCCAAAAAGGCATGTCAAGCTTTTTTCTCGCGGTTTTTATTTTTCCTTTTTCTTCGCTCAAACGCTGTATTCCGCCTGTCCCGCCCATCTGGCCGCATTACCCCGCTGAACTTGACAAAAACCCGCTTCGCCCCCTTTTTCCATCACTTGCTCGGGTTGACTCTCAGAAAATCCAGTCGAAACCGATCAAGACCGGGATGAACCGCGTGTCCAGGTGCTTGTTCCAGCGAAACTCCCCTGGGCTGCCGGACGTATCTACGCGCCAGCCCTCCCGGGGGGGGTTGTCCGCATCGGGCGCCAGGATATATCGGGCTTCCAGGCGAATCCGCAGCTTTGACACCACGGGGATCGAAAACCCCCCGAGCAGTTGGAAGCCCAACCCCCACTCACTGTTGCCATGCTGGATACTGGTGTAGATGGGGCCGCCGCCGACCCCGGCGAAGCCGAAGAGAACATTTTTGGCTGAGGAGGAGAAGCGACCCAAGGAAGGATAAAGAGGCAGTCGTCCGAGTGCGCTGAAAAAGAAAGCCAAACGGTATTGCCCGACCGTGAAATCCGGCGCCGGCGGGGCGGGGGCGGGGTCCGCTGAAATGTACCAATGCATTCCCTCTACCTGGAGCGCAAGGTATTGCAGGAGGCCGTCGTCGCCCCATGCCGTGAAGCTGAGGCCTCCAAACGGGCCCGGGGATTCGTCCACATTCCTCTGCTCGATGCGATTGAGCAACGCGCCGCCGGCCGAGTGCTGTTGGAACTTCAGGTCTTGATCGCCCGGAAGAACGATACCGGCGCTGAGCCCACCGATGAACTCTGCGCTCGTAGGCGCCGCCAGGGAACATAGCAGCAGGGACGATACCGCGAGGGTCCATACTTTCCGCATCAGCACTTCCCCGGCCAATTTCCCCGACGCATCTACTCCTGAGCCCGGAGCCCCAAACTTTCCCGGAATCTCTTTTGCCCTTCTTCTCTTCCATGTAAATGCCACGACCCGCTTCTTCTTCGTTGGCGGAAATCGAGGATAGTTTGGGTTGCAGGTCCCTGTCAATCAAATTCGCAACGGGGGCCGGTTTCAATACATTGGGACAGGACCTGCCGGGTCTTCCTACATCAAGGCCCTGACAGTCTGACGCACCCGGCCGTGACGAATGGGATATTTCGATTTGACTCTATTTCGGAGAAGAATCCGACCTCGGCCCTTCCCGTACGAAGGGGCGAGACTTTCCCTACCATCAGACAACCATCGGGAGCCTCATTTATCCGATTCGCGGAGACACTTTTGCCGGACACGCTCATGGAAGGCTGCTGAAAAACTCCGGTTCAGTCCCCGCTCAGGGGTGGCTCGATCCAGCGGGATTGTCATTCCGAACGAAGTGAGGAATCTCCTCAAGCTCGAAACCCGTTGTTCTTGGGGGAGTTGGAAACAGACCCTTTAATCCCAACGAGATTCTTCGCGCGGGTCGATGACCCACGCTCAGAATGACGGCAACGGCCAATCCAAGGGCCTCAAAATCGTTTTTCGGCGCCCTGTGAGGCAAGAGTCAGGGAAAAGATTCACAAAAGTCAGAGAAAAATTTCGCGAAGGCATTTTCTTCTTTTTGACTTTTACTGCTATACTCCTGCTATACTCGCGAAGAAAAAAATTCGGCTGTTTCCGGTCCAGTGAGGATTCAAGACCATCTCTCTGGGCCCTTCAACGAACAAGTTGCGTCTCCGGCTCAGGGCCAGCCGGCAACGTAAATCAGGACTCGAATCGGCCGATGAGAACGACTGCTTGCCTGGCGTTGGTTCTCGCCCTGAATCTCGCGGGCGTGTGCTCCGCAAAGACGCTTTACCGAGTCCGGGTGGGTGAACACCGTTACTTCTCCCGGATCGTGTTGGACTTCGATCAGCCGGTCACCCGATACGGGGTTTATCAGGGAGCTTCCGGCAGAACCCTCTGGGTGATTATTCCGGCGGCGCTGAAACCCGGACTCACGATGCCGGCCGGACTTCCCCGGGGGCTGACCGGCATGTCGCTGTCCACGGCCGGAAAAACAGAAAGCCGCCTGTTGATCGGTGTCGCTGGCGGCTCAAAGGTTCGAAGCTTCTTGATTTTCCGGGACCCATACGGAACCCACAGGCTGGTCGTGGATGTCCTCAGCCCGACTCCCTCCGGGCGCCTCGCCGAAATCGAGCGGATGACCTTCCTGCCGGGGCGGCCCTGGCGTCCGGTGGAGTCGTTCTCACTGGCATCCGAGCTTGAACCGATTGAAGACCTCCAGCCGTTTCCTCCTATTCGCTCCTCCGGGGCGAACGGGATGCTGGGCGCCTCATTGTCTGAGCCGAGGGCGATCGCGCCGAGATTGATGATTCCCCCCGCTCCGCCGGTCGAACTCCCCAAGCCGTTAGCCCGGTCCTTGTTGCGCTCCGGGAAGCCGCCCTCCCCTGTGCTCGCCCAAACGGCGAAAAAGCGGCCCGAAAGCCCGCCGAAGGGGAACACCTCGTACTTCAAACGCATGGGCCGATTCATCCGAGGGGCCGGCCTGAAAGAGACCCTCCCCAACGTCCACGGCCCCATCCCCCTGCGGTTCAACAACCCGCTGCACGTCTTTCTGTATCAATTCATTCCTGCGCCGGCGAAGCTTATCGAAAAGGGGGAGCACGCCTTCCGCCTGGACTTCTCGGAGTCGCACGAACTGGGGCAATTCAACGCGGTCGATGAGGTCGGAGGCACCTCTCCCATCGACCCGTCCGTGCCCCTGGAGATTTTCGTCCACATGGAGGTGTCCGCGTTCCGCTTCCACTACGACTACGGAATCCTGGACTGGCTTCAGGCGGGCGTTGAGCTGCCGATCCTCTACCATCATGGGAACGAGTTTGCCAACGAGTTGAAGGAGGCGTACGAAAAATACGTCAGCGGAAAAAGGCGTCTCCTCAAGTTGATCTTTGCCAAACGCCC
>JBHIBA010000396.1:0-3823 GCA_046758845.1 Nitrospinota bacterium
CGGATTTATTTTCTGGCATTATCCTGTATACCTGTGACTTGGGTTTCCGCGAACACGTTACTGGTAAGCCAAGTAATCTTACTCTCTTGGAACTAGGGTGAAGTCCTGTGGTGTGAGCTAAACGAAGGGGGGGACAAGCTGGCTCTTTGTCCGAGGAGGACCCAGGTAAAGACCATTTACGCTGTCATATTGATTCTTGCGCTCACGCTTGCGCGGGGTCTTTGGCAAGAATTGAGTCTGGTACCCCGTTGGTCTGTTGGATAGTCTCGTTCGGGCATATAAAATCATCTTGATCCTTCTTTTTCCCAGACTGTAGCGATCTCAATTGCTTCTGCGAGGTCATGCCTGTGGATGAGGGAAAGGCGAAGATGGCTGGACGGAAACGGAAGCGAGTTCTTTGGTTCTCAGCGGGCCTCGCCCTTATCCTGATGGTATTCGGTGCTATTGCCTTCAAGATGATTCTGCCCCGGCTTATTGAACGCTATATCCTTGCGGAGCTGCGCTCTGCAGGGATCGAGCGTGCGGACCTTGATGTGCGCCTCATCGACTGGAACCACGCCGTGTTTACCAATTTGCGTGTAGGGGAAGAAGGTGACCTTCGAATTGCAGAGGTGACCGCGCAATATTCTCTTCCTGATCTGCTTCAGGGGCGGCTTAAGCGGATCACTGTCTCCGGGCTGCGGATGCATATTCACGTCGATGCCAATGGGGCTTCGTTCGGCACCCTCGACAACCTGCTGAGGTCAACACAGGATGGTGGAACCGTGCCCCTGGTCTTCCCGGCGGCTGTTATTGAGATCCGTACCTCACAGTTGGATGTCACCACCCCTTTCGGGGCAAGCACCGTTACCGTCTCCGCCAAGCTACGCTTGGCAAACAGCGGAGCCATACAAGTTGCAGCCGAACTAGGATTTTGGAGCTCGAACGCTTCCTTGAGCACAGAAGCGGTGTTGCGCGTGGAACCGGATGGCCGCCTCGAAGGAAGCGTCCAGATTTCCCGTGCTACCCTAGCGTTGGCGGCGTTGGACGCGGGCACAATCTCTGGGGAGCTCACCTTCAAGAGTTTCGGATATGAGATGGAACGACTACAGGGCAGGATTTCCTTCGGCGAGCTGAAGCTGCCGCTCGCCTCCTTTCGGAAAACAGGACTCGAGTTCGAACTGGTGGGGAATCGTCTTACGGCGAAGGGAGTCATGATTTCTTCGGATGATCAAGCTAAGATCGAGTTCGTGGGCAAAGTCGACGATATCTTCGCCTCCGCCCCCTCTATTACACTCCGGGGAGAGGTGGAAGCACGGGCAGCTTCTGTCCGGCAACAGGCCCTCTCCCTTCCGCATTCGGTAAAGGGCCACGGCCGGGTAGGAATCATTCTCAAGGGCACCCTCCCCGATCTCAGGCGGTTGACCGTGCTTCGGGGGGGATTCGGGAAGCTTGACGCCGTCGCCCTGAATGGCACGGTCGACCTCAATCTCAGCGACGCCTCTCTACCACGCTCCTTTACTGGATTGTCGGTTGCCGGGCACCTCAAGGTCGAGCTTTCGGGAAACCTTCTGACCATAGGGTCTGCCAAAGGGATCCATCTTAAGGCGGAGCGTCTTGATCCGGTGTTCCTCACAAGGTGGGCCGAGGCGGCTGAGTTCCGCCGCAATCTGAAGGGGCCGCTGTCGCTTTGGATCGGAGGTGGAACACGGACGCCGTTCATTCTCCAAGCGAGAGTGGGGAGGAACTCGGTTGCTGTGCGCATGTCTGGAAGGACGCTTCTGACGGTTGTGAACGGGCTCAGGCTTAAGAGCGAGGTCAACGCGACGGCTGAGCTCTTCTCCGACGGGAAGCTCAAGCGGTTTGACATTCCGTACCTCGGAATAGTCCTTACAAACTGGCGGCAGGCGACGGGTACGGTCGTGGTCAAGGTGCGCGATGTTCGTCTTGCCGGTACGCCGGAGAGATTCTCCGGGAGATTCAGTGCAGAGCTTTCTGCCGACGACGTTCGGTTTTCGAGACTGGCAATACAAGAGGCGTATCTTGTCTTTGGCGGTGATCTGGTATTCCGAAAAAAACGGATGATTGTAAGACCGCAAAGGGGTGGCTTAGTGCGCGTTGCGGGAGTACAGTGGGAGGAGTCGGCGATAACGTTTGGACCTCTGAACCTGCTCATCAATCCTGTCAACGGCTCACGATTTGAGGTAGATTTCGGAAAGGCGGACGGCCCCGTCCTGCGGTACTTGGTCACTCTCGTCCCCTCCCCAGTGAAAGTGGACGTGCTCCTCCCCCGCGACCAGCGCCTGTCGATGCTCGCCAAGGTGCCTAGAGTTCGCCTGGACGGTGAAGTACTTTGGAGTCGAGGGGACTATCAAGCGGCGGTGGTAGCGACGCGCGGCAGCCTGGAGGTTCCCTCCCATGCCATTGCGCTGCGGGGTGTGGACGTGAAGTTGCGGCTGAATCCTTCTTCGCCAGGCGAAAGAGTCTCTGCCTCTTTGAATGTGAGCCGGATTCTCCATTTGGAGGATCCTCCCTATGTCAGACCCCTACGGCTGAAAGCCGAAATCAAGCGCCATGAAGACCGGCTCCTCTTCTCGGGTCAAATCAATGAATTGAGCGGCAAGCTGGCCCTCGATTTTGATGGCGCGCAAGATCTTGCCGGTGGGGGTGGGAACGTAAATCTCAGGCTTCACCAGTTGCGTTTCACCCCGAAAGTGGACCAGCCACAGGATCTGTTCCCGGCCCTCCGGGATTCAATCGCCTGGGCTTCCGGCAAGGTCGCCTTGGAAGGGAAGATCACCTGGGCAGGCCAGAAGCTCACCTCAAAAGTCAAACTGCTGATAGAAGAACTCTCATTACGGACTGACCAACTGGTGTTGAACCGGGTCAACTCCAAGGTCAGGTTTGATAGTCTAAGGCCACTTTCGACTCCTCCGGGACAGCTCGTAGCGATCGCCATGATTGACGTCGGCTTTCCACTCACCCACGGCGTTATCTCCTTCCATATCGAGCCTGAGGGACGCCTTGTCATTGAACGGACCGAATGGCGCTTGGCGGGAGGGAAGATCCGCGCAGAGGGGGTTTCGATCGATCCCAGGAGTGCGCAGCACAAGTTCGTGCTTGAGATTGAGGGCGTGAATCTTCAGAAGCTCGTCGCACTCGCCAAGGTCGAGGGACTAACAGTGATAGGAAGGCTCACAGGAGACATAGCTGTGCTGATAAAGGAAGGGGCTCTCATCATCCGGGAGGGATTACTTGAGGCCACTCCGGAGGGTGGCACGGTGCGTTACGATCCCAGTGAAGTTCCATCTGCCTTGCGCCACGGTGGTGAAAAGACTCAGCTGATGCTTTCTGCCCTGGAGAATTTTCAGTACAAGACCTTACGTATCAAACTGAATAGGCGAAGCGATGGCAATACAAAGGTTAGCCTTCATCTTCGTGGTTCCAACCCGGATTTCTTCAAGGGTCGTCCCGTCGAGCTCAATTTGAATCTCAGCGGTCAGCTCGACCAGATGCTCCAGAGGGGCTTGAAAGGTTACAAGATTCCTGAGACCATCATCAGACAGTTCCAAAAGTTCGGTCGTTAGAAGGTCGTAGCTATTCCTGCCTTTGCGACCCTGTTGCGCGGATGCACCAATGGGGAGCAGAGAAGCTAACGAAAATGAACGGCGCAGGCAGGGAATCGGATCTTAGGAAGCTGGGGAATGTGAATGATGAGGGAATCGATACTTTTTGCTCTCATAGGATTGTCGCTACTCACTGCCTGTCAGCCTCGAGTCAAGGTTGAGGCGCCGGAAAAGCCGATCGTCATTAATCTAAACATCAAGATTGAGCATGAGATCCG
>JBHIBA010000397.1:0-3806 GCA_046758845.1 Nitrospinota bacterium
AGGGAGATTTGAGAGGAAACTTCTTTGCGGGGGGCGCTTTTTGTAAGGCGCCCCCTGGATAATCCATTCACCTCCTCGACCCTCCCGTCCCGTCCGGCAAGGCCAGGATGTGCGCGGCGTTTCCCCCGAGGACCATACGAACCGCCTCCTCGGGGAGACCCAGCGTCCTCACCGCCTCGACGTTTTGCCGAATGGTCCTGGGGACGCCCGGCCAGTCGGAGCCGAAGAGAAACTTTCCAGCCAGACGCTCCATCTCGGGAAAATACCGAAGAAGCCGGTGCGCGGGCAGGCCCGCCACGTCGATGTAGACGTTCTCATGAAGGCGGCACAGGACGAAGGAGCGGTCGTGCCAGAAGGGCCTGCCGCCGTGACACTGGATGATCACCAGGTCGGGGAAGTCCACCGCGACGTCGTCCAGAAGGAGAGGATCGGCGTACTTCATGCGCGAGCCGGGCAATATGGACGAGCCGGTGTGAAACATGATGGGAAGCCCCAGTCCCTCCGCCACGGCGTAAACGGGATAGAGCGTTGCGTCGTTCGGGGAGAAGTACTGGTAATTGGGATAGAGCTTCAGGCCCCGGATGGCGCCCCGCTCCGCCAGGTCCCGGACGGCGCGCGCCGGCCGGTGGTCCAGGTAGGGATTGACCGTCCCGAAAGGAATCAGCCGGTCCGATCCCGAACAGAACTCGATGACCTGCTCGTTTGTCGAGATCCCCGCCGAGATGGGAGAGGTCTCCGCGAGGATCACGGCGTAGTCCACGCCGTATTCATCCAGGAGCCGGAGGAACGCCTCGGGCGATCCGAATCGTTCGACGAGGTCCTCATAGGCCATCCCGGCCATTTGCGCGAGGTACCGGGCGTAGGAGTCCGTCACGTTTTCGTAGTACGCCATGTGGCAGTGAAAATCGACAACTAAGTCCGTTGGGTCTTTCGGCTCAGTCAAGGGAAGTCCCTCCCGGCGCACCCAATCAAGGTCCAATCACTCGCCGGCACCGTCCCCCTCATCAAAGACAGGGCAAAAATTCCACCGAAGAGCACCGGAACCCTAGCAATTCCGGTCCAGGGGTGTCAATGAAACCGAAGCCCGGTGGCGGAATTTGGTTTCAAACTCCCCCTTTGTTAACATCAACCCCGTTGCAGAACCTTCACCGACAGATTCGATGGTCCCGACGACGGAAGCGAAATGCCGGTTCGCCGGAAAGGCAACGCGAAAGGCGGGATCCGTGCGGCCCGCAAGCAGCCCGTGAGCGGCCATGGACCTGATTCAAAGACTCTCGCTATCCGTCCTTCGCTATCCCGACCGGGAGTTTCTGGCGGACCGCTCTTTGCGGCTGACGTTCGCTCAGTGGGACCGCCGGGTCAACCGCGCGGCCCGGGCGTATCAAGCGCTGGGGGTGGGCCGCGGAGACCACGTGGTTCTCGCCCTGCGCAACCGGGAGGAACTCGTTACCTCCTGGTACGGCCTCATGAAGCTCGGGGCCGTCGCGACGCCCATCAACCACCGGTTCAGTCCGGGGGAGATCGCCTACTGCGCCAACGACGCCGAGGCAAAGGTTTTCGTTTTCGAGGACGCTTCGCGTGAAGCCGGTGAGAAGGCGGCCGAAGAGCTCCCGAAGAAATGCCGCAAAATCTTCTGTGACGCCGATCCCCCTGGGGAATGCGAGTCCTTCGGCGCGATCCTGGAACCGCAAGTCGACGCCCCTCCAGATGAAAAAATCTCCGAAGACCTGACCTGCCTCATGCTTTACACATCGGGCACCACCGGGCGGCCCAAGGGGGTTCCGCGCAACCATCGGGCTCAGGACGCGAGCGCCCTGGCTCACGCCGTCCAGTGCGGCTATGCCCTCGGAGAACGGACCCTGGGGGTCATGCCCCTTTACCACGTCATGGGAATTGTCTCGCTGATGACGATGGTCCTCCTGAACGGGACCTTCGTCGTGATGCGCGGGTTCGACGCGGCTTCTGCGGTTGAGCTCGTCGCCCGGGAGCGTATTTCTTCCCTCTATCTCATCCCGACGCTCTTTCATGAGCTCCTGGGCGCCCGCAATATCGGCGACCACGACCTTTCCTGCGTCCGCCGCCTGGCCTTCGCGGGCGCGCCGATGACCCAGACATTGGCAGAGGACCTCGTGCGCCGCTTCGACCCGGAAATCTTCACCAATCATTACGGCAGCACGGAGGTCTACACCTTCTCCATCAATCAAAGGCTTCAGGAAAAACCGACTTCCGCCGGGCGTCCCGGAATCGGCTCGGAGCTTCGAGTCGTCAAGGCCGACCCCGAGCGGCGCGTCGCCCCCGAGGAGGTCGTCCCCCGGGGGGAGGTGGGCGAGATCATCGCCAGCCTCAGGAGCGAGGAGGCCTTCCAAGGCTACTGGCGGCGACCCGACGCCGATGAAAAGGCCATCCGCGGGGGCTGGTATTTCACGGGAGACGTGGGATACGAGGACGACGACGGCGACCTGTACGTCACCGGGCGCGTGGACGACATGATCATCTCAGGAGGCGAGAACATCTATCCCACGGAAGTGGAAGACGTCCTGGCCCGCCATCCCCACGTGGTCGAGTCGGCCGTCATCGGCGTCGAGCACCCCAAATGGGGGCAAGTGGTGACGGCCTTCGTCGTCCCGGCCGGAGCGGACCTCACGGCCGAGGACATCGACCGGCACTGCTGTGCGCAGGCGGATTTCTCTGATTTCAAGAGGCCGCGCCGGGTGATTTTTGTCAAGAAGGTCCCTCGGACGGCCTCGGGCAAGATCCTCCGCCGCATGCTCAGGGCCGGCGAGTACGAACCCTATTCATCCTGACAAACACTTCACGGAGATCCAGAATGGGACAGATCCGGATCGAGAGGACGCACGAAGGCCGGGCCGCGAAAATCATCATCGACCGCCCCGAGAAGATGAACGCCATAACGGTTGAGATGCGCCGGGCTTATGGCGGGGCCCTCCGCGACCTGAGCGACGACGAAGGCGTGCGGGTCATCGTCGTCCGTGGGGCGGGTGAGAAGGCATTTTGCGCCGGGGGGGACGTGGGCGAATTCTTGCAGATCCCGCCGCACGAGCTCGTTGCCTGGGGGAAAGAAATGGACGCCACCGAAGCCTGTCCCAAGCCGGTCATCGCGGCCATTGACGGACACACCCTGGGGGCCGGGTTCGAGCTGGCGCTCTCTTGTGACTTCCGCATTGCGACGGAAAAGTCCCAGTTCTCCTTGCCCGAAGTCCGCCTGGGGATGATGCCGGGAAGCGGGGGAAGCCAAAGACTGGCGCGCCTTGTCGGTCTCAGCCGGGCGAAATACTGGGTTCTGACGGGACGGCGGATGGACGCGGCCGAGGCCGAACGCCTGGGGATCGTGGCGAAGGTCGTCCCCGCAGGGGGGCTCGACGCCGCCGTCGAAGAGATCGTCCAGGAGTTCCTGAAGCTCTCGCCCCTCTCGCTCCGAGTCCTGAAGCGCACCCTTCAGGACGGCGCCGACGTTCCCTTGGGGACCGCCCTGGAGCTCGAGCGCAAGGCCTACGCCTACCTACGCTCCACGCGCGACTACGAGGAAGGGGTCAAGTCCTTCCTGGAGAAACGCCCGCCCCGCTTCGAAGGGCGGTGACCACTAATAAGGAAGCATTCGAGGATTTTCCAGGGGGCGCTTTTTGGGCACTGGCGCGGTGCGTCCCGGCCCCCTGGGCCCCCCGGAAAACTTTTATTTCACGATAGAGGGCCGCCCCTGGAAGGGGCGGCCCTCTATCGCCTAAAACTGGCCTGTTGGCCGGATGCTGCGGCTGCCGAAGGCAGACGGGCATCCGGACAAAGTACAA
>JBHIBA010000398.1:0-3790 GCA_046758845.1 Nitrospinota bacterium
AGTTCTTCGTCGGCTCGAAATATGTCCCCAGAAAGACCTCGCCGATCTTCACGTACCCGTCCGCATTCCCTTTGTCCGCCACGCGGACCTGCCAATAGCGGTATGTCTGGCTGATGAACACCACGATCGTGTCCTGCGCCCAGGTCAGGTTCTGCGTGAACGCGGGAGAACCCCACTCGTCGGACGAATTCGCGAGGAGCTGGATCGCCGCCGCCCCGGAGCCGATGTTGTGGCCGTGGAATACGACTCCGGTGACCTGCTTTGCGGTGGCCAGGTCGACCGTCAGCGTCTCGGGCAGGAACGTCGGAACCAGCCGCTCGGCGTCCGGGTCGGTCGTCGGGTCGCTGGCCGGCTTTAGCCGGACATAATATTTGTCCGCGTCCAGGCTGGCGTCGCCCTGCACGGCCCAATTCGCGGGGATGGTGAAAGTGACGTCTCCGTCCTGTGCGAACGTGTTTCCACCCGAAGCCGTGCCGTCCGTGAGACCAGACACCGCAGCCCAGGCCGTCGCGTTGTAATACTCGACGGTCAGCGCGCCCGCTCCCACAGCCAAAGTGGAAAGATCCACTGTGATCCGGTCGAACGGGACCTTTGCTCCCACATAGATCAGGTCTCCTCCAACCACGTCCACCCAGAATGCGCCCGTCGTCGAGCCGGAGGCGCTGAATGCCTCGGCCGTCCTGTCGGTGAAGGTCGGCACGCTGGCATCGAAAATCTCGACGTTCACGTCAGCTTGGACGGGGCGCGCGGTGAGCAGATTGCTCCGCCAGGGGATGTCCGGGTCCAGGTCGATGACCTTCCCCGGCGCGAAGAAGCGAACGGCCTTGAACGTCCACCGGTCGGTCAGGACGAAATCCGTGCCCGTGCCGCCTGCGAACCGGACCTTGACGCCGTCCTCCAGCGTGATGTCGGTTGTAGCCGTCAGGACGCCCGAGGCCTCCCAGCCGGACGAGGTGTTCTTACGCCAGCGGAACGTGGCTGTGCCGAGCTCCCCGCCCAGGTCGATCTCCACAGTGTAGAGTCGCTCGTCCACACCGGAATACGCGCCCGCGGGCGTCATCGAGCCCGAGCCGGTCCCTTCCTTGAGGGCGGTCCCCACGGTCCCCGGCCAGATGCTCGACGCCGTCAGCATCGAAGCCCCCGTGATCAGGTTGTTGTAGAGAAATCTTCCCTTGCCCATGTTCGTTCGCTCCGCTCACTCAGGTTGCGGGTTGCGGGTTCCGGGATCTCGCAACTCGTAACTCGTAACCCGAGCGAAGCGAGCGTAACTCGCAACTCGTAACGGGCGCATGGCCATGCGCCCCTACGCCGCCGCGTGTCTCAGCCGCACCTTCCGTCTCAACGCCGCCTCGATCTTCGCCGCCAGGCGGTCCACCTCGCTCCGCGACGTCACCACCGACCCCCGCAGGTCGATGTTCACCATGATTGGCCCGGTGCCACTGGCGGCTTGCCCGCCAGTGCGGGCATGCGCCCCTACCGGGTTGAACGGATTCAACTTCGCCGGGACCACCGCCTCGCCCTTGTGGACGAACGCCAGCATGTCACGGGGGATAAATGGGCTGCCGTGCTGGAAAATGCCGCCGATGAGTCCGCCGATTCCGCCCACGACCGCGCCGACGGGTCCACCCACAGCGAAGCCGATTCCGGCTCCCGCTGCCGCGCCGCCGAGGGCCGATACCGGCTTGGGCGCCCCGGCCGCCTGCAGACCCGTCCCGACGCCGAATCCTGCGGCGCCGCCGATCGCCCCGCCGCTGAGAGCGATGATCTCTTCAGGCAACAGGCCGGCAGAAAGCGCGAGCTCTGTGATTCCAAACCCTTTACCCAGGCCCAATAACCCGCCCAGGCTGGCGGCTCCTGCGCCTTGGAGAAGTCCGCCCGCCGCCGTCCCCGACAAAGATTGACCGCCGAAGCCTGGACCTCCGCCAAAGATCCCCGCCAATCCAGAAACGGCCCACGCCGTCACCATCCGGGCCAGCAGGTCGAGCCACAGGCTCAGGATGCGTTTGCCCAGGTTCTCGAAGGTCTTGGTCAGGTCAACAAACTGCGTGGTGATGGCGTCGAAGAAGACCTGCGAGATCGTGTTCTGCATCGCGGTGAAGGTGTTGGTGAGCGTTTCTTGGCTTGACTTGCTCAAGTCCTTCAAGCCCTTGAAAGAGTTTTCGAAACCTACCTTCATCGTCTCCAGAATGGACTTGGTTTGGTCGGCAGCGTCCTTCGCCGTCCTGCGGGCTAGTCGGGCGAGCTCCCTCATCCGTCGTGACATGTCTTGGAAGCCCTTCAACATCCGGTCGCCGAGTTCCTCCTGGAAGCTCTCGCCCGCCTCCCGGTTGGCGCTCCGGATGCCCGTTGCCAGGTCCATCCAGTCATCCGAAAGTGCGTCTGTGAGCTGCTTGCTCTCGCCTCTGACGAGTTCGACAAACCGTTCCTGAAAGTCCTCCCCCATCCCCGTAAAGGCGGTCTTGGCCCCCCGGCGGGCCTGGGCGGCGGCGGACTCAACGTTGCGGGATACCGCCCGGAAACCCTGGTCAATCTTCCGCGCCGTTTCAATCGCAGCTGTGGAGACCTCCCGGAGGCCGGCCCTCGCCTTTCCCGCGTCGGCGCTGATCTCGATCTCGATTCGATTGACAGCCACTTTTCACCCCAAAGATAAAGGCGCACCACAATGGACGCGCCTTTATCAAATCACGCGCCGCTTCAGCGACGCTTATCCCATACCCATTATGCCCCTTCTAGCCTCTGGATCTGGGGTTGACTTGCCGACGCAATAGCCAGTTCACAGAAACTCAGTTGTTAGGCCAAGAATTTATCGACGCTAGCTTCAACGGCAGTTCACGCATTCCACTCGAATAGCGTCCCAAAATGGAGTCAACTTACTTACACCCACAATACGCACATCCATTGTCCCCCCTGCGTCAGCCGTTTTCGGCAGCGTGTACGGCCGGAGGACGAGAGCTGTCAAAGCGAGCGCAATCACCGTCAGGATGAGCTTTGTGTAAAGATCCACACGCATGTGTCACCTCCTTGTCGGTTAAGACCCATGCGCACAATATATCAGAAATCGTACGGTCGGCTAATTGCTCTCGCCCCGGACGGGTTAGACGAAACGTTCCTGAAAGTCCTGGCCCATCCCGACAAAGGCCGTTGTGGCCCCACGGCGGGCCTCGGCGGCAGCGGATTCGACACTTCGAGAGATGGCACGGAAGCTCCGGTCGATCCGCCGCGTGGTGTCGAGCGCCGCGCTGGAGACCTCCCGCAAGCCAGCCCTGGCCTTATCAGCACTCGCGCTGATCTGGATCTCAATCCGGTTGACAGCCACGTTCCGCTCCAAAGAAAAAGGCGCGCTCTCATAGATTCATCGCTAGTTCAAAGAGACCTGCCCTGCTCGCACTATAGCCTTTTCTATCGTCTAGGTTTTGGGTCCCTCACATTGCCGACGGAACGGTTCATACAGACAGACTTTAGAACTCTGAAGCAGGGGCTTCAGCCTGCATCTTACTCCGCTTCGCTGACCCTCTACCATCGCGAGTGGTAGGTCAGTTCCGAAACTGGCGCTCGTCTTATCTCAGCGGCAATTCTCACATCTGACGCGAATCGGCTCCCAAGGAAGACGTACTGTCTGTTCTATACTTCGAATCCGGACATCCACTATTTCCCGGCTGTTCTGGGCGTCCGCCCTGTTCGCCAGTATGTACGGCTGAAGCGCGAGAACCGTCAGAGCCAGGGCGATGACGGTCAGGACAACTTTTGTGTACAGATCCACACGCATGTGCCACCTCCTTGTGGGTTAAGA
>JBHIBA010000399.1:0-3784 GCA_046758845.1 Nitrospinota bacterium
TGACGCCGGCCTCGAGGAGCTCCGGGACCGGACAACGTCCCTGGGTGTGGGCCCGCGCATTGGGGCAGTGGATCACCTTGCTTCCGGTTTCGGCGGCGATTTTCACCTCCTCCGGCGGCATACCGATGCAATGGGCCAGTTGCGTCCTGGGGCCCAGAAGGTCGAGATGGCGGTGCATGAACTCGAGGCCGCCGGCATAGTAATGACCGTGCAAGGCGACGCCGTACCGCGCGGCGAGGTCCTTCATGAAACCGGTCTGTTTCCGGGCCGTTTCTTCGTCCACACCCCCGGTGACCGGGTTATAAACGGAGGGCGCGAAACGGACGGCCGCTATACAGACCTGGAACTTGCCGCCATTCGCGCCGTGCCATTTCTGGATGACGCGCTCGGTTGTCTTGAAGCATTCCTCCATTGTGACGCGCCGGTCGGTCCGCTGAAACCCCTTCCAGGTCGAGAAAACGACGGGCCAAGGCCCCCAGGTGGGACCCATCCCCAGGATATCCCGAATCCCGATGCGCCGGACCCCCTCGAGATGGGCGTCTGAGAAGCAGGGGTCATCGCTCCGGCCCGCCGACCCCATGATTGACACCGCGCAGGTCGTCCCGAACCTGAGCTTTTCGAGCCCTGAAAGCTGAGCTTCGACGAACCAGAAATCCTCGGTGGTGGCTCGAAAATAGATGTGATCGATCAAGCGGAACCACCCATAGTAGGTGTGCTCCCCGATGGTTTTGGTCAGACCGTGCCCCGCATGGGCATGAGCGTCGATGAACCCCGGGAGGACGACTTTCCGGGCTGCGGATAGGCTTCTGCGGGCCTGATATTTTGACCGAAGCTCGTCCGCGGGCCCCACCTCGACGATCCGCCCCTGGTCCACGGCGACGGCCCCGTCGTCCAGGACGCGCCTCTCGGCGTCCAGGGTCACGACACAACCGCCTTCGATGAGGGTATCGATCATCAGGAAGCCTCCCGGTTTAAGAATCTTCTGAACAACGCTGGCCTTCTCTTTCGAGGGTCAGGCATTCCTTGCAGAAGCATACGTCATCGAAGAACTCGAGGTTCCATCCGTGATCGCGTCCGGGCCTTCCCTGTGGGGGCTATCTTAAACCAATCTTCCGTCGTTTGGGGAGTCGCCGCCGGCTTCGGAGCTTGGACACGGTGGAGACGCGCCGTCAAGAGGTTCGGCGCTGAAATGAATTTGGTAAGATCCGATCCGGCCGAGTGGCATTCCTGAGAGAACGGAAAGACAATAATGGGGAATCGTCCCGGCGCTTGAGATCGGATCGGCAGACGCCTTTCACCCCGATTCAATGGCCCGATTCAAGGGCCGATTCAAGGGGTTGTTTCCAGCGGAACTCATGGACGACAAAACCGCGCTCCACGACAGGTTCAATCTCGCCTCCTACTTGATCGACGGCGCAATCCAGAAGGGGTGGGGCGACTTCGCGGCCTTCTACACCGGCGCAGAAACTGTCACGTACGCGCAACTCCTGCGGGAGGTGAATCGGGCGGGAAACGCCCTGCGAGGCCTCGGCGCCCGGTGGGAGGAGCGGATGATCATGCTCCTTCCCGACGGCATCGAGTTCGTCTCGGCCTTTCTGGGGGCCGCGAAAATCGGCTTGATCCCCGTCCCCGTCAATCCCCTCCTTCGGCCGGCCGAGTTGGAGATCCTGTTCAACGACAGCCGCGCCCGGTTTGCGCTCCTCCACCAGGCGTTCCGGAAGAACTTTGGATCCATCCGGGCGAGATGCCCCTATCTGGAGCGAGTCCTCGTAGTGGGCGAGCCGAAGGCCGGTGAAATTTCCTGGTCGGATTCGGTCGCCCGGGCCCCGGACACGCTGGATGCGGTCTCCACGGGGGCGGATGACGTCCTTCTCTGGGCCTATTCCTCAGGGAGCACGGGTCTCCCCAAGGCAGCGGTCCATACCCACGGCAACGTCCTGGCGGCCTCGGAGCGGTTTCCGTCCACGATCCTCCACCTGAGGCCCGGAGAGGTCTGCTACGCCATTCCCAAACTCTTCTTCACGTTCGGTCTTGGAGCCGGCATGTACATTCCCTTGCGGTGGGGGGCGGCGGCTGTTCTCGACCCCGAAAGGCCGCGCCCGGAGCGCGCCTTCGAGATCATCGAGCGGCGCCGGCCCAGGGTCTTTTACTCGGTGCCGAGCATGTACGCCCGGATGCTCCAAGTCGAGGAGGCTGAAAAGCGGTACGACACGTCTTCCCTTGAGATAACGATTGCCGGCGGGGAGCCGCTTCCCCCGGCGATCTTCCACGAGTGGAAGCGGCGATTCGGCACGGAAATCCTGGAGGGCATCGGCTCCAGCGAGATGGTTCACTTCTATCTCGTCAACCGGCCAGGAAGGGCGCGGTTGGGCTCATGCGGGCAGACAGTGGACGGCTACGAGTTGAAGATCGTCGATGAGGACCTCAACGAAGCGCCCGAAGGCGAAGTGGGAAGCCTGATGATCAAGGGGCCCACCCGGGCCCTTTATTACTGGAGGCGGAAGCGGCAGTCCGAGCAGACCATGGTGGGGGAATGGCTGCTATCCGGCGACAAGTTCCACCGGGACGCCGACGGATACTATTACTTCGCCGGGCGCTCGGACGACATGCTGAAGGTGGGCGGGATCTGGGTCTCCCCGGCCGAGGTGGAGCGGGCGGTGGCCAATCACCCGGAAGTGCTTGAGTGCGCCGTCGTCGGGGCGCCGGACGAAGACCAGCTCATCAAACCCAAGGCCTTCGTCGTGCTGAAGGACCCGAAACGGGCCTCTCAGGATCTGGCGGAAGAGATCCGGACGTTCGTCAAGGAAGCGATCGCCCCTTTCAAGTACCCGCGATGGGTGGAATTTGTGGAGGCGCTGCCGAAAACCGCAACGGGGAAGGTCCAGCGGTTCAAGCTCAGAGAAGGGTCGGGTCCGGTCACCCGGCCGGAGTGAGGCCCGCCTCCATATCGGGCTCCAGCGCCAGTGCGGCGGCGATCTTGTTGACCGTGTTGAACTGCTCGACGACGTGGAAGACCTCCCAAACGCCTTCCTCGGACAAACCCAACCGCTGGGCTTCTCTCAGAAAAAAATCAATTCCGTAATCCGACTTGGCCGTCACGGACGCCCCGAGGGCCAGGATCGTCTTCGTCGGCCGGTCCAGGGTCCGGCCCTCGAGCGCCACCTTGACGTAAGCCCAGTGGTCTTTCAGGTAGCCCGGATCCCTGGCGATCCCCCGATAGACGTTGGGCGCGCGGTCCATCTCAAAGAACGCTTTGATCTCGCCGAAAATCGCAACGACGCTCTCGGGCGCAGACCTCTCGTCCACCAGGGGGAGCCTCGGCCGCCGCGTCCCTGCATCGTTGAAATCGAGGGGGACGTTCAGGCCGTCGGCCACGGAGTTGAGCCCGTGGACGGTCCCCACGGTGTAGGCCAGCTCGTACCAGATGTCGTCGTTCTTCATCCCCTGCAGCTTCCCGGCCGCAGTGTGGCCGACGACTCAGTACTCACAGACGTTGACGGCCGACACCGACACCGCCAGGAGCTCTTTCGCCTGCCGGGGAAGGACGCCGGGCTTCATGGCCCGGCCCCCGCAGCGTCCGAACCCCGCCCAGAACTCCTCGTAGTAGGGCAGGACCCGGTTCATCGCCGGGACGAAAGGAAGACCGAACCACTTCCGGACGCCTTCAAAGACCCGGGCCATTTGTGGGGAAAACTCGCTCTCTTCCTTGATTTTGACGGTCGCCACGAAGACCTCCTCCATTGGTGGCCGCCGGTCCGGGAAACCGGCGGCCCCTTGAGCCGGG
>JBHIBA010000400.1:0-3751 GCA_046758845.1 Nitrospinota bacterium
CTAATCTCTTTGACGCCTTCGGGTCACGACTGTCGGCCTTAGGTGCCGATATGCCTGTCATTGAGCCGGTCTACTTTGAGGGGGATTTCGCGAAATATCGCTTGCGCCGCCAGCAGCGCGTGGGCGGAACCATGATGACGATTACGCATTACATCTACTTCAGCGTGGATGCCGATGGGATCTGGCGGCTCGAGTCGTTCTAGGTTCGTTTCAGAAGCCCGAATCCAGACGTGGAGCTTGGGTGGGGGCCAGTCTCAGGACGGATCTCGAGGCACAGCGGTGCAGGGTGCGGGAAAGGGGGTGGAGTTGACGAACGTAGAGCCTCGACGAGTGAGGAGCCCTGCCTTGAGCGCATGCCTGCTGATTCTATTGTTCATGCTTGGGGTGGCGGTCAGTTGTGGACCGGGAATCTCAGAGGAAGAAAAGGAGGCCTATATCCGGGGGACGCGGGGGCCGTATCGAGGGCAGGTAGTAGACAGTCAAACCAGGGACCCGATTCCCGGTGCGGTCGTTGTCGCGGTTTGGTATTACGACGTGCCGGCTTTAGTACAGACGAACGAGAAATTTCATGATGCCCTTGAGGTCCTCACCAATATCCAGGGTTACTTCTCCGTAGATGCCCCAGAGATCGAACATCGGGCCCCAAAACGCACGCTGTTTCCATCAGTTACAATTTTCAAGCCTGGGTACGCGTATTTCCGCGGATGGTTCGCCTCTCCACAGGCCATGGCCGATCGCCGGAACCGCTCTCTCCTTGGAGTCGTCGAGCTCGAACCAATTAGGGATAAGGGTCGCCAGGAGCGGCTAAGAAACGCCGGTGTCAGACCTGGTGGCGTCCCGGATGAGAAGATACCGAGTCTGCTTCGAGCAATGGAGATAGAAAGAAGAGAGCTGCGTCATGAAAAGTAAAGCACACTCTAACAGGTTCGCAAGAGTTGTCCTCTTTGATTTGCCTCTCGTGGTGGTAATCGTGGTCTGGGCCACGATGTGTGCGTTGACGCCCGTCCACGGATATGAAATCGAGACACACCGTGCCATTAGCGAGGAAGCTCTCAGGGTATCATCGGTAGATCGCAGGCTGCGTGAGGACTTGAGTGTGGGCGAGGGAATCGTGTCTCGCCTGCGTGACATTGAGCGTATAGATTCCGTGCTCATAACAATTGAAAAGACTATCACAGAGCGGGTCCAAGAAGGAAGTGCTCGGGAGGATGATTTCACAGCACTCCCCTTTGGCCGCTTCGAGAATCATTTCCATCATCCTCTTCGCCCCTTGGACGAGGCAGGCCTAAGCGATGTGTCCTCAGGGGTGTCATCGACCATCTGGGCCCAGACACGGAACCAGCTGGCGGGCGACACGGGCTCCTGGTCTTGGCAAGAGACCCGTGACCGATTTCACCGTGCCTTGACGAGCCAAAGGAAAAAAGACCGGGACATGTTCTTAGCGCAAACCTTCCGGGGCGTCGGGCATCAGATCCACCTAATCCAGGATGCCGCCTCCGTACCGCACGCCCGAAACGAGTCCCATGTCGCCGGGTTCAGCCTCGAGAAGTGGACCCAGAGGCGGTTCCAGCGGACTCGCCCCGCGGAGTTTGCCCAGGTTCTTGGTCAGACTCCTCGCATTCTTCTTGCCCCTGAACTTCTTACTGAACCCACGGACCCCCTGGCTCCCATTCCCATAAGCAAGTTCATCGACGCAGACCGGTACACTGGGCAGAACCCCGACGCAACTACCTCGCTCCGCGACGGAATAGGCACCGATGGCCGGCCGGTAAAGATGGCGCCCATCGGGCTTGCCGAGTATACGAACGCGAACTTCGTCCATCGGGACACTATCTTCACGGACACGCTCCCACAGACCCACAAGTGGTGGTCCCCGTACCCCCGCCGCTCGAGCACAAACCTGACCACGCTGGCCTTGCCGGAGGTGGTGACAGCGGAGGACGGACAGGTTGATCAGACGCTCTACATCAAAAAAGAAAGGGACGGCGAGCGCATCAAGCACTTCCTGAAGACGTCATATGCCGCGACCATTGCAGACGAGCTGGGACTGACTAACTTTAGTCTCCAGTTGCAGCTCGACGACAAGGTTTACGAGGACTATGCGCGCCTGCTGCTGCCCAGGGCAGTGGCGTACAGCATTGGACTGCTCAACTACTTCTTCCGGGGGACGTTGGACTTCACGGTAAGTGGGACGGCCTTAACCATTACGAACACATCAAAGGAGGCGATGGAGGGGACGTTCGCGCTCTACGCCGACAATTTCAGCGATGTTCGGAACCCTGTTAAATCCTTTGATCTGACGCTCGAGCCAAACGCCAGCAGCGTCCTCTTTGCCTTTACGCCGCCCGCCGAAGTGGCGGCCTATGTCCTGGTCTTCCGGGGCCGCCTCGGAAGCGAGGATGGCGCCGTCGCCGGAAGGGTTAAGACAACGCCGCTGAACGCCTTTTTCGTCTGGCAGGTCCGGTTCTTAAATGACCAATTTGACCTAATGGTTCTTGGTTCCGGATCGACAGGCGCCTGCTTTCAATTCCTGCGCAGCCTTACTGCATCGGGGAAGCATACGGGGCTTCGAAGAGACTATCTTTTCTTCGCCTTCGTGAACGATCCGAATGCTACCGCTTCCCCACTCGATGTCTCCGCCCTTCAACTGACCGCGCGGATATCACCCTCTCCTCCCCACATTCCGCAGGCCGCGGACTACAGCCTTGTCGGGAATGATGTGATCGCTATCATTCGCCCGGCAGGTGAAGCACGCTGCGAACCTACCAACCAGTCCTTCCCATACGCACCAATTGTCTTAACGGTGGAGCTTGCCCCCAAATCGCTCCCGAGTTCTTCGCCTCCAATCCCATCCCCCCACCTAATCACTATGTCTTCCCGGACGGCCTTGGTCTGTTCCGAGACACTGGCGCCGTTGCATCTGAGCCTATCATCCAAACGCACAACCTGACGGCAGTCTCTCTGGCCCAAATCCAACAGATCGCTCAGGGCTTACATCCGCTCCTAATTCCTCCGGTTTCTTTTCCACAATCGGGAGCTTTTTATGCGTTCGTGCAGGTCGACATTCCGAATGTAGACAGCTGGGAGTTGCAAGTGACCGACTCCAACGGCGCAATCTGGGGAAGGACAACCCCCATTGCCTCCAGCTCGGTGGCAGAGATGTGGGATGTTCAGAGGCTCACAGTGCTCGTCCCTGGTGAGGGGGACATCACTCTCGATGTGCTTTCAGCGCTCCATCAGCGAGTCCGAGGACATAGGCTTCAGTGGGTCTTTGGACCGCAGTATCGGGCAATGGTGGACTGGGCTTCATTGTCATTCATCCGCCGCCATAACCCCAATGATCCCTTTAATCCCATCATAGAAAGCCTTCCTTAATCGTCCCCGAAGCGAGCCAGGAAAAGTCTCAAATCGGCGTCAAAGGAATTCAAAGTCCGAATAGTGGTCAGCTGGAACTTGTCCCCTCCCTTGTCTCCAAGTGGGGCGGATGACCGTTGCCGAATACACCTTGGACTACGAGCCTCGCACCTGAGCGGCGTGCAGTACGCCGCACACTCCGCGTTGAGGCCTGACGACTGCGTGCCGCTTCGCGGCGGACAATTTGAACTTGGAGCAACAGGAGTGGGGGGCTTGACAGGGAGGGGGGGTGAGGGTAGCATGGATCGAGAACGAAACGAAAAAACGATTCAAGGGGGAGAGCATGGCTTCCGAGCACATCGTCCAGGTGAGCGATGCCGATTTTGATCAGAAGGTG
>JBHIBA010000401.1:0-3740 GCA_046758845.1 Nitrospinota bacterium
ATGCCCGTCTGGCTTCGCCAGCCGCAGCATCCGGCCAACGAGCCAGCTTTTGCGAGAGAGGGCGGCCCGGAAGGGCCGCACTCTTTCGCGAAACAAAAGTTTTGCTGGAGGATGTGGGGGGGCGGACGCACAGCGTCAGGTTTCCGCACTTGCGTGCCTGGTAAATCATCTCTCGGAAGGTGTGCGCCAAAGACGCTCGGCTTGAGCAGACATGGCTCCAACCGCAGTCCGGCCGGCACGCAAGTGCCCAAAAAACGCGGCCCGCAGAAAAGAAAAGTTTGCCGGGCGGCGCCAATCAGCTTTTACGGGATCAGGACCGGCCGGCCGACGAACTGCCCTTTCGCCATTCGCTCCAGGACCGAGTTGGCCTCTGTGAGAGGAAACTTCTCAGAGAATATGGGCTTGACGCGCCCGGCCTCCACCAGGTCCACGACCTCCCGCAGGTCCTGCTTGGAGCAGTTGCGCGAGCCCATGATTGTCAGCTCTCGGCGCATGAGGTAGAGGGGGTCGGCCTCAAACGAACGGCCCGTGTGGGAGCCGATGATCGCCAGGCGGCCCCGAATCGCCAGAGATTCAATCGTGCTCGACAGCGTGGCCGTCCCCACCAGCTCGATGGCCGCGTCCACGCCCCGGCCCCCGGTCCAATCCATGACGGCCTCTACAAGGGATTCCTTTGTGGGATCGACCGCCCGCTCAGCCCCCATCTTGAGGATCGCTTCGAGCTTCCCTTTGGAAATGTCCGCCCCGATCACTCTTCCTCCGGCGAGACGCGCCAGTTGCACGGCGTGAAGCCCTACACCTCCGCCCGCGCCGGTGATCAAGACGGTTTCCCCCGGCCGGACGCCGACCCGCTTCACAATCCCGTGGTAAGGGGTCCCGATGGCGTTGGCCAGGACGGAGCCTTCCTCGAAGGAAATCCCATCGCTTATCCGAACGAGGTTCGCCGCCGGGACCTTCATCAGCTCCGCATATCCCCCGTCGAACTGAGCGCCCAGATAGCCCAGGAAATTTTCACAGACCGTCTCGGCGCCGATGCGGCAGGGACGACACCGGCCGCACGTAACGTACAGCGTGGAGGCCACCCGCTCGCCCACCGATAGGCCCCCGACCCCGTCCCCCACGGCGGCCACCTCCCCGGCCACCTCATGGCCCAGGATCAAAGGAAGCTTGGTGCCGGGAACGTGGCCGTTGCGGATCGTGAGGTCGAACTGATCGACGGCGCACGCCCTGACCCGAATGACCGCCTCGCCCCGGTCCGGCTCAGGGTCGGGGAGACTCTCCTCTCTCAGACGTCCGGAAAATTCATGGAGAACCATTGCGCGCATCAGAAGCTCCTTTATTGACCAGGGAACCTTCCCTCGGCTTCGGTCGGGACAAGCTTTGAAAACCGGCCAGATTTTCCAGGGGGCGCTTTTTGGGCACTTGCGTGCCGGCCGAACTGCGGTTGAAGGTGCATACGCTTAAGCCGGGCGTCTTTGGCGCACGCCTTTCGAGAGGTGGTTAACCAGGCACGCCAGTGTCCAGAAAGCGCCCCGCGCTTTGTCAATATCCTTTCTCTCTACTTAGCCTTTCTCACACGCGCGGAATAGGCGGCCCAGGTGCACTCAACGAACTCGCTGAATTCGATCCCGTGCGTGGTTCCGCCCTCGATGTGCTTCTGTTCGATGGGGCGAGGCTGTCCGACTAGACTCGCGGTGGCTTGGAGATTAGCGGTGTCTTCCAGGGCGATCATGACGCTCACCGCTTCCTCAATGGACCCGCCAACCGTGACCGCCCCGTGACCCGCCAGGAGGAGGGCGGGCGCTTGACCCAACGCCCGCGCCACTTCCCTCCCCAAGGCCGGGCTATCGATTTGTCCTGGATCATCCAAAATGGGGACCTTGGGCGTGAAGATCGTCCCCCGATGCCCCACCGGCAACAAATCGGTTCCGGACACGCTGAAGGCGACGGCGGTATGGGGATGGGCATGCGCAACGGACTGAATCTCCGGACGCGCCTTATAAATCTCCGTATGGATGAATCGCTCCCCGGGCGGCTTCAGCCTGCCCTGGATCACCTCGCCGTCGCCGTCCATGAGCGTCAGGTCTTCGGTCTGTATGTCCTCGAACGTTTTTCCAAGATGATGGATATGGCCGATGATCAGGTAACGGTCGTCCCCGTCCAGCCTGAAGCTTACGTGGCCCAGGTTCAGTTCGAAGGCGCCATACAGCGCGAGAATCCGGTGAGCCAGAATCAATTTGTCCGTTATCTCGACTGGAAGATCCATCACTTTCGCCTTTTAGCGTGAAGGATGAGTATTATCCTCTTAACCACTTGTTCTTTATGAGATTAATTATTGCGTCTTATGGACTGCCCTGGTCGAAACCGGAAGCGACGCGATTCGCTTATTCCTCCCGTCGCCATCCTGAAACTGCACAAGGGCCGTCGTGATCTCCTCCCGTACCCTGGCGTCTCCCTCGCGAGTCAGGCGATTGGTCAAAAGCTCATGCGCCCTCAAGCCGCCCAGCTTTCCCAACGCCCAGGCGGCATGTCCCCGGATGATCGCCTCCGGGTGTTCCAGCGCCCGGCCCAAGGGTTCAACGGCTTTGCCATCCTGCGAGTTTCCCAAGGCGACGGCGGCGTTCCGGATAATTCCCACCCAACGGGCACGGAGAAGAGCTGTGCCTTCGAAGCGCTTGCGAAAGGTCTCTTCGTCCATCTCCAGCAACTCGACGAGATCGGGCGCGTCCAATCCCTCGCGGGGCAGAAAATCCTGGATCGAAGTGACAGGTAGTTCCCGATTGTTTGGCCGGTTATAGGGGCAGACAGTCTGACACTCGTCGCAACCGAAGACCCAGTTCCCCATCAGCGGCCGCAGGTCCCGGGGGACCCACCCCCTAAGCTCGATGTTGAGGTATGAGATGCACCGCCGCGCGTCCATGACATAGGGTCGGATAAGGGCGCCCGTCGGACAGGCTCGAATGCAGCGGTCGCACGTCCCGCAGAGGTCGGGCTGGGGGGTGTCCCCGGGAAGCTCGATGTCGAGCAACATCACACCCAAGAAGAACCAGGAACCGAGGCTGGGATTGAGAACCAGCGTGTTTTTCCCGATCCAGCCGAGCCCCCCGCGCGCAGCCCACTCCCGCTCGATGACCGGACCGGTGTCCACGTAACACTTCACGGCGCGTCCAAACCCCGATTGCTCCACGACCCGGGCCAGCCTGAGAAGGCGTTTGCGGAGGACTTTGTGATAATCGCGCCCCCAGGCGTAGCGGGAAACGGCGCCAAGGAGTCCACCCTTTCTGCTCGTTTTCCTTCCGCCCGGTCCGTCTGTCTCGCCCGCAGGACGAATCCCGGTGTGATAGTTCATGGCGACGGTCACGACCGTCTTGACTTCCGGCCAGACCCGCCGGGGATCCATTCGGCAGTCCCGGTTCCGGTAGAGGTAAGACATTTTCCCGCCAAACCCTCGACTGAGCCAGCGCTCAAAGAATTCGCCCCGTGCGAATTGACTCGCCTGCGCGATCGCCAGGGAGTCAAACCCAAGGGCCTTGGACTCCTGGCGGAGGAGGCTGGCCAGGCGACCGGTTTCTTCAGGGTTCAGTCGGGACATCCGCATCCACTCTCGGTCAACTTCCGGGCTCCGCTCGCTATCTTCCAAAATCCTTTCAGATTTTTACTAAGGGGAGCACTAAATAATTGGCAGTCATGTCACCCCCTCTCTGCGCTCGGGGCAAGCTCTGGGCGAGAGTCACCGACTC
>JBHIBA010000402.1:0-3732 GCA_046758845.1 Nitrospinota bacterium
TACCACAAGGGAGAAGGCCTTCCCAGCCTCGGCGCGTTCTCGGCGATGGGGAGCCTGCAGGGGCTTGCCCGCCGCCACCCCGGGCATTGACAAGTGGGAGTTGGCATTCTAGAAAATGTTATTGCCTCATACGAGGGGTGGGTCGGATGAGGAATTTGGGGTGACCTCCTCCGAACAGGCTGGGCGGGGCGGCCGGTCGGGCGCAAGGCGGACCGTGTGCCGGGTTCGGTTCGAGAGGGTGCCATGTGATCGGGCCTCGTCGCCACCGTCCGGGGAGAGGTGTCTGGACCACCGGGGGCCGCTCCCTTGTCGCGGCCCCCCGCGGGACGTTGGGCGCCGCGGGGGACGGCTCGCTCCCGCAGGGATGTTCACCCCGTCGCGGAGGCCCACGGTCAGGAGCCGCTCTTGGCCAGGGGCGCGCCGGCGACAGAGAGGAGGAGGTATGAGATGAGATGCCTTTCGAGAGTCTTCATCGCTTTCCTGGTTCTTGGTCTCGTGCTGGTCGGTTTGCCCCCGGCCGAGGCCGCGCTGAAGTGCCCGCGGAACGTCATTACCTGGGTGGTTCCCTTCTCGCCGGGCGGCGGCACCGACCGCTGGGCGCGCATCCTCTCCTCGGCGTCCTTCGACGTCTTCGGCATGGCCATGCGCGTGCGGAACAAGCCGGGCGCTTCGGGCGTCGTGGGCTGGAAGTGGGTATTGAGCAAAAAGGCGGACGGCTGCACCATCCTTCAGGCCAGCTCGACCCCGGTCATCGCGCTTCTCAAGGAGAAAAGCCCGCCCATTCAGCCCGATCAGATCAAGATCGTCGTTTATGTCTCTTCGTTCCGCTCCATCCTCTTGAGCGCGCCTGGCAAGCCCTGGGCCACGCTGGATGGATTGAAGACCTACGCCAAGCGGAACCCCGGAAAACTCACCGTGGGGGGCTCGCAGTCCCTGTCGCTGGCCCAGGCGTTTTTCTTCGACCAGCTTGGGCTCAAACTGACCTACGTCCCGTACTCCGGCACGGGGAAGGCCGTAAGTGACTTCCTCGGGGGGCACATCCATCTGGTCGCCGTCACGGCCTCGACGGGCAAGGGCTTGGTCCCGGGCCGGGCGGTCGCGGTCGTCAACACCAGCCCCTTGCCCCTCAGCAAGAAACTTAAGAAGCAGTTCAAGGGGGTTCCTTCGGCGAAGGAGCTGGGTCTGAAGGGCGCGAGCTTCCCCCGGTGGGTGGGCGTGCATCCCGACACCCCGGACGCGATCGCCGATGAACTTTCGGAGAAAATCGGCAAGCTGCTCAAGCACAAGGCCGTGAGGAAGCTGATCAAGAAGGTCGGCGAGGAGATCATCTTCGTGCCCCGGAAGGAGGCCCGGAAAGAATATCGCCAGTTGGTCGAGAACCTGAAAGGCGCGGTGAAGCTTTTGGAGAAATAGTAACTCCCGCGGCCGGGCAACCTCTCGGTCGCCTGCTTCTCCCGGTGGAAGGGGCAGACGGAGCATAGGAAGAGGCTCCCCGCTGTGGCGGGGAGATGCTGAACCGCTTTCTCCACTTGCTGTCCGCTCTGGCCCAGGCCGGCGAGTCACGCCGGCCTGGGCCGCAAAGGAGGAACTGTGCCCTTGTCTGGTGAAGCCCCCGGCGGCAAGAAGGGCCTTCAAGATTGGCTTCGGACCAACCAAGGCGTCGGGTCTCTCCTCACGGTCTGTCTGGCCCTCTTTCTGATCCATCTTCAATTGTCCCCCTGGGTGCACGAGAAGCTGCGGGATGGCTTCACCCTGGGCTTCTTCCCCGTTGTGGGCGTGGTCTCGATGATGGTCTTCACCGTCGTCCTCGTCCTGGACGGCTGGCGCAAAGAGCGGATTCAGGAGTTGTCGGGGATGACCTGGAGGGCGTTCTTCTTCTGCCTGGCGGTGCTGGCGGGCTGCTGGGTCTATTTCGAGTTGATCGTCCGAGTGGGATTTTTGCTCGTCAGCCCGTTTTTTCTTCCGATTTTCATGTATTCGCTGGGAATGCGCCCTTGGAGCAGTTCCCTGGTCGCCGGTTTTGTGGTGACGGCCATCGTTTATGCCGTCTTCCGGCTCATCGGCATCCAGTTGCCACCTGGGATTTTGCCATTCTAGGTCGCTTGCGGGAGAGAAGGATCTAAGGTGTTTCAGCCAGAGGCCTTCGCAGAAGCGCTGTCCCTCGTCTTTACCTTTCGCACGTTGTATTGGCTGGCCGTGGGCGTGACCATCGGCGTGGGCGTAGGGGCGATTCCCGGCCTCACGGCTTCCACAGGCATCGCCCTGATGCTCCCCCTCACGTTCCAAATGGACACGGCCTCGGCCCTGGGCCTTCTGATCGGCCTCTACAAAGGGGCGGTCTACGGGGGCTCCATCTCCGCCATCAGCTTCGCCACCCCGGGCACGCCGGAGGCCGCCGCCACCGTGTATGACGGCTACAAGCTGATGCAAAGGGGTCAGGGGCGGAAGGCGATCCTGATGGCCTTGTACGCCTCGGTCACGGGCGACACGCTGAGCGACGTCATCACCATCCTCGTCGCGCCGGCCCTGGCTCTGGTGGCGCTCAGGTTCGGGCCCTCGGAGCGCTTTTGGCTCGTGCTGCTTGCCGTCACCTTGCTGGGTGCCCTGAGCGGCCGCCACTTCGCGAAGGGGATGCTGAGCGCGGCGCTGGGCCTGTTCGTCGGGACGATCGGCTCCGACCCGATCGGCGGGGTCTCGCGCAACACGTTCGGCCTGTGGTGGCTGCAGGAGGGCATCCACCTAATCCCCCTCATGATCGGCATCTTTGCCATGTCGCGGATGTTGGAGGAGAGCGCGGCGCTCCTGAAGGAGAGCCGCGCCGCCAAGGTGACCCAGGAAGCCATCTCGACATTGTTCATGAGACGTGGCGAAGGGCTCACATTCCGCGAATACATCCGCGCCTGGAAGGAGATGCTGATCGGGCTCGGCGTGGGCTCCTTCGTGGGAATGCTGCCCGGCTTGGGTTCGACGGTGGGGGCCTTCCTCTCCTTCAGCGTGGCGAAGCAGGCCTCTCCTGAGAAAGGGATCGGGACGGGCGTGCTGGAGGGCGTCGCCGCGGCCGAGTCGGGCAACAACGCCACCGTGGGGCCCACCCTGATCCCCCTGCTTGCCTTCGGGATCCCGGGAAGCTCCGGCGCGGCCCTCATCGGGGGAGCCTTGATGCTTCAGGGGGCGACGCCCTCTCCGAGGATGTTCGAGCTCTATCCGACGGTCGTCTATTCCCTGTTCATCATCTTGTTCATCGGAAACTTTTTCAACTTGGGGATCGGCCGCATATTTGCGCTCCTCTACGCGCGCCTCGGCCAGCTTCCCCGGCATGTCTTGATCCCGCTGATCGTGATGATGGCGATCATCGGCAGCTACTCGTTCCAGGGAAACCCGTACGACGTGGTCATCATGCTCGTCTTCGGGCTGGTGGGGTTCGGCATGCGGCAGTTGGGGATCCCGGATGCGCCGCTCGTGATCACCTTTCTGATCACCCCGATGATGGAGGCGAGTATTCGCAAGGCCTTGTTGATCTCGCGGGGCGACTGGTTCGAGGCGTTGTTCAAGAGCCCGCTCGCCGTGGGGCTGTTCCTCTCGGCGATTGTGCTGACCTACGTTTCCGTCCGCCTGCAGGTACACGAGCGAGTCCTATCCGCCGCCGCAGCAGCAGAGGAAGAGGCCACCGCCGAGGCGAGCCGGTGAGGCCGGGCGAGCCCCGCGGCGAGGCCCCTCGGGCATGGGAGGTGG
>JBHIBA010000403.1:0-3724 GCA_046758845.1 Nitrospinota bacterium
GAGCTGGCGCAGTTCCCCACGCCCGCTATCGCAATCTTGATGGGTTCCATCCCAACCTCCCGCGCAAGAATCTTCCAATCTCAAGTCTACTGCGTATCCAAAAAATAAACCCCGCCTCAAGGGCACAACCTGAGCCCGCCCTCTCGCAGCCGCCCGAGCGATTGGTCAAACTTACGGAATCTAGGGAGGGTCCACTCGTCATTGGCCGTCATTGGGGGGCTGTCCCGCCCGAAATCGCTAAACCGTTCTTGAAGGCAGGCCATCGACCGTTCGCCATGCCGAACGACGCCAAGAGCTTCGGTCGGTCTGGACGCGCTTCAGCGAAATCAGTGCCTGTGCGGCGCCCCGACGATGCCAGAGAACGGCTTGGGGCAATACGACCATCGGGAGAACAGGCGGATTATGTTCACAAATTCGACCACCCCTGTCAAGAGACAAGAGATATCGGTAGTGCGTCAGTTTGCTGAAAGACCCCTGCCCTCCTGCGTTGTAGCCGCGGTTTGAGCAGAGCGGAAATCGCGGCCGGGCGCGCCCCGATCTCCGCTCGGACCAAGGACCTCGCTCAGATCGGGGCTACACCAAATGATGACAGAGCCGTGGGCGAAGCTGCGTACGGGACTTAATCCGTTTCAAACTGACGCACTGCCGAGATATCGGGTGGCCTGCCTCAGCCCCATCCCAGGGCCGGGCGGAGCTCTCTCAGTTTTCGGGAAACGTCCGCTTTTGAAAGCGGGCCCTCCTCGGTGATGACGGCGGACAGCCGCCTCCAGGGGGTGCGATCAAACGGGCGGTTCAACACCCTGAGATCCGGGACGGAGGAGCCCAGTACTTCGCTCGCCTCCCGCGCCTCATTCCAAGTCGGTAGGAGATATCTCTCCGGGAGGAGCTTCTGCGAGGTCGCTACCGCGTAACAGGGGATGCCGCGTCCCCTCGCCAGGCCGGCCAGGGCGTTCGTTCCCACTTTATGGATCAACCCTTTCGGGGTCACGCTGTCCGCACCGACGAGAAAAAGATCCGCCTCGGCCAGGGCTTCGCCCGCGGCGGCGTCAATCAAAAGGGTCGTGGGAATTTGGGCGCGGGCGAGTCTCAGGGCGAGCCGGCTCCCTTCCCCGGCGGGCCGCGATTCTGTGCAGATGACCCGAATGCGGGACGAGGAGCGCATACCCCGTCTTTTGCCGGCGGCCCGCTGGAGAACGGTCTCCACCAGGCTGCTTGCCGAGTGTGTCAGGACCGTCGCCCCGGGGGGAATGAGGGGGAGGGCCTGACGGACGGCTTGGGCGGCGAGGGCGCCTTGCCGGACAAGGAACCGGCGGACCGCCGCGCGCACCCGGATGGGGGCCGTCCCGCGCGTCTTTGCGTTCTCGGCTGCCCGCAGCGCATCGTTGGCCAGATGGAACAGCGGGGCCATCGCGGGCTGGGATTTTCGCATCTCAAGGGTGAGATGAAGGAGCGCCGCAAGGAACGATTCCAGTGTGTCTCCGGAAAGTTTCGGGAGGGAGGATGTCAGGCATTCTGCGGCCAGACGGGCAAGGGCGGTTGCGCCTTGAGTGCGATCGCCCGCCAGCCGCCGGAGCCAAGGAGGGCGAATCTCCAACGGGAGCTTCCGCAATTCGTTACTGTTTGATGAGCTTCCGTATGGCGCGCTCTTCCTCCTCAGTCTGCCCCGAATTGGCCGGAGCCCCGCCGCGCTTGCGCTCTATCAGCCGGGAAAGGTCCGCCCAGAACCCGAGGCCGCGGTCGTTTCGGACTTCCCGGAGCTCTTCGCTGAGACGGTTGTCCAGGGGACCGTACTTCTTGGTGGGGAAGACGGAGGAGAGGGCCTCGGTCGCTGCGTCAAAGAACGGGGCCAGGATGGAGCCGTGCAGTAGCTTTCCCTGGGACGCGGCTTTGGAAAACATGGGACTCAAGAGGAGGAGGATGGAAACCAGAACCACCCCTTTGAGCAAGCCGAACAAGGCGCCGAAGGTCCGATTGACGAGCGAAAGGTGGGCCTTTCTTGCCGCCACGTGGAGCATCCGCCCCAGCGCCCCGACCAGCAAGCTGATGGTCAGAAATACGGCCACGAAGCTGATGATTCCCGTCAGTTTCCGATCCGAGGCGGCCCAATCCAGATACGGCGCGCCGTAGCCGTAGACGCGGGTGGCCACCACGTACCCGGCGATGAGGGCCAGAAAGGAAAACACCTCTCGGATAGCGCCCCGGACAAAGCTATAGATTACGCTGAGGCCGAGGATGCCGAGGATGAAAATGTCCCAGGACATTTCTGAACGATCCGAATTAAGCCCACAATGCGGTCACGTTACATGAGCGACGATCAGCTCCCCCGAGCGCCTGGGTCGATACATCACCTCATCGGCCAGCCGAACCGTCTCGTGGGCGGCGCCTCCGGGCCTATATTCAACCAGGCCGGTGCTCAGCGTCAAATCTTCCTTCTTTGTGCATGGAAAACTCTCTCCGCCCAACATCCCAAAATTCAACGCATCATGCCTCTCTCACCTTTTCCTCACAGAGTCCAACGGTTCAAATTCAATCGGGTTCATCCCGAGGGCCAGGGGGCAAAAGGCTCCACATCACAAGGGCATCTTCCCGGTTGTCGGGGTAATACCTCTTACGAACGGCGGCGGGCTCAAACCCAAATTTCGTGTAGAGGCTTATTGCGGGCCCGTTGGACACGCGCACCTCCAGCGTCGCCCGCCGCGCGCCCTCAGACCTCGCTTTGTTCAGGAGGAACGGCAAAAGCTGTTCCGCGACGCCGCGGCGCCTGTAAGCGCTCCGAACGGCGAAATTGGTGATGTGAGCTTCATCCACAACGAGGGAGTAACACGCATAGCCCGCAACGGTTCCCGGCTCCTCTTCCGGCTCGGCCACCAGAAAGGAACAGACGCCCACATTGCGGAATTCGCTCCGGAAGTTTTCCCGGCTCCAGGGAACGGAAAAGGACTCACGCTCGATGGACATCACGGCGGCAAGGTCCGATTCTCGCATATCTCGGACACGGACCAGCAGCGTCTGTTTTGCGCAAACCATCTTGGGCGACTCAATACGCTGGCCGGGATGGCCGGTTAAGGCTGAATCGGCCAGCAATCGAGAGAGACTCAGGGGCACGTATCAACCCAGGGGCGACTGAAGTCAAGGCCGCCAAATCCACGTCAAAGCCTGGCCCCTTCAGGCAGTAAGAGAGGAGCCCGCGCAACACCGGGGCGTCCAGCGCTCGGGGAGGATCTCGGAGGTCCTGGCCACCGGGAAAAACTGACCGTGCCCCTTCCTGCAAGCCATGAATCAACTATAGCACGCCCTGCCTTTCGGTACAGATTTCGTCCTTGTCTCCGCAAGCCAACGGAGTGACGGCCCTCAGTTGGGATGAGAGCCCGGATTGTTCGGGGGGGGCCTTCCCTCGGCATCGCTCGGGAGAAGGTTTGAAAACCGGCCAGATTTCCCAGGGGAGCCTTTTTGAAAGCCGGCCCCCCTGGACCCCCTGGAAAACTTTTGACGGCCCGGCATTGCATGGCCGGGCCTGCCTCGGTTGGGTATAGGTTTGACCGGGCCGGTTGTTTGTGGCCCATCGATGGCTTCCTTCTTTGTCCGAATGCGCGCCTTGCTGCGCAAGGCTCCCGCATTCGGACAATGGGCCAGCTTTAGGCGAAAGAGGGCGGCCCTTGAGGGGCCGCCCTTTTTCGCGAATAGAAAGTTTTGCGGGGGGGTGTGGGGGGGCGCCTTTCAAAAA
>JBHIBA010000404.1:0-3706 GCA_046758845.1 Nitrospinota bacterium
GGAAGGCGTCGATCCCGATGCGGTCGATGAGGAACTTGATCCGGGCCTTCATCCGATTTTTTCGAAGCTCGTCCGACCGCTCGAAGATGCGGATGACCGCCTCGCTCACCCGGAGGTAGTCCGAGACCGGAACGAAATCATAAAGCGTGTACGCCACCCGGGGCAGGATGGAGAGGCCGCCCCCGCTGACAACGGTGAAGCCCCGAACTTCCCGCCCGTTTTCGGACCGGACCTCGGCCAGAAAGCCCAGGTCGTGTATCCCCGTGACCGTGCAGTCCGTCGCGCAGCCGGAGAACGCCACCTTGAACTTTCTCGGCAGGTTTTGGGTCAGCGGGTGGCGAAGGAAGTAACGCGCGAAGGCCGCCGCGTAGGGTGACGTGTCGAACACCTCGTCCATGCAGACGCCCGCCAGGGGGCAGCCTGTCACGTTCCGGACGGTATTCCCGCAGGCCTCCCGCGTGGACAGTCCCGCCTCCCCGATCAGGCGCATGAGGTGGGGGGTGTCCTCCATCTTGATGAAGTGGAACTGGATGTTCTCCCGGGTTGTGATGTGCCCCTTGCCCAGAGGGGTGTAGTCCCGGGCGACGTTCCCCAGGGCTACGAGCTGATCGGCCGTCACACGCCCGTAGGGGATCTTGATGCGGAACATTTGGGCGTCTGGCTGCCGCTGACCGTAAACGCCTTGCCGGAGTCGGAAGCCCGCGAACTCGCCCTCGTCCCACTTCCCCTGACGGAATCGGGTGACCTCGGTCTCAAAGTCGTCGATCTCTTCGGGCAGAACCGGTAGGACGCCCTTCCGCGTCCGGAGGTCCGTCTCGTGGCCGGATACCATGGTTCTGTTCTCCCTTGCGTCCGGATGGGGCAGCCGCGTGGGGCCCGCCCGCGTCCGATCACTCATGAAGACCGCACTCGGTCTTCGAGAAGTTCACCCAACGCCCTGCGCGCGGCTCCTCGCCCTTTTCGACCGGCCTGGTGCAGGGCCAGCACCCGATGCTCGGGTAATTGCGGTCGTGCAGGGAGTTGAAGGGAACGTCGTGCTCTCGGATGTAGCTCCAGACCTCCCTCTCGGTCCAGTTCGCCAGGGGGTTCACCTTGACGAGGTTGAACTTGGTGTCGTACTCGACGATCCCCGTACCGGCGCGCGTGGGGGACTGGTGCCGCCGGATGGCTGTGATCCAGGCCGAAAGGCCCTCCAGGGCCTGCCTCATCGGGAGGACCTTGCGCAAGTGGCAGCAAAGATCCGGCTGTCTGGCGTAAAGCTCAGGGCCGTGGACTTTGGCCTGGTCCTCTGGACTCAGCGCCGCCCGGTAGGCCACCGGCCGGATGCCATAGCGTTCGATGAGTTTGTCGCGGGTCTCGTGGGTCTCGCGGAACAGGAGTTCCGTATCGAGATAGAACACGCGGGCGTCCGGCTGGATCTTCGTCAGCATATCCACCAGGACAACGCCGCCCGGCCCGCCGAAGCTGCAAGACAGCGCGATCTCAGGGTGGAACTCCTCGAGCGCCCAGGCTGCCACCTCCTGCGCGGACTTCTGTTCAAATTCTCCGCTCAGATCCTCCAGCGCTTCGGGTGTCCAGAGTTGAGAGGTCTTTCCCATCGTCCGTCTCCAGGCCAACTGATGTCGTTGCGTTCCTTCCTGATGAGGCCAGCCAATCACGGTTACGGTCCTACAACAGGAAGCCAAGCCCCGTGACCATCAGGATCAGAGCCAAAATCGGGTGCAGCACCGCAAGAGGCGTCTTGGCGGACAGACGGCTGCCGATGATCGCCCCCGGAATCGAGCCCGCGAGGATATTGACCGCCAGCGAATAGTCGATCCGGCCCGCCCAGCCGTGGGCGGCCAGTGTCGCCACCGCCACCAGGAGAAGTCCATGCAGCAAATCCGTGCCGACGAGCTTCCGCCCTGCGACAACGCGGGCGAATCCCAAAAGGGCGATGCCCAGACTGCCAGCGCCGACGGAAGTGAGCGCGACGAGGAAGCCAACGACGCCGCCCCCGTAAAGAAGAACGCGCTTTCCCCACGGAGGCGTCTCGCCCCTTTCCTCGGCGAATCGGACCTTAAGTCGCCGGGTTCCGAATAGAATCCCACCACCCGCCAGGATCAGCGTGAATCCCAGAACGGGCAGGACAAAGGTGTCAACCGTCTGGGGAGAACCCTGGCGTCCCACCCAGAAAAGAGTCGCTCCGCCCAGCAAGGCTCCGGGGAGGCTCCCTTTGGCGAGAAGGAGGGTAGTCTTCAGGTCGGCAGTTCCCTGCCGAAGGTGCTGAACGGCGCCGGCCCCTTTGGTGATGATGGCCTTGAAGAGGTCGGTGGCCACGGCGGTTCCAGGTGGGACACCGAAGAGGAAGATGAGAAGCGGAGTCATCATCGCGCCGCCTCCCATCCCGGTGAACCCCACCAGTAAACCGACGGCAAGGCCAGCTAAAGCAATGTTCGGATCAAAGATGTTCATCTAGCCGATTCCCCGGGCCCACTGAATGAGTGGGCCTGATAACACCGGAGCCAAAAAGTCTCCGGAAGATCAACGGATTGGGTGTGCTGGGATCAGGGATCGCGCGGGGACTGTCCAGGGGACTTTGGCGGAGAGATCGCCCTCAAATGGAGGCGACCGGCATTGCGTGGGATCTTGCTTGGGAAGCGACCCGCCGAGGGGACCTGGACCGGTCCCTAGGACATTCGCGCGGGCAGGCTACAGTCGAAGCCGAAGGTGTCGTGGACGCACGACAGGAAGGGAGGTCCTGCAAAAGTGAGGTGAGCGCTTAGAAGGTAGAAAACACCGCTAAGTCGAATTTCCATTTTTCCTTCCAACACCGGCTCGCGTTGACAGCCAAGTGCGTTCTGATACCCTGAATTTTCTATATTTTAATCGAAGCCCCCCTACCTGTCAAGCAAAATTCCTGGGCCATTCAAATCTCCGTACCTAGAGACGGAGTATCTGCGCCGAACGGCTGGCCGCGCGCGATGAACACGAGTTTGCCGAGCAGGACAAATTGTTCAACCCGGTCCAAGGTCTGGACGCGGCGGGCCCGGACTGTCCCTTCCGGCAAAAGCCCCTTCGAACCGGACGCAGACAAGGTTCACCCGCTTCGAATCGGGCATGGGAAAGGGTTCAGGCAGGCCGCACCGCTTGTCCCAGGGTCATTCCTCGATAATGTCTCCCGTGTATTCGATCTCGATCCCCCGCCTCACGCTCTGAGATGCGGTGCACTTGGTTTCGTGAACTTCGAGCGCCCGCTCGGCCTCCTCGCGCTTACCTTTGGGGATCTTGACGGTGTAGTGGACGCGGATCCGGCTGATGTAGTTCTTTCCGTCGATCCGTTCGATGTCGCCTTCCACCTTGGCCGAGAGCCTGTCGGGGTGGCTCGGGATTCCGCGCGCTTCCAGCGCGCCTCCAAAGTTCCCCGTCATTCAGGACGCCACGGCGGTTACGATGTGGTCGAGGGTCGCTGGCAGGTCTTCGGGAGTTTCGACCCCATAAATCGCCTTGATGGCGGGATGCATCCCGTATTTGACTGGTTCGGGAAAATCTTCGATGTAACCACGGCGGACGACGCCCGCATCCTTTTCGACTCGCGAGCGGATGGTGTGTAGCACTTCGCTCATTGCAATCCTCCTTTTCCTTCAAGAGAAATTGAGTTGAGATATTTTACGAAAGAACCGCGGGGAAAGAAAGTCGCTGTACTGGTTCAAGACATATGAGACAC
>JBHIBA010000405.1:0-3700 GCA_046758845.1 Nitrospinota bacterium
ATCTGATTACCAATTAGCAGGTCAGGGGTTCCGCACTAACACGAGCGGTAGGGCGTCCTGTTCGTAAAGCACGGACCGGTCCTATAGCGGCCCCGGTTGTTTATGGGCGTTCGCAAGGCGCTTTTGTCTACAGCGACTTGGGATATCCCCATCACCGGGGCGAGCCAGGCAACCAACCGGCCGAAATGAGTTGAGGCCTCAGCCCTCCAACTCGGTTAACGCCCGGCCCACGTCGTCACCACGAGTCCTACCGCGCCGGCGGCCACAACGATCCATGGAGTCGCAACCCTGTAGCGCCACTGAAGGGCAAGGACAGCAATGGCGACTAGCGCGCTGAAGAGGTCCACAATAGCTCCACGGGCCAAGGGGACGGTGGCACCGAGGATGGCCCCCACGACCGCGCCATTGATCCCTCTCAGGAAGGCCTGGACCTGAGGCGACTGTCGGACCCAATCCATGCCCGCTGCCGCCCCGATGATAAAAAGGAAGGCGGGAAGGAAGACCGAAAAGGCTGCGAGAACCGCTCCGCTCACCCCTGCGACCTCGTATCCCACAAAGGCGGAGACATTGACGATGGGCCCTGGGGTGATCTGGCCTAAAGAAATGCCGTCCAAAAAGACCTCTGACCGCATCCATTGGAGCCGCTCCACCACTTCCTGTTGGACAAAGGGAATGATCACATAGCCGCCCCCGTACACGAAGGCCCCGGCCTTTAGAAAAATAAAGCTGAGCGGTCCGTATACCGCCAGCGGAGGGAGGGCAAAGAGGCGTAGTCCGCGAAAGGGGGCCGCATAGACGAGGATGCCGATGCCCCCTGCTAAAAGGAGAAGCAGGACGATATCCATCCGCCAGACGGCCGTCAAGAGGAAGGCTGCGATCCCGAGGCCCCACAGATAGCGATCCACCAGGGTCGAGGCCCCCAGGCGGTAAACGGAGAAAGCAATGATAGCGATGACGGCCGGTTTGACCCCGTAGAAGATGCCTTGGGCCGCGGGGAGGGTTCCATAGTGGGTGTAGAGGATCGAATAGGTCAGGATAATGAGAAACCCGGGGAGGATGAAACAGGCCGCAGTGACTATGGCTCCAAAGAACCCCGCCCGGAGGTAGCCGATATAGATCCCGAGCTGGGTAGAAGCGGGTCCGGGAAGCATCTGGCAGATCGCCCATCCCTCTAAGAATCGGTCCTTGGGCAACCACCTTCGGCGGCTGACCACCTGCTCTTCCATCATGGCCAAATGAACTAAGGGTCCCCCGAACCCACTGAAGCCCAGCGTGAGGAACAGGCGGGCTAGTTCCGCCAGGTGTCGGAAATCTGTCGCTCTCCTCCCCATCCTGCTCACTCAAGAGATACTTTTCCGTCACTGCCCGGCGCACCTGCTTGCTTACCGTTGTCTTCTCCTCGAAGGCCAGTTCCCGCAGTTCTTCCCATTTGGAGGAGTAAGCCCTGGAAATCCGTCTTCAGTCGGTTACAAGCAGCGATGACGGCAATACTAGAATTCACACACTTGTGGACTTTGGTTTAACAGAAATGTCAAAGCTCCAGTCCAACCTGTTTCGTTTTGTGGGAGTGACCTTGAGAAAGGTGACCCTCGCGGCCCAATTATGCGGCTTGTGCAAAAGTAATGATCCGAGCATTGAAGGGGTGGCCGTTCCGACACGTGTACGTTGCCCCGTTGGAGATGATCTTATCCTCGGTGAGCTCATGCTCCGCCATGCTGACATAATAGTCACTTATGCCGCAAAGAGGGCAGGGGGCCTCCTTCGCGCATCCCCATGACACTTGCCAGCCTTCCCGCAGCATGGACTCGACTGCCGCTTTTGCATCCTTCTGCATTTACATGCCCTCCCCTTGTTTGTATCTGAACACAAGGCCCCCAGTTACTCCTCGGGGTCCCCGTCCCCTGGGCAATCTCCCGCCAGCTCAGACCTTCTTCCCGGAACTGGTTGATCCAGCGACGCCTGAGGACGAAATTGCATGGATGCTACCGCGCCAGATGGCGTTCTGCGACCGCTGCCGAGATGCCGTAGTAGTCACCGAGGGCCGCCAGTAGCCAGCGGTAGGGAGCAAAGGGGGTTGGTTTGGTGTGAAAGAGCGATTCCGCAAGGGAGGGGTCGAGGTCGGTTGAGGCAAATACACCCTGAAAGTCCCTGAGGGTGACACGATCCCCTTCTTCGGGGTACGCCCATAGCTGCTTCATCCTTGGTCTCAGGACCTCATAGAAATGGCGTAATTCCTCTTGCTCGTCAGATGTGAAAACCTTTCTCCTACCGTCTCCCTGGGTATGGACAGATCGAAGAGCCATATAATGTTTCCGCTATTCCCGTTCGTTTCGGGATGGGGGGTTCCGAGACAACCGCCGCCAAGAGGCGGGACCTTCCTCCCATCGCATGTTGCTTTTTTTCGTGTAATAGGGCGCTGGCGTCAGGTGCGTGGCCTCACCCTTCGCTTTCAAGAGGCGAAGCTCGCTAGCTGAGAGGCGGAGGAGTCGAGTGTTAGTGGCCTCTACGCCCTCTATCGGGTGGATCCACCAGGCAGCGAGCTGGCTGTGGTTCGTGGGGGTCGGGACCTCAATGAAGGCAATCACGTCCGGGCGGCCCCAGCACATGTGGGCCGATTTCACCCCGTCGAGCTGAGCGACCTCCTTCGCCACCCCTTCCACCGTTCCGGACATGACATAAACAAACACGTACGCCTGAGTCGCCATGGCACACCTCCAACTGATTCTCCCTCCCGCGCCTCGCTCTTCGCATCTACTGGGTCCTTCTCTTCTTTGACCGTCAATTCTCTGATCTTCACACTCCACTCGTGGCGTTGGGCTTCCATGGTATCCTGGTGGGCTTCTTCCGTTTCCAGGGTGCTTCTTCTTGTCGGAAATGAAAACGTCTCCCCGGCGGACTACAACCAAAGAGGCGCTTCACTACCGCGTGCCGGGTCGATAGTGCCGAGGCCGCAGAGCCATGACCATCCACCTCGCAACATTCCCGACGACCTGTGGAGGCCAAGGCAAAAGGCCCCCTCGGACCGCACGCTACGGTGGGTCATCATTCACCCGCTCACTCAGAGGGTGGAACAAGGTAAGGATTAGGAACACACAGGGGGCAGGTCTTGGACTTGCCCCTTAAAATTATGCCGTCTCGCGTATGCCAGTGCTTCACACGGTAAAACCCCTCCACGACCCTCAGCGCCCTGCGGTCGCCTTCCCTCACCCTGGCCAGCAGCTCCCGACGCTGCCTCCACTTCTCTGAGTCATCCCTGGTCGGTATCCTGTAGTCACCGTAGGACTTCGTCGTCACCATGATTTCATCCGTATCGCGTTCAGTTCCGCGTCGCCTTACTAAAATGGTCCACGTTTCCGAAGTGGCCCGTTCTAGGCTTGTTGTCTTCCGGCATGAGGCAGATATCGTCACCGTCGCCATTTCACGGGGCGAGGTGCCTCCACGTTCTATGCCTTAGGTTCATTTCCCTGCCCTCTATCCTCAGCCCGCGATGGTCGCCCCAAGAGTTTGTCGATTTGCGTGGAGAGGGTGTCGGCATCCACGGCGCCGACATGCTTGTAGGCGATCCGGCCTTCCTTGTTGAGAACAAAGGTCTCGGGAATCCCGTAGACCCCGTAATCAATGGAGATCTTCCCTCCAGGATCCGGGCCGTTCGGAAAGGTGAACTGAAATCGGTCCATGAACTCCTTGGCCGCCTTCTCGG
>JBHIBA010000406.1:0-3684 GCA_046758845.1 Nitrospinota bacterium
CCCTGGACGAGGTGGAAGAGGCGCTGAAACAAGCCGGCGTGCCGAGACGGGGAAGAAGGGGATAGGAAAAAAGAGAATTTGTGGGGGACCTTTTTGAAAACCGGTCCCCCACGCCCCCAGCAAAACTTTCCATTCGCGAAAGAGGGCGGCCCTGCGGAGCCGCCCTCTTTCGCCTAAAACCTGGCACATTGGCCGAATGCGGGAGCCTTGCGCAGCAAGGCGCGCATTCGGCCAAAGAAGAAAGCCAACGAAGGGCCACAGACATCCCGCCTAGCCAAAGCCATGCCTAGCCCTATGCAGGCCCGGCCATGAAATGCCGGGCCGTCAAAAGTTTTCCGGGGGGTCTGGGGGGCCGGTTTTCAAAAAGGCCTCCCCGGAAAGTCTTATTCTCACCTGGGCAAATCCCTTACTTCCCGTCCCTGAGAGACCAAGCCCCCCGGTTCTTCGCCACCCGGATGGCATCGGCGGCATCCTTCGGGCTGTGATCTCTTGGGATGTCCAACTCCTGGCCGGGATAGATCAGGTCCGGGTCGGAGATGCCCTGCCGGTTGGCCCGATACAGAAGCGGCCACTGGAACGGGTCATTATAGACTTGCGGATAACCAGAGATCTTCCACAGGCTCTCCCCCTTGATGACTCGATACTGGTTGGCGGCTCGGACCGTCGCGTCGGGGACCTCCTTCTGCTCCACCCCATCTGTCTGGGCCGGGGGTTTCACGCTCGCGAGGACTGAGGGGAGAGTCTTGGGCTGATCCTTTTCGACCCCTTCCCCCTGAATTTTCCGCCGATTCAATTGCCCGGCGAGCCTGGAGACCTCCTCGGCCTCCAGGGCGACCTTCCGCGCTTCGATGGCGTGCCGGCGGGCGCTCCCGTAATCGCTCGCATCCACGTCACGGACGGACTGGTCGAAGAGATTTTTGGCCCGGGAGTAATTATCCGGTGCGTGGGTAACGGCCCCCGCGTCTCTTGCGGCCGACAGGGCGACGCCCGCGCCCGCCATTTCCTTCACAGGGGGACGCGCGCAGGCCGAAAGGGCTATGAGAGAGAGCGAGAGAAAGAGCAGGAGCCAAAGGCGTGGAAAGAAGATGTGTCGGTTCATCGGGACCTTTCCGCCGGTCCCTGCGCCGACCACCGGGGGAATCTCCGATCCGCCCGGCCGAATTCAACCAACCCTTAATATAGCCCTCCGGACTTTCGGGTCAAGAGCCATCGGGCCAGGATATGGCCAGTTACGTGGAGGGGCGAGGCTCGTGCCCGCCGACTCTTTGTGCGGAATGCCTATACGTATGATTCAGCTTTCCCCAGAGCGGCCATCAAAAGGGACAACGTTCGATAGCTTGGGTGATAGGAGGCCGCTGGCGGAGCCTTTAGGTGCTCCAACATGCCCCATTCAGCCAGCTTTCACCGGGCCAAACATTTGAACAAGCCATTCGGGAGAATCGTCCGTGAGGCGGACCGCCGCATCCCCGATCCTTCCCGAATGGCTTGGGGTCTTCTTGGTCGGTCTACTCGCAGCCTCCTGCCCGCCGGCCGAAAACGGCGCATGACTCGCAATCTCTTCCCGGGACGGCCCAATGCCGTTCGAGCAGGCCGGAATCAGGGCCAGGATTGAGGCGGCGTGGAACATTTTTTTTGCCTTCATCGTTTTCATTTGTCCCTTCCTTACCTGTCCCGTTAGGTCCGGATAAGCGAAAGAGGATTCAATTCGTTTCGGGAGGAAATAAAGACCGGCGCCGCGTCAGGTTCCAAACGGCTCTGAATGTCTTTCCTGCGCCGCTCTCTCAGTCCCCACTTCAATCCACCGGACTCTGCCCCAAAGGTGGCCGACCGCTGGAGCTCCCGGCGGACGAAGACCCTGGCCCGGTGCAATCGCGACTTCGCAGCCTGAACCGAAAGGCCCAGGATTTCGGCCACCTCCGCCGCAGAGCGCCCCTCGAGATCGCGAAGAACGAGGATTGCCCGGTATTCTTCGGGCAACTTTCCAATCGCTTTCTCCAGCAGGGTCCGGCCTTCCTTCTCCTCCAACGCCTCCTCGGGCGTCGGCGACCGGAGAGTCGGAAATTCCTTTCCGGCCAGCTCCAACTCCTCCACAGGGAGAGGCTCGAAGAATTCAGGACGGGACTGCCGCTTCAACTTCAGAAAAATATTTACGGCAATCCGATGCAGCCAAGTACCGACGTTGGATTCTCCTCGGAAGTTGCCGAAAGACCGGAAAGCCTGAAGGAAGGTCTCTTGAACCAGGTCCCGCGCCTCGTTCTCATCCCAGGACATCCGGTAGATGAGGTTGTAAACTCGGTCCTGATAGCGGAGGACGATCTCATCAAAAGCCTCAACTTCCCCCCTCCGAAAGCGGGCCAGTATCTTGCCTTGCCAGTCCATGGAAGCCTCCTTTGGCGCGGCCGGTTGTTTTCCAGCTTTCCCTTTCATCAGTGTTGCCCCCGCCGAAGACTGCGTTTCATATCCGTCCGCTTTCATTCCCCCCCCTCCTTGCCTAGTCTATATTGGCCTAGGCAATTATATCTTGAAAAAAAATCCCTACACGTCGTCCCGTTCGACCAAATCTTCCTCGGCGTTTTCCAGGCCCTCGGCACGCTTCAGCATGATCTTCAACAGCTCCTTCATTTTGTCCAGGTCCTCCTTTTTGAAACCGCCGAAAAACCGCAACTGATTTTCGTGTGTGAGGGCATGGAATTTCGGCGCGACTTCTTCCCCTTTCTTAGTCAATTCGATCACCACTGAACGGCGATCATTGGGGTCGAAAACGCGATTAACCAACCCCTTCCTTTCCAGGCGATCGAGCAAGCGTGTGACCGCCGAGGTGTCGATGGCAAGCGCTCTGGCAAACTCCGTTGGAGTCCTGGCCCTACCTTCGTAGCGGACGTGAAGAATGACGCCCTGTTGGACAGTGAGTCCCTCGGTTGCCATCATTCGATCGAGGTTCTTGCGCAAGTCCCACCCCACCCGATTTATAAGGTAGCCCAAGCGGTCGTCTTGAGGGACTTCGTCCCCATCGTAGATTTCTCCCGGTGTCAGTTTCATCTGACCTAGAAATATAGTTGTCTAGACAATATTTGTCAAGACAAATTTATTCCTCTGGCCACTTTTTTTCAAAAAAGATCGATTCGTCGTAAAGGAGCCCGGAAAAACATTCTCTATCGACATGACTTTCACTGAGCTTTCGTATTCTCTTCTCTTGAGACAAATCCTTAACTGCGTTCCGACGCGAAAGTTGTCTCACTTGGCCCATCAGGCTGTGGACCCGCCGAGGGGTTTCAGACTCCCTGCGGTCAGACAACGGTTCGGCGTATGTAAGCCGCACTGTGCGTGCGGGGGACAACTCGCGCGGGTGTAGGAGCGCTTCACATCAAGCCCGGCAGTCCGTGGGAGAAGGGGTTCGTCGAACGGCTCATGGACAAACATAGGGGGGATAAGACAAAGGGGGCAGGTTACTTTTTCAGCTCTTCGTCCTCGGCATGTTTGACGCTATCTTCGATGTTCCTGGCGTGTTTAAGGATTTTTCCCAGGATTTCCTTAGCGCTTCTGACCTCTCCTTCGCTGAGGCAACCTTCGTCGTTCACACCACCGAAAAACCGCAACTGATTTTCGTGTGTGAGGTCATGGAATATCGGCGCCAGTTTTTTCCCCTTCTCAGTCAATTCGATCAGCATTGAACGACGATCACTG
>JBHIBA010000407.1:0-3673 GCA_046758845.1 Nitrospinota bacterium
CGAGCTGGAAGGGGAGGGTCGGCGGAACCTGGCCTCCCTGGACGGAAAAAAACCCATGAAAGTGACCTTCGACCACTGGCTTGGGATCAGGTACCTGGGACAGTGGTACGAGATCGCCGTCCCCTTCGACCCGGGCTGGCGCACGCCGTCGGACTTTGTGCGCGATTTTCATCGTCTTCACCGGGAGCGGTACGGCCACTGCGACGAGAAGGAGGAGACAGAGGTCGTCAATTACCGGGTCTCAGCCTACGCCCCGCTTCCGAAGCCCGCGTTCCATGGGCCAAAATGCCGGGGCGCTCCCCAGCCCATTGGGAAACGCAAGGTTTACTTCGGGAAAGGATACATCGCGACGTCCATCTATCGGCGGGAGGACGTCGGGGGGCGCGCTCGGGTCCAGGGTCCGGCCATCGTGGAGGAGGAAGGGTCGACGACGGTCCTGCCGCCCGGGTGGAGGGGAGCCTCGGACTCTCTGGGAAACCTTGTCCTTACGAGGAACCGGAAGTGAGCCCAGCCCGGACAGGCCCAATCGATCCGATCACCCTCGAGGTCGTCGTCGAAGCCCTCCTCAGCATTGTCCGGGAGATGCGGGAGACCGTGATCCGGACCGCATACTCCTCGGTCGTGTGCCAGGGGCATGATTTTTCCTGCTGCCTCTTCGACCCCCAGGGACAGCTCGTGGCCCAATCCGAAGACCTCCCCGGCCACGTGCTGCCCATGTCCTGGTCCATCCGGCACCTCATGGAGAGTTTCGGCCGGGATATCCGCCCCGGGGACGTATTCATGCTGAACGACCCCACGTACGGGGGGACCCATCTGAACGACGTGATGGTGGCGATGCCGGTCTTCACGGAGAAGGGGCTTTCTCTGTTCCCGGCGGTCCGGGCCCACTGGGTGGACGTGGGCGGGATGGTTCCCGGAAGCTTGTCCGGAGCGGCACAAGAAATCTACCAGGAAGGGGTGGTCATCCCCCCGATCCGGGTCTATGACGAAGGCCGACCGAACCGAGCCGCGCTCGACCTCCTGTTCGCCAATGTCCGGCTGCCGGAGGACCGAAAGGGTGACTTCCGGGCGTGCCTCGCCGCCTGCAAGCAGGCCGAACGCAGGGTCAACGAGTCGCTCGACCGCTTCGGCTGGAAGACCCTCTCGGCCTGCATCAGCAGGGCCCTGGACCGGGCCGAGGAACGGATGCGAGAGCAGATTGCGACGATCCCTCCGGGCGAATACTTCTTTGAAGACTACTTGGAGACCTTCGAGGATGGGAAGTTTGTTCCCGTTCGGGGCTGTGTGCGTCTTGAGGTCCGGGACCGCCGGGTGACGGCGGATTTCACGGGCTCCTCTCCGCAAGTTAGGCATCCCATCAACTCCTCCTTGGGGGTGACGGCGAGCGGGGTTTTCATTCCCCTGAAGACCGTCCTCGACCCTGACTTTCCCGTCAACCACGGGAGCTTCCGTCCCGTTCGTCTTATCGTCCCGGAGAAGACGATCTTCAACGCCCGCCGCCCGGCCCCGGTCGGAGGATTCGTGGAGGTGAGGAAACGGGTCATCTCCGTGGTCATGGGGGCCCTCGCCCAGGCCATCCCGGAACGCGTTGCGGCCGATCAATACGGGACCGCGTTCCACAACATGATCGGAGGCGTGAACCCTCGGACCGGGCGGCCCTTCGTCTACTACGAATGGCCGAAGGGGGGAAGCGGAGGCTACGCAGAGGCCGACGGGCAAAACGCCATGGCCGCCCTCGATGAGGGGGACACGCGTTGCATCCACTCGGCGGAGGTCTTGGAGAACGAATTCCCCGTCATGATGGAGTGCTCCACGTTGAGAACCGACTCGGGCGGGGCGGGAAAACGGCGAGGCGGTCTTGGGGTCAAGCGTCAGGTGCGTCTCCTGTGCGAGGGGGCCTACTCCCTCTTGGCGGACCGGGCGGTCCTTCCCAGCTACGGCCTGGACGGCGGGCGGCTGGGGAGGCCGACCGCCGCGAGCATCCTGCGGCGAGGCGAAGAGCTGCCCCTTGCGACCCCCGGAAAAAGCCAGAACATGAGTCTCCGCAAAGGGGATCGCCTCGTCATGCTCTCGGGCGGAGGAGGGGGATACGGCGACCCCCTGACCCGGCCCCTCGATGAGGTGAAGGCCGATGTCCTGGCCGGTTACATCTCCCGCGAAGAGGCTGAGGCGTCCTACGGAGTCGCCCTCGATGGGAGCGGGGAGATCGACCGACGCCGGACGGCCGTCAGGAGGCGCGGGCTCGCCGGCAGGTCCGGCGCAAGGGTCGAAGCCGCCGAAGCGCACGGCCGGAACGGCTTCAGCAACGGCCGAAGGATTTGCATCGTGGGCCGGGGCGTCGCCTCCCGTCTGGGCCTTCATCCGGGGGAGGTGGTCGAGCTGCGGGGGAAGAAGGCGGCTCCCCTTCGAGCCTGGGTCGAGGTGGACGGGAAAGTCTCGCGGGGAGGAATTCTGCTGGACGGGTTCGCCCGTTCGGTGATCGGCGTGAAGAAGGGGAACTTTGTTCGACTCTCCAAGATAGACAACCCGTCTCCTGAAACAGGGGCACTGCGCAAGAGGAAAAACAGAGGATGAAAGAAGCGGTGAACGAGAGGGTGGCTTACTTCAACGGGCAGTACGGACCCGAGAGCAAAGCGCAGGTTTCCATCTTCGACCTGGGTTTTCGGATCGGGGACGGCGTGTACGACGTGGCCCGCACATATGGGGGCAAGCCTTTCAAACTCCGGGCGCACGTGGATCGCCTCTACCGATCGATGACCTACGCGCGCCTCACCGTCGACCTGACGCCCGACGAATTCGAGGCGGTCTGCCAAGAGGTCCTCGATCGCAACCGCCCCCTGTTGGGTCCGAAAGAGGACTACTCTCTGTGGATGAACGTCACGCGAGGCATCGGCGCCACTGGGCACGGCGCAAGTCCCCCAGCCGGGTCCACGGTGGCCGTCTATTGCATCCTCGCCAACTTGAAGCCCTTCGCCAAAGCCTTCACCGAAGGGATCCGCCTGGTGACGCCCTCGGTGCGCCGGTTTCCGCCCGAATGCCTGGACCCGAAGGCCAAAATATCGAACAAGATGAACCACATCCTGGCCGACCGGGAGAGCCGGGTGGTCGACGCGGAAAGCTACTCCCTCATGTTGGATGTCAACGGCTTCGTGGCCGAGAACAGCGCGGCCAACTTCTTCTTCGCCGGCAAGGGAGAGCTCTTTACCCCGACGACGCGGAACGTCCTGGCCGGGGTCACCCGGGAGACCATCTTCGAGCTGGCCGCGAAGCTGGGCATCCGGGCCCATGAGGGGGACTACACGGTGTATGACGCGCTCATGGGAGAGGAGGCGTTCCTGACCGGGACGACGCCCACCATCCTGCCGGCCCGGAGCCTGAACGGGGTCGAGTTTCCCTCGGACATTCCGGGCCCCGTAACGGACCGGCTCCTGAATGCGTGGTCGGACATGGTCGGCATCGACGTCGTGGAGCAGGCCCAAAGTCACCTTCACCTGTAAGAGAAAGGCGACTCGTGCGGGGCGGCAGCTAAAGCCGCCGCGCTACACCGCTTGCGTACAAAGCCCGCGTCTAGCCGCGCTTTGGTTGATGGGGATGAAAGCCCGGATTCCCAGGGGGGCCTTTTTGAAAACCGGCCCCCCTGGACCCCCCGGAAAACTTCTGACGGCCCGGCACT
>JBHIBA010000408.1:0-3665 GCA_046758845.1 Nitrospinota bacterium
ATATCTCGCATGTTTCTCTCTCTTCGTGTGTGTCAAATTAAGTGTAGGAGTTCCGCCACAATCTGTCAAGATCAAAATTTGGCTGTGCCAGAAGGTGCCATTTTTAGGTAACACCTAATAAAGCCATAAAATAACGCTTTTCAATACCGGGAGGAACTCTCGGAGGAGCACTGATGTCCAAAGGCCCGCTAAAATTCAAATTAGGACAGTGCCGGGAAAAGGGCTTCATCCACCCCGGAGAGGCCCCGGGTGATGTCGTCGATTCCGCGGGACCGGCTCATCCGGCTCCCCCGAATCCTCCGTTTCTTCCTCCGGGAGAGAGCCGAGGGTGACGGCCCGCCAGCCGAATTTTTCCCGGAGCCGGTCCACGGCATCGGCCGCCTGCCTGAGAGCGGTAAGAACTGCTCAAGCAACGCCCAGGCGGGTCTCGTCTGCATTCCCCGACATCATCCCCCGATTTTGGATTCGCTGGGTCTCCACAGAAAGGAGGGAAGAAAATTTGAGATTGACTTTTGGTTTTATTTCACCATATTTAGTTATAGCACTCGAAGACCGTTCGGTGGCTCTCGGGGGGAAAGCGGCGCATCTGCGGGCAGAGGATCCGGGTCAGAGGTGCGCCGGGCTGTCAAGGGGGAAGGCAGGAAAGATCAAAAACGAAGAAACGAAGCCAATAAGTCCTTTGAAAACAATGGGTTGAAATTTGGCTTTTGGCTTTCTGGGGGTCGAAGAGGGCTAGTCCTCCTCATCGGCGTCTTCCTCCAGGAGAGAGCCGAGGGTGACGGCCCTCCAGCCGAATTTTTTCCGGAGCCGGTCCACGGCGTCGGCCGCCTTGCGCCGCGTCTCCGGCGAGGGTCTTTGGGATCTCTGCGTCGGAGCCCTTTGAAAAAGCGAAAGCTGGGCGGGCGCGGAAGCGGCCCCCAGATTGGACACGGAAACCCCCAATAGCCTCACCTGCCTGCCCGAAAGCGGCAAGAAGTCCTCGAGCAGCGTGCAGGCCGTCTCGAAGACCTCGGCGTCGAGGTCCGTCACTCCCCTCAGGGTGTGCGAACGTGTGTGGGTGGTGAAATCTTCGTAGCGAAACTTGAGAGTCACCGTCCGGCCCCTGAAACCCTCGGCCCGGAGTCTCGATCCGACCTCTTCGGAAAGGGCCAGGAGCGTCTTTCTCAGGACGGCGACGTCGGAGACGTCTTGGGAGAAGGTCGTCTCGTTTCCGATGGATTTCGGATCGGACTCGGGGAGGACTTCCCGGTCGTCCCGTCCGAAGGCCAGGTCGTGCAGATGCTCGCCGAGGAGGCCGAATTTCGCCTTCAGCGTCTCGAGGGGGACGTCCCGGAGCCCGCCGATGGTCCTGACGCCGAGCGTGCGGAGCTTCGGCTCCGTTTTCCTCCCCACGCCCCAGAGGCGGGAGATGGGGAGGGGGGCGAGAAAGTCCAGCTCCTCGCCCGGCGGGACCTCCACCAGGCCGTCGGGCTTATCCAGGTCGGAGGCGATCTTGGCGATGAACTTGTTGGCCGCTACGCCCACCGAAGCCGTGAGTTGCTGCTCTTTTCGGATGCGATCCTTGATGGACAGGGCGATCTGCCGGGCGTCTCCCAAGAGGCGTCGGCTTGCCGTCACGTCGAGGAAGGCCTCGTCGATGCTGATGGCCTCCACCAGGTCGGTGTAGTCGAAAAAAACCTTCTGGATTTCGCCCGAGACCTCGGCGTACCGGCCCATTCGGACGGGCAGATAGCTCCCCTGCGGACACCGCCCGTAGGCCCGGCCGATGGGCATGGCCGAGTGCAGGCCGTACTTCCGGGCCTCGTAGGAGCAGGCCGCCACCACGCCCCTCCCCTTCCCCCCTTTGGGGTCGGCGCCGACGATGACGGGCTTTCCTCTTAAGTCGGGGTTGTCCCGCTGCTCGACGGAGGCGTAAAAGGCGTCGAGATCCACGTGGAGGATGCACCGGGTTCCCATTTTGGTGCGCCTTTCAGCCCGAACCACCCCAATGTACACCGAGAGGAGGGATTCCGCCACCGGGGTCCCATTTGAGGACCAAGCCGAGAAGCTGATCCAGCCTGTGGTTTCTTCGGAATAGGGACTTCTGTCCCAGTGTTAAGAAATAGTGAAGGCCCAAGGCGTAACCGGCCGAGGAAAGCCCTTGAGAAGCGGGTCGGGATCGGACGGTAGATTCCCAGAGGTTGGGAGGAGGTACAGTCATCGGCGGTGAGACGTTACAACTTTCGTTGATGCCCGCGCCTCACCTTGCAGCCGACGAGGCGAGGGGATTTTCCCCGACGAACGGGAAGTTTGACGTTGTTACCGGGGAGGAGCCCCTTGTGTGCGTGCCCATGACTGCCACGCCCGAGAAGCAAGGCCCGCGGACGCGGACTATCCTCTGGGACGAGTGGGGGAACGGGTTGGGAAAGACGTAAGGCGGCATCCGATCCGGACATCAGCCCGGACCTCGCCCCTGGATAAAATGGGGTGTAGAGAAGCGAAGAATAGGCGATGGTGCAAGGCCATCCCCTTCTTTATTTGTTGAACCGACACCCATACCCAGCCAGCTAACCCCCATTTCTCACGAAGGCGCCGATCCGGATGATGTCTCCCGGAAGACGCCCTATGTTCGTGCAGAGGCGCACGGCCGTGCGCCCCTACAGAGGTGCGGGCGGGTACGGGAGTCACCGACTCTCGCCCCGCCCCTTGGCCGCACCTTAAACATCGGGAAGTGAGAGCCGGCGTCGCCAGCCCAAGGACCGGCTGGCAAGCGCAAGAGAACGATTGACCCGAAGGGATGATCCAGATCATAGCCCCGACGGAAGCGGATTCTATATTAAGAGTGCGGGAAGAAGCAAAGAGAAAGGCCAAGGCACCAGGGAAGGCCCTGGGGGTGGTTCTCGGCGCCCGGAGAAGGCCTCCGGGGGGAGTTGGATCCCGGTCGGGAATCAGGGTGTCGGTTTTTTCGGCGCTTGGAAGGGGGTGAGGGTCGGATAGGATCGATGACATTCCGGCTTCCGTCCGGACCCCACCCTCAACGTGCCGCCGATGAGATGGTGGGGAAGAGATAAGGCGGCGTGACATCCGGACATAAGCCCGGAGTTGCCCGAAAGAATCGGGGCGTAAGGAAACGAGACAAGGGGATGGCCCTTGGCCATCCCCTACTTTTTGGCTCGCGCCTGGAGCGTGGGAGAAGCTAAGCCCCGCCTCGGGCCGCCACTTCAGCGGCAGAGTCTGTATAGGCCTGAAACTTTGCGACCTTGCCCGCCCGGAACGTCCACACCATCGCCCAATCCGTCTCCGACGTCCGGCCAGTCGACTTCCAGCGAGCCCGGTAATACCCCAGGGCCACAACTTGGTCGCCTTGAGCGATATACTCCCGTGGTTCGAACTGCTCTAATTCCACTGTCTTCCCGAAGTGGTTAAAGAACTCTGCAACTTGATCGCGTCCGCGGCGGGTCCCCGCAAAGGGCGGCGCGCCGGCTTGCGGCTCCTTCCACTCGACATCGTCCGCCAGGGTATTCAACACATCGGGAATCTTCCCCTGGAGAACATCCGCATACAGCTGCTGCACCACCTTCACGTTTTCTTGCTCGCCCATGGCGCGCTCCCCCCTGTTCCACGGTTAATCCCGCAAGACACCCCCGGCCATTTCCACCCCAAAAATGGCCTATGTTAACTCCTTA
>JBHIBA010000409.1:0-3619 GCA_046758845.1 Nitrospinota bacterium
GCATACCTCCAACCGCAGTTCGGCCGGCACGCCAGTGCCCAAAAAGCGCCCCCTACAAGAAAGACGGCGCGCAATGCCCAAAAAGCTCCCCCCGTTTACGATAGGGCCATATTCCCGGTTGCCATTCGCAGGTTTTGGTTTATAATTGCCGTGGCAACCTGTTGTATTTTGGGATTTTTTTATTTAGAAAGGTTTTTGGTTGCTCACGACTGCCGCTCCCCGAAGGCGGGAGCCTAAAACGAAAGAGTCTCGAAAGCCGCCCTCCCCGACGCGCCCCCGGATGCTGGAAGGGTTGGCCGTTCTGCTGTTTGGCGTGGCGGTCTTCCTGGTTGTCGCATTTGTCACGCACCATCCGCTTGACCCGTCTCTGAATCGCGCCCCTCCCAGGAACTGGCAGGTGAAAAACAGCGCCGGGATCGCCGGGTCCTATGTGGCCGACGCGGCGGGTCAGCTCCTGGGCTCCGCCGCTCTGCTCTTACCCCTGGCCGCGGTGCTCGTGGGAATTCGCTGGGTCAGGGGCCGGCGCGTTGAGGCTCCCTGGGCATTTGGCTCGGGGATTTTTCTTGGAACTCTGGCCGCAGTGGTTTTCTTGCACGATTTCGCCGGCCGCTTCGACCCGATCTTCGGCCCTCGGATCCCCGCTGGGGGGCTTTTGGGCAATTTCCTGCCCCCGCTTCTCTTCCAGGTCTTTGGCAGTGTCGGCGGGTACTTGGTCTTGGCTGTGGCCGCCGTCTTCGCCGTCCTCCAGATTGCCAGCCTCACCCTCTCGGACTTCCTGAATGGGTTGTCCGGGTTCTTGCGGATTACAGGCCGGGGGCTTGGATTTTGCGCGGGATATGTGTTCAGACAGGCGGGGAACCTGCTCGTCGGCATCTGGCGGGCTCTCGTAAAGGCGGGCTTGCAGGTCCGGGCTGGGCGGGCTCAGCTTGCGGCCTTCTTCGAGGGGTTGAGTATTGGGAAAGTCACGAGAGTTGAACCAGGAGATTCCCCTGCCGAGGCCGTGGATGCGCCTTTGGTCCCACTCCGATTGGACCCGATGCCCGTCGGCGGCTCCGTTTCTCTCCTCGACTCCCCGAAGGCGGGCGCTGCGGAGCCGGAGATTGGGGAAGTCTCCGCCGGTTCGGGCCCTGACGGGCTATCTGAGACTTCCGCCCCGCACATCGAAATCGCCCCTCCCATCGAGCGGGCGCAGCGCAAGAGGCGGCGCGTGCACTCCCTTCCCCCTTTGACCCTGTTGGACGACCCGCCGCCCTCCATCTTGGAGACCGACCGGGATCTGTTGGCCGACCGATCAGCAATGCTTGAGGAAAAGCTGCGGGATTACGGGGTCGAGGGCAGGGTCATCCAGGTGCTGCACGGTCCCGTCGTGACGGTGTTCGAGTACGCCCCGGCCTCGGGTGTGAAGGTCAGCAAGATCGTGAGCCTCTCCGACGACCTGGCCCTGGGGATGCGAGCCCTCTCGGTCCGGATCGTTGCGCCGATACCGGGCAAGGGGGCGGTGGGGATCGAGATCCCCAACCAGGTTCGTCAGCCGGTCACTTTGAAAGAGATCCTGGCCAGCCGCGACTTCCAGGGCCATCGGGGCCGTCTGCCCCTGGCCCTGGGGAAGGACATCCTGGGCCGACCGGCCATTACGGACCTGGCGCTGATTCCCCACCTTCTCATCGCCGGCGCAACCGGTTCGGGCAAGAGTGTGGGGATTAACAGCATGATCTGTTCCCTGCTCTACCGGCTGACGCCCAGCGAGGTTCGGTTCGTCATGGTCGATCCGAAGACGCTGGAGCTTTCGCTCTACGACGGCATCCCCCACCTTCTCACCCCGGTTGTGACCCACCCCAAGCGGGCCGCCGTCGCCTTGAAGGGGCTGGTGGAGGAGATGGAGAGGCGCTATCAGCTCCTGTCGGAGGTGGGCGTGCGCAACATCGAGGGCTACAACGCGCAGGCGGCGGGCCGGGGCGGCAACGGGAGTAACGGCTCGGAAGGGGGGGAAGACGAGCCGCCGGAGAGGATGCCTTACATCGTTGTGGTCATCGATGAGTTGGCCGACCTGATGATGGTCACGTCCAAGGACGTAGAGGACTCCATCATCCGCCTGGCGCAGATGGCCCGCGCGGCGGGCATCCATCTCCTCGTGGCGACGCAGCGCCCTTCGGTGGACGTCCTGACCGGCCTCATCAAGGCGAACTTCCCCGCCCGCATCTCCTTCCAGGTCAGCTCCAGGACCGACTCCCGGACCATCCTGGACGCGAACGGCGCGGAGAGGCTTCTGGGCCGGGGAGACATGCTCTTCCTGCCGCCGGGGACCTCGAACCTCGTCCGCATCCACGGCACCTACGTTTCCGAAAAAGAGATTGTGCGGGTGGTTGAGTTCTTGAAAAAGCAGGCGGAACCGGATTACGACGAGTCGCTGCTTTCGCCCGCGGGCGAACCCTCGGCCGGCGACGACCTGAACGAAGACGCCTATGACGAAAAATACGACGAGGCGGTGGAACTGGTGGCCAGGACCCGCCAGGCCAGCATCTCCATGATCCAGCGGCGGCTTCGGGTGGGATACAACCGGGCGGCCCGGATGGTGGAGCGGATGGAGCGGGAGGGCGTCGTCGGCCCCTCCGACGGCATCAAGCCGAGGGAGGTCTACGTCCGCGAGATCCCCAGGGACGAGTAGCCCTCCTTAGTGAACGAAACCTAAATTTATAAGTGAGTAGCTTAGGCTATTCGGCGGAGCTCCCACATGATTTTGGGCTTGACCTGGGGAGGAAGTTTTCGTCAATCTGTTGTGTGACGGCTTCGCGGACAGGGGTAAGCAAGAAATGGCAACTAGAGGAGCCCGCAAGGGAGCTTCCAGGGAGCCAAGGTTAGGCGATTTCTTCCGCAGGGACGATTCGGCCATCCACTTTGACTATGCGGAAGCGCTCTACGCCTCTTGGCCCAGCCCTGTGTGCATAGTGGTAGATGGTCCTTACGGCGTTAGCGGGTTCCCTGGGGATTTACCAACAGTCCAAGAGTTAGCGGACTGGTATGTGTCCCACATTGAGGCATGGTCAAAATACTCCACGCCGCAAACCACGCTCTGGTTTTGGGGCACAGAACTAGGCTGGGCAAATGTACATCGGGTCTTTGTTTCGCAAGACTGGGAATATCGAGCATGTCATATCTGGGACAAAGGGGGAAGCCATGTTGCGGGAAACGCGAATTCATTAACTTTACGGAAGTTCCCTGTTGTTACAGAAGTCTGTGTTCAATATGTCAAGGCCGCAAGATTCATTATTAACGGAAGAAAGGTAAATATGCAAGAGTGGCTGAGGCACGAATGGCTACGCACCGGCCTACCTCTCAGGTTGGCCAATGAGGCTTGCGGGACATTGAATGCGGCAACTCGCAAGTACCTCACGGTAGATCATTTGTGGTATTACCCTCCTCCTGATGCCTTTCAACGTTTGATAGATTATGCTAATCGTAATGGCAATCCAGAGGAAAGACCTTACTTTAGCGTTGATGGAAAACGTTCTCTGACTGCAACAGAATGGTCCAAGATGCGAGCAAAGTTTAACTGTGAAGTGGGAATTAGTAATGTATGGCGTGAGCCTCAGGTTGGAGGCAAAGAGCGAATAAATGGCTT
>JBHIBA010000410.1:0-3612 GCA_046758845.1 Nitrospinota bacterium
GGACCCGCTCAAAAACGCGGGAGGGAACGGCCAGGACCTCCCCCGACGCCCCCTTGAGGCGCCGCCGCCGGGAGATGAGCGTCAGGAGCGCCTGGCGAAAGCTGCCATCCGCCAAGGCATCGCAGAGCAACCCCTCGATGGACTCCTCCTTCCCCTTCGCCCTCAGCGAGGCGACGGCCGACCAGGGGGATTTCTCCTTCACATCCCTCGTCCGCTCCCCCGACGCAAACGTGAGGGGCAGGACGTACGTCTCGGGATCCCCCTCGGTGTACTCGACCTGGATCAGCGAGATGTAAACGTCGGCAGAAGCGCAGGGGACGGAGATGCTGTCCAGGATATGCGTCCCCTTGACTTGCCGCGCCTTGCCCCCAAACCAGCGGCACCTCTTGAGGTAGCTCGGAAGCAGCTCTTCTAAACGCGCCTTCGCCCTTCCGCGGAACACACCATCCCATTGGCCCCGCACCTCAATGGCGGGGAGCTCCCCCTTGTCGTCGTCGACACGGACCTCCGGAACGGCCCTCGGAGCCAGGGAAAACCAGTAGAAGGTGTGCGGGGCGAGGGTGAGGAAATAGGGTCGCTCGCCGACGGGCGGGAATTCCGTCCGCCCGAACAGCTCGACCGGGACCCGCCCCTGGAAGGGCGACAGGTCCAGCTCCACGTACTGGACGAAGCGCGAGAGGTTGGCCACCACAAAAATGAGCTCGTCCTCGTACCTGCGGATGAAGGCGAGAACCTTCCCGTTTTCCGGATGGAGGAACTCCAGGCTGCCGCGCCCGAAAGCCTTGAACTGCTTCCGCAAGGCGATGAGGCGCTTCATCCACCAGAGAAGGGAGTGCGGGTTGTTCTGCTGAACCTCGACGTTGACCGTCTCGAAATGGTACTCGGGATCCACGATGACGGGCAGGAAGAGCCTCTGGGGATTGGCGCGCGAGAAACCCGCGTTCCGGTCGCCGCTCCACTGCATGGGAGTGCGAACCCCGTTACGATCCCCGAGGTAGAAGTTGTCCCCCATCCCGATCTCGTCGCCGTAATAGATCACCGGAGTCCCCGGCAGGGAGAAGAGCAAGCTGTTCATGAGCTCGATCTTCTTCCGGTCGTTCCCCAGGAGAGGTGCGAGGCGGCGCCGGATCCCCAGGTTGATGCGCGCTTGAGGATCGCGGGCGTACGCCCTGTACATGTAGTCCCGCTCTTCGTCTGCGACCATCTCCAGTGTCAGTTCGTCGTGGTTCCGCAGGAAGATGGCCCATTGGCAGGCGTCGGGGATGGGGGGGGTCTGCTCGAAGATGTCGATGAGGGGATAGCGATCCTCCATTTGGAGGGCCATGAACATGCGCGGCATGACGGGGAAGTGAAACGCCATGTGGCATTCATCGCCCTCGCCGAAATAGGCGGCGGCGTCCTCGGGCCACTGGTTGGCTTCGCCCAGGAGCATGCGGTTCTTGAACTTCTGGTCCACATGGCGCCGGAGGTCTTTCAGGAAGAGGTGGGTCTCGGGAAGGTTCTCGCAGTTCGTCCCCTCCCGTTCGTAGAGGTAGGGCACGGCGTCCAGGCGCAGGCCATCCACCCCCAGGCCCAGCCAGAAGTCCATGGCCTGGGAGACCGCCCGGCGGACGGCGGGGTTGTCGAAGTTGAGGTCGGGCTGGTGGGCGTAAAACCGGTGCCAATAGTAGGCCTTTGCCACCGGGTCCCACGTCCAGTTGGACGGTTCGAAGTCTTTGAAGATTATACGCGTCTCGTTGTACCGGTCCGGCCTTTCGCTCCAGACGTAAAACTCGCGCTCGCGGCTTCCGGCCTTGGCCCGCCTCGCCCGCTGGAACCACGGATGCTGGTCCGAGGTGTGATTGACGACGAGCTCGATGATCACGCGGATGCCCCGGCGGTGCGCCTCTCGGAGAAACATCTTGAAATCCATCAGCGTGCCGTATTCGGGATGAACGGAGCTGTAGCCTGAGATGTCGTAGCCGTCGTCTCGGAGGGGAGACGGATAGAAGGGGAGCAGCCAGATGGCGTTGATCCCCAGGTCCTGGAGGTAGTCGAGCTTTTCCCTCAGTCCGCGGAAATCTCCGAGCCCGTCGCCGTCGCTGTCGTAGAAGGATCGAACCCGCACTTCATAGAAAATTGCGTCCTTGTGCCAGAGCGGATCGTCTTCTAACCTTTCGCGAGCCATCATTCAGATCCCCTCCCCACGCGCAATATGTGAGCGGGCTCGAACTCCGGATCCAACCGCACATAATTCTGATGCGACCATGTGTATCGCGCCCCGGTGAGCAGGTCGCACACCTCATAGCTCCCCCCCGGCGCGACGTCGATTTCGTCCAGCGGCACCCAAGCCGTGCAATCGTGAGGATGGAACGGATCCAGATTCACGGCGACGATGATGACGTTCGACTTATCCTCCGTCGCCTTTCCGTAGAGGAGGATTTGATCGTTATCGGTCCGGAAAAAGCGAAGGTTCGTGAGGGAATGGAGCGCCGGGTTCCCGCGCCGGATGGCGTTCACCCGGGCGATGAACTCCTTGATGTTCCCCGGCTGATCCCAGTCCCGGACCCGGATCTCGTATTTTTCGGAGTTCCCATACTCCTCGCTGCCCGGCCGGAGCGGCGTGTTCTCCAGCAGCTCGAAGCCGCTGTAGATGCCGTAGGAGGGCGAAAGGGTGGCGGCCAGCACCAGGCGAACCTTGAATGCCGGGCGACCTCCCTTTTGCAGATATTCCGTGAGGATGTCCGGCGTGTTGGTGAAGAAGTTCGGCATGAGGTAATCCTGCATGCCGGATTGGGTGAGCTCGGTCAGGTATTCCGTGAGCTCTTGCCGGGAGTTCCGCCAGGCGAAGTAGGTGTAGGACTGCGTGAACCCCACCTTGGCGAGGGCCTTCATCATCGGGGGCCGCGTGAAGGCCTCGCAAAGGAAGATCGTGTCCGGGTGGTCCTCTTGAATTCTTGCGATGAGCCACTCCCAGAAGCAGAGGGGCTTTGTGTGCGGGTTGTCCACCCGGAAGATCTTGACGCCGTGTCCTATCCAGAAGAAGAGCGTCCGGTACATCTCCTCCCAAAGACCCCCGCGGTCGGGGGTGTCAAAGTTCACGGGATAGATGTCTTCGTACTTTTTGGGCGGGTTTTCCGCAAACTTGATGGTCCCGTCGGGCCGCCTGTGGAACCACTCGGGATGTTCCTTCACCCAGGGGTGATCGGGCGAGGCCTGAATGGCGAAATCCAGCGCGACCTCCAGGCCGAGTTCGTTGGCCGTCTTCACGAAGTGGTCGAAGTCTTCCATGGTGCCGAGGGAGGGTTCGATTGCCGTGTGGCCCCCGTGCTCGTTCCCGATGGCCCACGGGCTGCCCGGACCGTCCGGCCCGGCCTGCGGGGTGTTGTTGCGCCCCTTTCGGTTCATCTTGCCGATGGGATGGATCGGGGGGAGGTAGACCACGTCGAATCCCATATCCCGGATGTCGCGCAGCCGACGCTCGGCGTCCTTGAAGGTTCCGCTCTTCCCCGGCTCCGCGCCCTGCGAGCGGACGAACATTTCGTACCAAGCTCCGAACCGCGCCCGCGGTCGCACGGCCACGACCTCCAGCTCCGGCGAATAGACGACGGCGTCCGGGCGAGGCTGCAGGCG
>JBHIBA010000411.1:0-3609 GCA_046758845.1 Nitrospinota bacterium
CTGATGTATGGAAACCTGGATTACATGAGAAAGGTGAACCCGAACTTCAAGAGGGTGACCGCCAAGTCCGCAGCTCAAGACCTGGGCGCCAAGCGCCATCGCGGCTTGGAGAAATATCTCAGGGAGGTTGGCGCGCTGTAGGCGGTTGTGGCGAACGGCTTGAACAACGACGGGGTCGGTGCAAGGCACCGGCCCCGTTTTTCAACTTAAGAGTGACAAGGCGGGGACCGCGGACCCCGCTTGCTTATGAGGCTCCATATCCGAGCCCAACGGGGGGATGGGCACCGGGTGATTTTTCACGCCCGGGCCCGCCGCCGCCCGAACCCTGTGAGCTTGGACCCGCGAAGGGCCGCTCAAAGTGCAAAGACAACTGAAAGGTCCAGCCTGGGGATTGCTGAGCCTCATCGCCGTCAGCTCTTCCTTGTACCACATCTATACGGGATTCTTCGGCCAGCCGGAGGCTTATCTCCACCGCGTCATCCATGTAACGTTCATGTTCAGCATCAGCTTGATGGTCTATTCGGCCGTCCAGGGCCGGGCGACGGACAAATTCCCCTGGTACGACATCCTGATCTTCATCTTCTGGCTTACCTCCATGGGGTACATCTTCTATCACTATGACTGGATCATTGAGCACATCGGACACGTTGATACCTTCGCGGTTTACGAAAAGATCCTTGCGTTCGGGGCCATCGCCGTCGTTTTGGAATGCTGCCGGCGGGTCATCGGATGGCCGCTGATGGCCCTCGCCATCATTGTGGTCGTTTACGCGTTCGCCGGTCCGTGGATGCCTTGGCTGTTCTACCACCAGGGTTATTCCGCCTCCCTCGTTATCGATAACCAGTACTTCCTGCCCGACGGTCTATTCGCTTTGCCTACGGCGATCTCCGCAACCTTCATCTTTCTGTTCATCGTCTTCGGCGCGTTTCTCGAAAAATCGGGCTTTGGGGCCTTTACCATCGACTTCGCCACCGCGGTAGCGGGCCGGCTGCGGGGGGGACCGGCGAAGGTGGCCGTTCTGGCCAGCGGACTGATGGGGTCCATTTCGGGCAGCAGCACCGCAAATGCCGTGATCACGGGCTCCTTCAGCATCCCCATGATGAAGAAGATCGGGTTCAAGGACTACGTGGCGGGGGCGGTGGAGTCGGCGGCCTCCACCGGCGGGCTCATCATGCCGCCCGTGATGGCCTCGGCCGGATTCTTGATGGCGGAGTATACGGGCATTCCCTACGTGCAAGTCATGAAGCTCATCGTCCTTCCCGCGATTCTCTATTTCTTAAGCGTCGGGATCATGGTCCACATCTACTCGGTCAAAGAAAAGATTCCGACAATCCCGAAGGAGGAGTTGCCGAGCCTGAAGAAAATCATGATGACGCAGGGCTATCTGGCGTTGCCGCTGATTATTCTCATCTACCTCCTGGTGGCTGGCTACAGCCCGGGCTTCGCGGTGGTCCGGTGCATCGCTACCATCATTGGCGTCTGCTGGGCCTGGGCGCTCCTGCACGTCATCGTCGCCCTCATTACGAACCAGGGCCGAATGAGCGCCCGGGACATATGGGAGGTTTGGCGAAGAGAGAACCGGATGAGTCCCCGGGCCATCTGGGACGCCTTGGTGCAGGGAAGCGTACAGGCGACGATTGTGGCCGTGGCGATCATCACCTCCGGCATCATGGTCGGGATCTTCGACCTGACGGGCGTCGCCGTCAAGTTCTCAGGCCTGATCGTGGACATCGCAGGGGGGAACTTGCTCCCTGCCCTCGTCCTCGTCATGATCACCGCTATCTTCCTGGGGATGGGCCTTCCCCTTTCCTCCGCCTACATCATCCAGGTGGGCATCGCGATTCCGGCCCTCATCACGATGTTGAAGCAGGTGGGCCTATCCGAGGCGACCATCGTCCCGCAGGCGCACCTCTTCGTGATCTTCTTCAGCGCCTTCTCGGCTATTACGCCCCCGACGGCCCCAACCAGCTATGCGGCCGCCGCGATCGCCAAGTCGCCGATCATGCCTACGGCCATCGAAGCCATGAAGCTCGCCTTGCCGGCTTTCATCCTGCCCTACATGTTTGTCGTTGATCCGTCCCTGCTCTTGATCGGCTCGGCCTCTAAAGTGACTCTTGGGATCGCCTTCGCGATCGCCGGCATCATCGCCATTGGCATGTCCGTGCAGGGCTATGCCTTCGCCCCGTTGAATCCCCTCAAAAGAGTGCTGTTCTTGCTCGCAGGAGTCGCGCTCATCGGCCCGGAGTTGTTCTGGTACAACATCCCGGGGGCGGTTGTTGGCGGGGGACTTCTCGCCTTTCAATGGACACGATTCGGGAAGCGGGGCCTGGAGAAAGCGCCGTCAGGGGCCTGACTTTCCCGGCGTGAGCTTGAATCAGCCTGCAAACCCAAAGGCCACTGAGCTTCCCGGTGGGGAATCCCCATGCTGCGGATACCCTTGATCTGTACGTATTGCGGGAATCGCACGTTCGTCCCGGAGGGGGAGACGCCGGAATGCCGGATCTGCGCCTACCGTTATGTTCCGGAACCGAAGGGGCGGGCCCGCTTCGAGCGTCCGGAGGCCCTTCGCCCGCGCCACCACGTGGAAATCGTCCAGCTCGAAGAAGACGTCTGGCGGTTCTACGTCCGCCCAGACCTGGGTATACGCCATTACGCCTACTTCATTCAGCGGCCGGCCGGGAATGTCCTCATGGACATGCAGCCGCTGTTGACCGAGGAGTTGGCCGACTGGATCGCCCGCAAGGACGGGCTCAAAGCCATCATTCTTTCTCATCCCCACTACTACGGCGCCATGGACGAATTCTCCGCCCGTTTCGGCGCGCCCGTTTGGGTTCACGCCGCGGACCGGGAATGGACCGTCGGGTACCCCAACGTAGAGTTTCTTGATGCCGAGACCCTTTCACTGGATGATGACCTCTGGGTCGTCCACGTCCCCGCACAGTTCGAGGGCGGGCTTTGTCTGCTGTACGCGCGTCACCGGGGCATCCTCTTCACCGGGGACACGCTCATGGTCTCGCCGAGCACAGGAGAGCTCAGCGCCTGGAAGAACACGCCGCGGAAGGTCCCTTACACCCGTGAGGAGTTTCGCGTAATTCGGGAGCGAATTCTGTCACTGGAGTTCGATCAGCTCTTCGCGTCAGTCCGGGGGGAGATCCGCTCGGGGGCGAAGGAGAAGGCCGGGGCGTTCTGCGCGGCGTATTTAGGGAGGATGGCGCTTTCGACCCAGGGGGAACAACGCCGCCTTCTGGAAGAAGAGCGCGAATTCGCCGAATGGGAATACTTCCGCCGGTGACTTTTTCCGCCCGCCCTTCCCGTCCGGACCTTCGTCAGCCGTCCGATCTATGGGCTCTGAGCCGGTTTAGACAGCCTGTACGTTGGAAAGCTTCAAGTAGCGGTGGGGCGTATCCTGCAACGGCAGAAACCAGGGCGAAAAAAAGGGGGGGGTAAGCAGAAATAAGTATTGTGTCCTCAGGTTTGTGGTGAGGCTCATCCGTCGTCGGATTCCTCTTCATAAGCGACTGGGTCTTACTTCGACCCAATTTCATAGACCCTGATGCTTGCGATGTATGGAAGGGGATTTCCCTTCTAATCACTTCTTCATCACCTTGC
>JBHIBA010000412.1:0-3606 GCA_046758845.1 Nitrospinota bacterium
TGGCTCCTGTCTTTGCCCGAATGCGCGCCTTGCTGCGCAAGGCTCCCGCATTCGGACAACGGGCCAGTTTTAAGGCGAAAGAGGGCGGCCCCGCATGGGGCCGCCCTCTTTCGCGAAAAGAAAGTTTTCCAGGGGGTCTGGGGGGCCGGCTTTCAAAAAGGCCTCCCAGAAAAAACCGAAGCCTTAAGAACTCCCCCCGCGTTCGGTTGACGGAAGGGGCTTTGTCGCGAAATACTCCCTGCGGGCGCGTCCGGGCATGTCCGGGGCAAGGGCCCGATCGGGTCAATCTTCGGGGGAAGTGCAGACGTGCGAAACCGCTGGGTGATCGCCTTCGCCGCCGCGATCGTCACGATGGTGGGCTTCGGAAGCCGCGGGGTCTTCGGCGTCTTCTATGTCCAGATGCTGGAAGAGTTCCGCTGGGATCGCGCGGCTCTGGCCGGGGTGTATTCCTTGGGACTGCTGATCATGGGCGCGGGGGGCACGCTGGCGGGGGCGCTTTCCCGCCGCCTGGGCGCGAGGCGGTTCTATCTTCTCAGCGGGCTTCTCGTGGGCCTGTCCTACTTCCTGGCCAGCCGTGTGCAGACACTGGTCCACGTCTATCTAACGTGGGGCGTGTTGGGGGGATTGGGTCTCGCCGCTTTGGGCCTCGCCCCGGCACAGGGACTGGTGGCCCGGTGGTTCGCGACCCGAAGGGGGCTGGCCATAGGCATCGTCGGCGCCGGGACGGGGGGTGGAAACCTCCTTCTGGCCCCCCTCGCCCAGTTCCTCATCGAAAGGTTCGGCTGGCGCGGCGGCTTGGTGGCTTTCGCTCTGATCTCCATCGTTGTGGTCGCGATTGTCGGCGCGGTCCTGATGCGGGAACCCCCGCAGGAAGCCGTCCCGGAGCCCGCTACGGGGGCTGCCGTTCCGCAGAGCCGCGAGACGGCGCCCGGCGGCGGGGTTTCGTCCCCCGCGCCGGGGTTTGAATGGACCCTCCGGAGCGCCTTGCGGACCAGCCCAATCTGGACGATCTCTCTGGCCTGGGTGTTTCTGGCCACGTCCATTCATTTCGTGGGGACACACTTCGTCGCCTTGATCGTAGGGATCGGCCATCCGGCTTTATTGGCGTCCAGCGTCCTGGCGGTCAGCGGGGTCCTCTCCGTTGTCACCCGGGTGGTGGGGGGAGGGTTATCGGACCGGTTCGGGCGGGTGAAGACGTTCGTTTCCGGGTCGGGCCTCGCCGCGCTGGGGGTCGCGGCGCTCTTCTTCCACCGGACGCCCGGGACGCTCTGGGACCTTTACGCCTTCGCGATACTCTTCGGCACCGGAATCGGGGCGATGACCGGCCTGACCACCGCCCTCGGCTCCGACATGTACCGGGGAAGACACTTCGGCACTATCTTAGGATTCATGACCATCGGCTTCGGCGTGGGCGGCGCCTTGGGGCCCTGGCTCGGCGGGTTTCTGTTCGAATGGACGGGCAGCTACCGGGCGATGCTGGCGTACGTGTTTCTCGCCCTTTGTTGCGCCTCGCTTTTTTTCTCCTCCGCGGGGCGGGCCATCGGCAAGCACGAGAGCCGCGGGTTGGAGAACCACCGGGTCGAAGGCCCCGCGGTTTGAGACCGCGCAAGGGGACGGGCGGGCCCGGGATTTGTCGCTGGTGCACAGCCCCGCCGGGACGGCGGCTAGAACAGGCCGGTGATTTTGCCGTCCTCCCCGATGTCCATGCCGACCGCCGCGGGGACCTTGCCGAGGCCCGGCATCTGCATGACGCTCCCCGCAATCGCCACGACGAATCCCGCCCCAGCGGAGACGTAAGCGTCGCGCACGCCGAGGGTGAACCCCTTCGGTCTTCCCAGCTTCTTGGGGTCGTCGGACAAGGAGGCTTGGGTTTTGGCGATGCACACCGGCAGCTTGCCGTAACCGAGTTCGGTCAGCTTCTTGATGGCCCGGGCCGCGCCCGGTTCGAAGAACACCCCGTCCGCTCCGTAAAGCCTCTTGGCCACCGTCTCGATTTTCTTCTCCAACGGAAGGTCTAGGGGATAGAGCGGGGTCTGGGGTCCGTCGGAGGACCGGGCGAGATCCAGCGCCATCTCGGCCACTTCCAGGTTCCCCTCGCTTCCTTTGGCGTGGAACTCGTGCACGCCGCACGCCGCGTCCATCTCCGAACAGCGCTTCTTGACCAGGTCCAGCTCGGATTTCGTGTCGCTGGCGAACCGGTTGACCGCCACAACGACCGGCACGCCGAAGAGGCGGAGGTTCTCGATGTGAGCCTGCAGGTTCGCGAAACCTCGATTGATGGCTTCGGTGTCTTCGCGGGCCAGCTCCTCCTTGTGGAAGGGCACGCCGCCGTGGAGCTTGAGGGCGCGAACCGTCGCCACCAGGATGACGGCGTTGACGGTGAAGCGGCCGGCGCGCGCCGTGATGTTGAAGAACTTCTCGGCCCCCAGGTCGGAGCCGAAGCCCGCCTCGGTGACCACCACGTCCGACAGCTTGAGGGCCAGGCGGTCGGCGAGGATGCTGTTGGTCCCGTGGGCGATGTTGGCGAACGGCCCGCCGTGGACGAAGGCCGGCGTGTGCTCGAAGGACTGCACCAGGTTGGGTTTGAGGGCCTCTTTGAGGAGGAGCGCCATGGCGCCGGAGGCCCTGAGGTCTCCGGCGGTGACCGGCGTCCCTTTCCGGGAGTAGCCGACGACGATGCGACGCAGGCGCTCTTTGAGATCGTTCATGGAGCCGGCTAGGCAAAGCACCGCCATGATTTCCGACGCGGCGGTGATCTTAAATCCGTCCTGTCGGGGGATGCCGTGGGCCTTTCCCCCCAGGCCGACGATGACGTTACGCAGCGCCCGGTCGTTGATGTCGAGCACCCGCTGCCAGGTCGTCTGGTTGACATCGATATCGAGCTCGTTTCCGTGGAAGACGTGGGCGTCGAGCATGGCGGCCAGCAGATTATGAGCGGCCGTCACCGCGTGGATGTCGCCGGTGAAGTGCAGGTTGATGTCTTCCATCGGCAGGAGCTGCGACCGCCCCCCCCCGGTCGCGCCCCCCTTGATGCCGAAGACCGGGCCGAGGGAGGGCTCGCGGACGCAGATGGCGCTGCGCTTTCCCAATCGCGCCAGGGCCTGCCCGAGTCCGACCGTGGTCAGGGTCTTCCCCTCGCCGAGGGGAGTCGGCGTCATGGCCGTCACCATGATCAGGCGTCCATCCTGGCCGTCGGCGCGGCGGGCGAGGGCCTCCAGGCGGACCTTCGCCTTGAACCTCCCGAACGGTTCGATTTCTTCCCGTCCCAGACCGATTTGCTCCGCCACCTCTGCGATGGGCCTCAGCTTGGCTGACTGGGCGATCTCTACGTCGGTGGGCATGCCCCAATACTTCCCTGAATCGGGCCGTCTCGGTGTTCGTGCGAAGGCCGCAACTGCTGGTCAGGGTCCCCGTCAGGGTGGAGAACTTCTCCGTTTCGGAGAAGGGTTGTGAGGGATTCCCGAATCGGAAGGCTATCGGACGGGCCGAAGCGTTGTCAAGGAGCGCGCCCGCCTTTCGGTTCGATGGGACAGAGCAGCGCCCGAGAGCCAGTGCTTGGTTGCGAAAATTCGTGTCACGTCGTAGCCCCGATCTGAGCGAGGGGTC
>JBHIBA010000413.1:0-3570 GCA_046758845.1 Nitrospinota bacterium
GGTGGGAAACAGACGCGAATTCACTGACAGGAGCGCTTAATCGTTGGCATGTCATTCTGAGCGCGGGTCATTGGCCCGCATGAAGAATCTCGCCGTAAAGCCCCCTAATTGCGAGACCCTTCGCGGGAGCCGGTGACTCTCGCTCAGTGTGACATCAATGTCAATTTCTTAGCGCTCCCCTTATAAGATATCCGGAAAGGAACGCCAGCCAATGGCAGAAATAGACGACCTCGCCCTCCTGGACGCGATAGACCAGGCCGGGCTCGTGCGGAAAAGAGAGGTCACGGCGCTGGAGCTTGTCGAGGCCGCCATCGGACGCATCGAGCGACTGAATCCCGCCCTCAACGCCGTCGTCACTCCGATGTACGAGCACGCTCGCGAGGTCGCCGCAGGCCCGGTTCCAGATGGACCGTTCGCCGGCGTGCCGTTTCTCCTGAAGGACTTCCTTGCGGAGTACGCCGGAGTTCGCTTCACCGAGGGCACCGCCTTTCTGCGCGACTACGTCCCCGATGAGGACAGCGAACTGGTGAAGCGATACAAGCGAGCCGGCCTGATCGTTGTGGGAAAGACGAATACGCCGGAGCTTGCAATAGGCGCGACCACCGAGCCGCGACTTTTCGGACCCACCCACAACCCTTGGGACACGACGCGGACGCCAGGCGGGTCCAGCGGGGGCTCTGCCGCCGCCGTGGCCGCCGGGATGGTTCCCATGGCCCACGGGAACGACGCCGGAGGCTCGATTCGCATACCTGCGTCCTGCTGCGGCGTCTTCGGCCTGAAGCCCACGCGTGCGCGGAACCCCCTGGGGCCTCACTACGGAGACCTCTTCAGCGGCCTGGTGGCCGAGCACGCCCTCACCCGCTCAGTGCGGGACAGCGCCGCTCTCCTCGACGCGACATCCGGCCCAGACCTGGGCGACCCTTACTGGGCCCCTCCGCCGGCCCGTCCTTTCCTTCGGGAGGTCAGCGCTGACCCGGGACGGCTTCGCATCGCCTTCATCACTCAGGCGCCTCTTGGCACAGAGGTCCACCCCGATTGCGTGGCCGCCGTACGCGACGCCGCCCGCCTCTGCTCGGAACTGGGTCACGAGGTCGTTGAAGCCGCCCCGAGCGTTGACGGTGAACGGCTGTGGCAGGCCTTCACAACTGTCCTTTGTGCGGGCTTCTCGTGGGCCGTTGAGGACTGGGCCCGGAGGACTGGCCGGACACCCGCCGCGGACTTCTTTGAACCCTTTGTCTGGGGATTCACGGAGAGAGGCCGCCGGATCAGTGCGCCGGATTACCTCTTGGCTCTTCAGGATCTCCAGCGACTGACTCGCGACATCGCCCGATTCTTCGCCGACTACGACGCCTGGCTCACCCCCACCCTCGGCGAACCTCCGGCGCCCCTCGGCACATTCAGCTTCTCTGGGGATGATCCCCTCGAGCTGCGCCGCCGGGTGGCCGCCTTCTCGCCATTCACATATGTCAGCAACGTCACTGGTCAGCCGGCCATGTCGGTACCCTTATACTGGAACGGCGATGGCCTTCCAGTGGGAACCCACTTCCTCGGGCGATTTGGAGAAGAGGCGATTCTCTTCCGGTTGGCGTCACAGCTTGAGGCGGCGCGGCCTTGGGGCGGCCGCCGCCCGCCGGTATCGGCATAATCCGGTTGCCATGGAGAAGCGAAACGATCCACAACGCCCGTCATCGGCGAAAGGGGGCATCCAGAATGAGCAACACGAAGGGGTTCGATCATTTCGGCATCTGCCTCACGTGCCGACTGCCGGCGGCGGAAATCATCCGATACGCGAGGCTGGCGGACGAGGCGGGCATCGGAAGCGTTTGGGTCAATGAGAGCCACTACTATCGATCGGCCTTCTCGGCCCTGTCCGCCGTGGCGGCCTTCACCCGGCGCGTACGTTTGGCAACGGGAGTCGTCAGTGTATTCTCCCGCCACCCGGCCTTCGCGGCCATGGACGCGGCGACCATCGACGAACTTTCCGGCGGACGGTTCATCCTGGGCATCGGGGCGACGCCGGTCTGGGGAGAGGATTCCCCGCTCCGCCCCGGAGAGCGACCCTTAGCCTCTATGCGGGAAGCCACAGAAATTGTCCGCGGGCTTTGGGCGCAGGGGCTCGTGGATTACCGGGGAAAGTGTTTCACCATGCTGGAGTCCGACCACTACAGCGAGACCGGAACCTCCCTGAACTTCCGCCCCGTCCGCGAAAAAATCCCGGTGTTCTATGGCGTGACAGGCCCGAAACTCCTGCGGCTGGCCGGAAAGATGGCGGACGGCGTGCTGCTGACGAATCCGACGACGCCGGCATACGTCCGCGAGTGCAAGGCCATCATCGAAGAAGGCGCGCGCGAGGCGGGCCGCGACCTCTCTGACTTCACCCTCGCGGCTTTTTTGACGTTCTCCGTGGGGGAGGAGCGGGACGAGGCGAGAGACGCCGTCCGGGAGATGTTGGCCAGGTACGTCGATCACATGGGAGGCGATCATGCGGAGATCCTCGGACTCACCGGCGGCGAGGTCGACCGCTTCCAGGATGCCATCCGGTCGGGGGGGGCCGAGGCCGCCGCGAATCTGGTGAAGGAAGACCTGATCGACCGGCTGGCGGTGGCGGGAACAGCGGCAGAATGCGCAGACCGGCTTTCGGCCTATACCGAGGCGGGGCTGGACGTTCCCATCGCTTTCCACACCCTGGGCCCGGACAGAGAGCGGGCCATCCGGATCATCGGCGAGAAGCTCATCCCGGCGGTTTGCCGCTGAATGCCAGCCACGCTTCCCGGCGTCCTCTGTGAGGATTATCTCTCCGGGTCAACCGAAAAACTGAGCGATAGGAGGCGAACGATGACGGCAGAGGCTCCCGAGAATCCGGGCGAGGCCAATCCTCTCATCTCATACGTCGAAGAACAGGATTTTCCCGCGCGGCTCCGCCCAGCCTTGGAATCCTACATCAAACGAATGGGCTTTCTGCCCAACGCCCTGAAACTCTACATGCACCGGCCCGAGATCGCCGAGACCATTTGGGCGCTGAACGACAAGGTCATGCGGGATCCCTCCTCGACCTTGGACCCGTTCCTGAAGCGCCGCCTCGGGGCCGTCGTCAGTAAGATCAACGCCTGCACCTATTGCATCAGCCACAATTGTGCGACCCTGAAGAACGCGGTCGGCGGGAAGTCAGAAGGCTGGGGTCTGAGCGACGATGAGGTGCGGGCTTTGCTGGCAGACGGCTTCGAGCCCAAGGACGAATTCGAGCGCGTCTGTTTGGACTTCGTCCGGTCGGCCTCCGAGGACCCGGGGAATGTTTCCGAAGAGATCTACCGGCGGCTTGTCAAGCACCTGACACCGCCGCAGATCATCGAGCTCGCTTGTGTCGTGGGTTTCTGGAATTTCTACAACACCGTCCACAAAAGCCTCAGGATACCCCTCGAAAGCCATCTCCTCTCCGAATCGGTTTATGGGAACCTTTAGATGGGGATGAAAGCCTGATATCTCAGGGGGGCCTTTTTGAAAACCGGCCCCCCTGGACCCCCCGGAAAACTTTTGACGGCCCGGCACGCGGGTCGATGACCCGCGGGGCCG
>JBHIBA010000414.1:0-3549 GCA_046758845.1 Nitrospinota bacterium
CGGCCGCGATTTCCGCGGAGCCTGCACGGAGCGAAGCGAATGTGCTCAAATCGCGACTACAACGGAGCAAGGCAGGAGTCATTCAGCAAACTGACCCGCTACCGGATTTCCCATCTCTCATGTTGACGCATGAATGCCCTGAGCCAATGGCCTTGTGATGCATGACCACCCCTTCCGCCTGAGATGTCGACAGCGGTTCGAACCGGCCAAGCTGATGCCCGGCCTCCATCCACAACGGAATAACCCGATATCCTCCCTTGCGGCGACCCTTCTATCCGGTCAACCCCTAAGAACGAAGGCATCTCCCTTTTCCCCTCCGCCGAATTGCACTGGAGACGGTTAGACAGTCAGTGGGTACAAGCGGCTTATCCGGTCCAGGATGATGGCGAACACTGCATGGATCATTGTAGGGTGAGGGCTGCGGTCCGGACTGAAGGGCCGCCTATGTAACCGACCGGCCCCTTGATCGTCCAACTCGTTGCCGCCAACTCGTTGCCGGTTGAACCTGGACAAGGCGTATGGCGTACTTCCTCTCAGACCAGACCGTTCGAGACGCCGGGTCCTACGAGGAGGCGCGCGCGCGCCACGCGTGGAAGATTCCCGAAAAGTACAACATCGCCCTGGATATCTGCGACCGATACGCCGACGGCGCGGGGCGCTGCGCTCTCCTGTGGGATGCAGGCGGCGGACAAAGCGAGACGTACACCTTCGACGACTTGAAGCGTCTGTCGGACCGGCTCGCTTGCGGCCTGACCGGACTCGGCATCCGGCCGGGAACGCGAGTCGCCCTGATGCTCCCCCAGACTCCCGAGCATTGCGTGGCGCACATCGCGATCTTCAAAACCGGGGCGATCAACGTGCCCCTTTCCCGGCTCTTTGGTCCCGATGCCCTCCGCGTCCGGCTCGCGGACAGTGGGGCCCGGGTCCTCCTGACGGACAGCGAGAACATCGGGAAAGTCTTGAAGATCTGGGGGGAACTTCCGGACCTCCGCCACATCGTCCTGTGCGACCGCCAACCCCGGGGGCCTGAGGACGGGCGGGTCCTGACCTTTTCGGGATTGGTCTCTCGGGGATCGGGGGGCTTTGAGGCAGTCGAGACTCGGGCCGACGACTCGGCCCTGCTCGTCTATACCTCGGGGACCACGGGTCCGCCCAAGGGCGCTTTGCACGCCCACCGCTATCTTCTCGGCTACAACGGCGTAGATTACGCCAACAACTTCTTCCGCCCGGGCGACCTTTACTGGAGTCCCGCCGACTGGGCCTGGGTGGGGGGGCTGCTCGTCGGGCTTTTCTGCCCTCTGGCGCACGGGGTGCCGGTGCTGGCTTCTGCCGCGCGTTTTGAGCCTGTCGGGGCCTTCGAGCTGATGGAGCGCTACGGCGTCACGAACACCCTCCTTTCGGCCACTGCGCTGCGCAAGATGGCGGCGCAGGTCGAAGATCCGCGCCGGTTCAACCTGAAGCTCCGGTGCGTGTTCAGCGGCGGCGAGAAGGTGACGCCCGAGATCTTCCGCTGGACGAGTGAGCGGCTTGGCCTGCGGATCAATGAGGTCTACGGGCAAACCGAGGCGAACATCCTGATCGGCGAAAACGACCCCCTGATCCCGGCCCGTCCCGAGCCGCTGGGGAGGCCCTACCCCGGCCATGAGGCGGCCATCGTGGACGACAAGGGCCAGGAGCTCTCTGCCGGGGAACTGGGCATGATAGCGGTGAGGCGGGGGGACCCGGTCATTCTGCTGGGCTACTGGAACGACCCTGAGATGACCGGGCTGGCCTATCGGGGCGACTGGTTCCTCACGGGCGACCTCGGGACCGAGGACGAACAGGGGTACATTCACTACAAGGGGCGGGCTGACGACGTGATCAACAGCGCCGGTTTTCGCATCGGACCGGCCGAGGTGGAAGCGTGCCTGCTCGGCCATCCCGCGGTGGAGCAGTGCGCGGTCATCGGGGTGCCCGACACGGTGCGGGGAGAGGCCGTGAAGGCATTTGTCCAGCTCAAGCGGGGCTATGCCCCTTCAGCGGACCTGGCCGACGAGCTGACCCGCCATGTCAAGAGCCATTTAGGCCCGTTTCAGCGCCCCCGGGAGGTTGAATGGGTGAACCAGCTCCCAATGACCGTATCCGGCAAGATCAAGCGCTCTGAGCTTCGGAACCGGCAGCAGACCGTCGGGGGGGCCGCGTAGGTGCCGGGAACTTCTCCAGCCGAGTGGGGCCGGCGGCTTTCCGATCGGATCCGCCTTGCGCTGGACGCGAGTGATCTCGAGTCCGCGCTTCGACTCGCCCGAGAGGGAGACGGCCAGGCCCGGAGCCTCGGGAAGGAATACGCCTTGATGTACAAAGGGCTCGGCATCACGGTGCGGGTCCTTCTGGAGCTTCTCCGGGAAAGACTTCCCCGCGATGATGCCGCGGGTCGAGAGCCGGCGAAAAACGCGCTTGGGGACCTCCTCCTCCGCTTCAGACGCGAGATGTTCGCCCTGCTCACGCAAGCCTATACGGAGAGCGCCGTCCGCCGTGCAATCCCGGACATTGCGGAATCGCTGGGCCCGCCCTCGGGGGCTGGGCTCGACCGCCACCTGGCCTTCACCGCCCGGCTCCTGGGCGAAGCCGAGTCCCTTTTCTCCCGCGAACAAGAGAGCCTGGCGCAGGAGGCCGTCCGGGCGATCGGGGCTGGGAAGGCTGACGAAGCCCGCGCCCTCCTGGACCGGAAGGAGCGGGACCAGTACGGCCCGCTCCACGACCGGCTGGTCCGCTTCATCGCCGAGGTCTTCGGCTACGTGTTGGAGCGGTTCGGGGCCGCCGAGCTTTTCCGCTTCCATCGCGCCGCCGCCGAGGGGCAGCGCCGGGGATTCGAGGAGTGGGAGCGCCTCGGCCCCGCCGAGTTCGCGCAGGCCACGGCCTTCCTGCTCAAGCAGCACATGGGGACGGTTGAGGTCCGGGAGGACGAGGAGAAGTTCACGGTCGAGCAGACGCCATGCGGCAGCGGCGGCCGCCTACGGCTGGCGGGGGCCTACTCCGGCCCCGATGCGCTGCCTTTCGTTGAAGCGCCCGGGCCCCTGACGTTGGGACAGGACCGGTTTCCGGTATATTGCTCTCACTGTCCGGTCTGGAACGGCGCGGCCCCCATCGAGTGGTTCGGGCGGCCGCACTGGGTGTTCGACGACCCGTCGCGCCCGGACGGCTCCTGCACGCTTCACATCTACAAACATGCCGACAGCGTGCCGGCCGACTATTACAGCCGCCTCGGCCTGGCCGAATCGGACCGCCGGACATCCAAGGACAGGCCAAAGCCCGGGTCCGACGCCAGCGCGTAGCCCTGCTGGATTCCTGCCCCTTCTCGATCCTCGATGGACGAGGCTGTCAACGAATCCGTCAACACCTCTTTTTGGGGGGGGGAGGGGCAAAGGGTCACCGACGCGCGCGGCCGGTTACACGTTGTGGTTTGCGGGCAGGCATCGATCAGCTACAATCAGCGGCCTCTTGCTGCCCTTGCGGCGAAAGTTGTGGTTTGCGGGCAGGCATCGATCAGCTACAATACCTTCCCCGCAACCG
>JBHIBA010000415.1:0-3547 GCA_046758845.1 Nitrospinota bacterium
AGATCGGGGCTACACCAAATGATGACACAGCCGTGGGCGAAGCTGCGTACGGGGCCTGATCCGTTGCAAACTGACCTGCTGCCGGAGAATTGGAAAAACGGAGGCTGGGGGGGAAACCCGGACCGGGGGGGGGGGTGTCTGGCGACGGGGGGGGTTCCACCGGTCCGGGCAGGGGGTCTTTTCAGGCCCCAGGTGGGGCCAAACTTAACGGGGGACCTGCGGGTACGGCCCACCCGGTTGTTTTCTGAAAGGGCATCCGACCCTCGGGGGCCCGTTGCCCTTTCACCGTTTTAGACAGGGGAATGGAGAAAAGGATTCAGCGAAAGGAAAAAATTTTTCTGCGGCGGACGGCTAGGCAATTTCCTCGGGCTGGGCAACGGCAGCGGGGGGCTCGGGGGCGGGGGCGCGGACGTCCAACCTCCTGAAGTAGGCGAGATAGATGAGGCTGGAGGCCGCATAGCAGATGGCGGCGATCCAGAAGGTGGGGAACCAGACGTTCTTGGCGATGAAAAATCCCGCCAGGGCGGACCCGATGGACATCGGGAATTCCTTGAAGGCGTGGATGACGCCGTTGGTCGTCCCCCGCTCCGCGGGCTGGACGATCTCCATGGGGAACAGCTGGTAAACCGGGTCCACCATCCCCAGTGTCGGAAAGATGGACCCGATCAGGATCAGGACGAACAGGTAGAAGACGGCCGCCCAGATGAGGTCCTCGGCCATCCCCATCAGGAGAACGAAGGGGATGCCGGACATCCTCATCCAGACGATGGTGTTCACCTTGCCCCACCGTTTAACCAGCAGTGGAGTGAGCAAGGTGGCCGCCGCGACCGCCAGGGCCCCCAGGGAAAAGACCAGCCCGATGTTTTCAGTGGACGCGTGCAGCTTGGAGGCGAAGTAGACGTTGAAGAAGGGCGCCGTCGCCCCTAAGCCGATGCTCATGAGGCCGGAGGTGAGGGCCAACATGCCGATGTGCCGATAGCTCTGGACGCCGCTCCACCACTTGCGTAGAGAGAGGCGCTGCCATCCCTCCTGAATCAGGTAAATGGGGACGAAAGCCCCGACCATGAGAGGCAACGAGCAGATCAGCGCCCCCCGGAAGGCCCAGCCGCTGCCCGGACCGATCCCCACGGTGAAGGCCAGCAGCAAGGGCAGCACACCCGCGCCCAGATTGCCCAGAAAGTTGGAGCCCGTCTTCAGCACGGAGTCCAGGCTGAAGAGGTGAACGCGTTCCGCCGGTTTGCTCTGCTCGGTCAGGAAGGGCGGACCCACGATGGCGTGAAACCCTTCGGTGGCTCCGCTGAAGGCGTTGAAGGCCAGGAGCCACGTGGGGTTCAAGGTGCTCAACAAGAGGACTTTCGACAGGATGTTGGCGGCATAGGAGAACATGAAGGTGACCCGCCGGCCGAACAGGTCCGAAAGCATCCCGGCGGGGATGACGATCAGGCCGTGCAGGAGCCAATTGACGGCGATCATCTGGGCGACGAAGGCCGGCTCGAACCCCAGCGCCAGGAGATAGAGGTTGAACAAGAGGTTCCAGACGCCGAGGCTCATGCCCACGAACGGTCCCCGCACCAGGAGAAGGCGGGCGTTCCGGCTGAACCCCCGGACCCGCTCCACATATTCCGACTGGCGGAGAAACCGGAAGGCGATCAGACACCCGATGAGCAGGACGCCGAAAAGCGCCCCCGGGATCTGGAGAGCCTCAAGACTTGGGGGGGAGGCCGCCTCTGTTACGCCGGAGTCGGCGGTGTGGGACAGTCCCACTGCCGGGAAGCCAACCAAAGCCGCCAGGGAGCCGGCGAGAAGGGCCGCCGTCCCCGCAGATCTCCCCGGCCGCATGACAAGGCGCACGCGCATGCAGCTTACCCCCCCCACTTCGCCGAAGGCGGCGGACTACGCTCTTAACGCGCTTCTGCGCCGACTCGGGCGGTCTTCCAGCACGCAGCGACCTCGTCGGCCGTCACCGCCACGCCGAAATAGCGGCCGATGTTGTTCAAGGTCGCCTCGTGGTCTTCCTTCGAGTAAGTGGCCGTGCAGTCCGATGTGAAGACGATGTAATAATCCCGGAAGAAGCCGTCCCGGGCGGTGCTCTCCACGCAGACATTGGTGGCGATGCCTGTCATGATGAGCGTCCGGATGTCCCGGCTGCGCAGGATCAGATCCAGATCGGTGTCCTGAAAGGCGCTGAACCGATGCTTGGTGACGATCACGTCCTTTTCCGTGGGCCGGACCTTGTAAAAGTCGCCTTCCCAGGAATCGGGCCCGCACACGGAGTGAATGACGTAGCTGCCCTTGCGCGATCGTGCGGCCTGCTCCAGCCAAACGTCCGAGAGATACCAGTTGGCGTCGGTGTTGTAGACGTTCCGGATGAAGATGACCGGGACTTCGGCCTCGCGGGCCTGTTCGATGAACTGCTCCAAGCGGGGGACGATGGCCTGCGCCGATGTCAGGTCGTTCCCTTCGCGGTCCATCATCCCGCCCTCGGCGGCGAAATCGTTCTGAACGTCCACCACCAAAAGGGCCGCATGTTTGGAGTCCACCTTCTTGGCAAGGGTATCCAGCCATTCGCGAGTCATGGTTCATCCTCCTCTGAGGTTCTGTGGCCGCAGGCTAGCCGTTTCCGCGCCCCCCGGTCGATTGCTCAACGGGTCCTGAACACCGAAAAGTCCGAAGCCCCATAGAAATCTTATGCTCCGTGCGGAAAACCTGTCAACGTCGGATGATGGCTGCTTTCATTTCAGCGAGGAGAGATTTTCAGCCTAGATGCAAAAAGCGGGGCCGGCCCCGGCAATTGCCGCGGCCCATTGCCGGCCGCGAATTCATTCCTGTCGCCGTCTCCAAAGCCGTCCCTCAACGGCGGGTCTTTCTCTTTTTTTCCCATGCCTGTTAGACTGTAGGTTAGGTAACGCGGTGTCCGTTATCAGGGAGGGAATTCCCGTGAATTTTATCGTGGCCAAGTTCCTTCACGTCGCTGCGGCCGGGATCACTTTTGGCGGGGTGGTCGTTATGCTCTGGGCGTTGATGCCTTCTCTTGGGAAGGTTGACTCGCAGGCGGCGGCGACTTTAACGGACCTGGTGGGCCGGCGTTTTCGTTGGATGATTTGGACAGTCATCGTCTTTCTCTTGGGAACCGGCATCTGGATGATCGTCCTGGTCTTCACGGTTGGAGTCCCCGGTCCGCTCTATCACATCATTTTGGGGGTCAAGATCCTCCTGGCCCTGGTCATTTTCGCCATCGCGCTGGGCATCACGGTTCCCGCGAAGGGCCTGGAGTCCATGCGGCAGAGCCGCAGGCGCTGGATGATCATCGAGGTCCACCTCATCGTCGTCGTCTTTTTCCTGGGCGTTTGGCTGGGGCGGATGTAGGCCGATTCGTCCGCCGCTTGGTGCAAGGGAAGCTTTTTGGGCACTTGCGCGCCGGCTTAGTCGTGGGGGGCGCTTTTTGAAAGGCGCCCCCCCACGCCCCCCCACGCCCCCCCGCAAAACTTTCGTTTCGCGATAGAGTGCGGCCCTGAAGGGCCGCACTCTATCGCCTGAAACTGGCTCG
>JBHIBA010000416.1:0-3528 GCA_046758845.1 Nitrospinota bacterium
CCATCCTGGCTAGCCTGCTGATGATCGTCCACTTCTGGCGGATTCGCAAGGACGGTGGAATCTCGGGACCCGTGTAGGGACGGCATGAGATTGCCCCCTGCATCCCATGTTGGAGGGTGATGGATGGCAGAGGTACCGGGACGGACGGCGGTGGCCGAGAAAGCCAAGGCCGGACCAATGAGGGCCAAGATAAAGCCGCTTGAAGATAAGATTCACTGCTGGCCTTATCTCGTGCGGTCGGAGTTTGTTTGTTCCGTAATCGTCATGGTTGTCCTGATGGTGTGGTCTATCTACATCAACGCCCCCATGGAGGAGCCGGCCAACCCTACCAACACGCCCAACCCGTCTAAGGCCCCCTGGTACTTCCTGGGCCTGCAGGAGATGCTCGTTTACTTCGACCCGTGGATCGCTGGGGTGGTGCTTCCCAGCCTCATCATCGTCGGGCTCATGGTCATCCCGTATATCGACATCAATCCGAAGGGGAACGGCTATTACACGTTCAGGGAGCGGAAGTTTGCGGTGACCACGTTTCTCATCGGGTTTCTGGTCCTCTGGACCAGCCTGATCGTGACGGGGGTTTTCCTGAGGGGTCCGGGATGGAACCTCTTCTGGCCGTGGGAGGTGTGGGACCCGCACAAGGTGGTCGCCCTGACGAATGTCGACCTGCCGTTCTGGGGTCCCTTCAAGTATCTGGGGAATCCCAAAATCTTTGGCGTAGAACTCATTGGACTCACGGCTACAATTCTGTACCTCGTTGTGCTGCCGGTGGCCTTCTGGTTCTGGAAGAGCAAGACGAGTCCGACCTTGCAGGAACTGGGACCCATCCGGTACGGGATTGTCGCTTTCCTGTTTCTCACAATGGTGGGATTGCCCATCAAGATGTTTTTGCGCATCGCTTTCAACATCAAGTACATCTGGGTGACCCCCTGGTTTAATATCTGATTCAGCCGTTCCCTGACGACGTCACGCGAGGAGCAACCGATCTATGCCACGGCGGGAGTTTGTCCCCGACGAAAAACGATCCCTCCGGATGATTTTCTTCGTCTCCAGTATGATCCTCGTCGGGACGACCGTGTGGGCCCTGTGGGATGAATCGGTCTCACGTCGGCCCTGGATCAAATACCAAACCGAGTTCAAACAACTCGAATACGGGTTGGTCCTGAAAGAACTCGAGCAAGCCCGGACGCAACTGAATCAGCCCGAGGTGCAGGCGAAGTTCCAGAAACTTCGAGAGGAGTTGCGATGGGCCGAGGAGGCCAAGAAGGGACCGGACTATCGGGTGGCCGTGAAGGAGGTCGAGCGACGGAAGGCGACATATCGGGACGTCAACCAGGAACTCCGATTTACCCGGAGCGAACTTGACGAGGCCTACTACTGGTTCGATAAGGCGAGACATGAACAGAGTGATTCCACCGCCGGGGAGGCGGAGGTGAGGCGTCTGCAGGAGCGGGAACGCTCGCTGCAACCAGGGGCAGACGCCGAGAAGAAGGCCCTGGACGAAGCCAAGGAACGGGTGAAGGCGTTTGACCGGCGCATCCAGGAGGTGCAGGACAAGATCAAGGGGATTACCGCAAAGAGTGTGCGCCTGGAAGAACGGCTGGAGGCCGTTCGGCACCGGCCCTTGGAACTTAAACAGGTAGTGGTTGACGGGCTGGACAAGAATGAATTTGACGTCTTCATCCTTCGGGTGGACCGATGCGAGACATGTCATCTGGGGATAGACCGACCCGGCTTCGAAAACGCCCCTCCGCCTTTTCAGACCCACCCGAACCGCGAGGCCCTCCTCGGCAAACACCCCGTGAGTCGGTTCGGCTGCTCGGTCTGCCATGAAGGACAGGGGCCGGCCCTCGATTATGAGAAATTGGTAGATGGCCGAATTCCCGACACGCCCCATGGCTTTGGCAAGGAATACGGCGGCAGTCCCCACATCCTGTGGGATTTCCCGCTGTTGCGTGGAAAGCTGGTGCAGGCCTCATGTCGCAAGTGCCACGAGGACCGGACCGAGTTCGTCACTGCCCTAAAGAGAGGTGGAGGCGACGACGCCCAGGTGAAGTGGATTGACCTGGCCCCCACTTTGACCAAGGGCATAGCGATGTTCGAGATTCTGGGATGCCATGGGTGCCATCCAGCCGAAGGCTTCAGGGGCCTGCCCAAGGTGGGCCCGGAGCTCACCCGGATCGCCAATAAGGTCGAACCGGCATGGCTGATCCAGTGGATCCAGAAACCCCAATCATATCTCCCGCATACCCGCATGCCGAACTTCGGCCTTTCCAAAGAACACGCGACCGCCATCGCCGCCTATCTCTTGAAACAGTCAGCACCAGATCCGCCCGTGACGGGCCGCTTTAACCCCCAGGCGTCCCCCGAAACGGGAAAGGAGATCTTTGAACGAGTCGGCTGCCTCGGGTGTCACGCCATGCGGGCGGTGTACGCGGAGAAGGGGCCCCGGACCTTTGCGGTCGGGAAGCTGATCGGCCGGGACTTCGCGCCCGATCTCAGCAACGTGGCCATGAAGATCAAAGATCCGGAATGGGTCTTTCGCTGGCTGAAAAACCCCAAGGCCATCCGCCCCACTACACGGATGCCCAACTTGCGTTTGAGCAACGAGGAGGCGAGTGCCTTGACCGCCTTCCTGATGACACGCGGGGAGCGGCGGTCGACACCGCCGACCCTCGTGGAGGAGCTGAAAAAAAAGGTGCAGATATCGGAGGGACATCGGCTGATCGGTCTCAGGGGCTGCTTCGGGTGCCACGAGATCCGGGGCTTTGAGACCGCGAAGCAGATCGCGCCGGAGATCAGCAATTTCGGCCATAAGCGGCTCCTGCAACTTTTCTTTGGCGACGCCGTAGAGGTCCATCACACCTGGGAGGACTGGACCTTCTGGAAGCTCAAGAACCCCCAGATTTACGCCACCGACCGTGCTGCTCAGATCATGCCCAACTTCGGATTCTCCGATGAGGAAGTCAAAACACTCCGCATCCTCCTGAGGAGCTTCGTCGATACCGAGGTTCCCAACCGGTTTCGTGAGGAGGAAACCGCGGAGCGGATGGCCATTGCCAGGGGTCGCCGCTTGGTCCGGAGCTTTAACTGCGTGGGGTGCCACATTATCGAGGGGAAGGGGGGGGATGTCCGGGTGCGATATGAGGGGCGACTGAATGAAGCACCGCCTCCCCTCGTCTTAAGAAAAGGAACCCTGAGTGAGGGGGACAAGGTCCAGGCCAAGTGGCTCTTTGCATTTCTGCATCGGCCACACCCCATCAGGCCCTGGTTGCAGATTCGGATGCCGACGTTCGGTCTCAGGGACAGTGACGTGGCGGGGCTCGCAAGCTACTTCGTGGCTCTGGCGGGGCGCGAAGTCCCCTTTGAATTCGTTCCCCCGGTGGAGGAGCTCAGACCCAAGATGGTGGAGGCCGGCCGAATCCTCGCGTCGCAGGAGTATTTCTCGTGTGGAAGTTGCCATATGCAGGGGGAGCAAAAGCCGGAGGGGCCTCCGGAAGGCTGGGCTCCCGATTTTGCCCTGGCGCACCG
>JBHIBA010000417.1:0-3526 GCA_046758845.1 Nitrospinota bacterium
TGCGCCCCATGCGATTCGGGCGGATTCATTCTTTTTTGTCTCCGGCCTCTATGCGACGGATCTTGATTCGGGCATCCCCGTCGCCTCCGGCTCAAGATTTGCCTTCGCAGGCAAGAAAGACGTAGAGCTTCATACCGAATGCATTCTCGGGAACCCCCAAAAGAACCTCCAGGCCGCCGGGACTGAGCCGGACCAGGTGGTCAAGACCGAAGTGTTTCTGGCCGAGCCCGCCTTATTGCCGTGGGTGGAGGAAGTTTGACAAGACCGTTTGTCCATATTCCGGGAGGATTTTCATGAAACCGAGAGTCATCAAGTCAGGTGCGCCGCAGCCGCTCGCCAACTATTCGGAGGGCTTCCGTGTGGGGGACTTCGTGTTCGCCGCCGGACAGCTCGCCAGCGACTACAAAACGGGCATTCCGCCGGAAGCGAAGGTGGACCCCGCCTTTCCCTACTACGGGTCCGACATCAAGCGTCAGACCGACTACATCCTGAAAAACCTGAGCAAAACCTTCAAGGCGGGGGGGACCTCCCTGGACAACGTCATCAAGGCGCAGGTCTTCCTGACGGACCTCAACCTCTTCAACGGCTTTGACGAGGTATGGAAGACGTACTTCAAGACTCCGCCTCCCCGGACGACCATCGGGACGACGGGGCTTTTGGTCAAGGACACCTTTGTCGAGATCGACCTCATCGCCTATGTCCCAAGAAAGGGCCTGAAACCGAAAGCCATCAAGTCAGGTGCGCCGCAGCCGCTGGCCGTTTACACCGAAGCCTTTCAGATTGGGGACTTCGTCTTCGCCGCCGGGCAACTCGCCTCTGATTTCAAAACGAGCGTCCCGACCGAAGCCAGGGTTGACCCCGCGTTCCCCTACTACGGATCCGACATCGAGCGGCAGACCGATTACATCCTGAAAAACTTGGCGATGACCTTCGAGGCGGCGGGAACGTCGCTCGACAACGTGATCAAAGCCCAGGTCTTCTTGACCGATCTCAACAACTTCAACGGCTTCGATGAGGTCTGGAAGGAACACTTCAAGACGCCACCCGCCCGGACAACGATTGGGACGACGGGCCTTTTGGTCAGGGACACCCTCGTGGAGATCGACCTCATCGCCTACGTCCCCCGGCGGGGGCTGAAACGGGTGGCGATCAAGTCGTCTGTCCCTCAGCCGCTGGCCAATTACACCGAGGCCTTCAGGGTGGGCGATTTCGTCTTCGCCGCCGGACAGCTCGCCTCTGATTTCAAAACGGGCGTCCCGACCGAAGCCAGGGTTGACCCCGCGTTCCCCTACTACGGATCGGACATCAAGCGGCAGGCCGATTACATCCTGAAAAACCTGGCGAAGACCTTCGAGGCGGCGGGAACGTCGCTTGACAACGTGATCAAAGCCCAGGTCTTCTTGACCGATCTCAACAACTTCAACAGCTTCGATGAGGTCTGGAAGGAACACTTCAAGACCCCCCCCGCCCGGACAACCATTGGGACGACGGGCCTTCTGGTCAAGGACGCCCTCGTGGAGATCGACCTCATCGGGGTGGTCGGCTGAGAATGCACTCCCAATCATCGGGGCGACCGCTCTTGGAACCGATGGAGCCATCGGCTCGGCCTTTCGGACGGTCGAAATAGGGGGAGAAGCTCGAAAAGGGCGGGAGGATCTTTCCCCGGCTCCTCCTCTTTAGGATCTAGGCCTGTCGCCCTTTTCAGTTAACCTGGGCATCCCCCGGTAGTCCCACGTCAACAAGTGGACGACGGCCAGGCGAAATATCCTACGTTTGTGGGTGCTCAGAAGACGAGCGTAAGGGTGGTCCTCGGACCCAAGGTGGCGGTGCGCGAAAGCGATGTTGTATCGGTGGTGGATTTCCGGGTCCTCAACGATCTCCGCACGCCCCTGAACCAGAACTCCTCGGTAGTCACCAAAACTCTCACCGGAATCTACGGTGAAGGAGATGTTTGGGTTCTTCCGTAGGTTGCCGATCTTCTTGCGGGGAACGCGCGTAGAAAAGTACAGGAGTCCGTCGAGGAGAACGTACCACATGGGGACAACGTGGGGGAAACCATTCTCATCAATCGTTCCGAGACGGCCGATGTGGTGCTCAGTCAGGTAGAGCTGAATCTCGTCCTCGCTCCAAGTGTTGTAGATCCGGGGGTCGCGCATCTGTCATTCTCCTCTGAGGATGGTTCAGGGGACGCGTCGTGAGGTCTATGATTCTCTGAACCCGGTGAGAAGAAGGGATTCTTTGGGCCGCCCTTCTCCGTCACGGCCATCGCCATCTTCGTTTCCATCCAGCTGCAATGGTTCTTCTCGGAAAACGGGCGCAGAGAAGAAGCGGGAGACTCGGGAGGAGAGCGAATTTGAAAATCGATATTCATGCCCACGCATTCCCGGAGTCATTCGTCAAGGAGTACAAGCCGTTGGTCGAATCCGGGCTCGTCCCCTCTATCGACTTGGACTTCCGTCCCTGGAACGTAGATGAGCACCTCGCGCTGTTGGAAGAGGTGGGCATAGACCTTCAGGTGCTCTCCCTCGTCCTGACGGCGTATGTGCCCGACCGGGACGCCATGCGGGGCATCATCCAGGCGGGCAACGACGGAATTGCAGAGGTTTGCCGCCGATTTCCGGAAAAATTCGCCGCCTTGGCCGCCCTCCCGCTGGTGAGCGTCGATGACTCGGTGCAGGAGGTCCGCCGGGCAGTGGACCAACTCGGGATGAGGGGGGTAATCTTGGGCTCGAACGTCCGGGGGGAACCCATCGACGGAGAAAAATACCATCCCCTTTTCGAAGAGCTGAACGGGCGCAAGCTCCCCATTCTCTTCCATCCCATCGATCCCATGGGACCCGAGCGGTACAACGAGTTCCAGCTCGACCTTTGGGTCGGTTGGCCCGCAGAGACCACCTTCGCTATCAGCCGGCTCATCCTGAACGGCGTCCTCGACCGTTTCCCGGACATGCGTCTCATCCTCTCTCACCTGGGTGGGAGCACCCACTATCTGCTTGAGCGAATCGGTGAAGCTGCCCGCTTCGGGCGAATGGAGCGTCCCTTCCTTGAATATTACAAGGCCATGTACTATGAGACGGCCGGGCCCGTACCCTCGGCCGCGGTGTATTGCGCCCACAGCCTATTTGGGCCGGCCAGGATCCTTCTGGGAACCGATTATCCTTTCGGCCCGGAGGAGGGAAGGGATTTCGCCCGGAAGGCTATCTCGTGCGTGACCCAACTCTCACTCCCCGAAGAGGATGAAGAGTCCATCTTTAGCGGAAACGCGAGAGAGCTGTTGGGGCTGTAAGAAAATTGTCCCAGTCGAAAGACATCTCTTTCGCTCTTCTGACAATAGGAGCGCTCTAACCTTTACGTCAAGGCATGCCCTGCAACAGGTTCAGAAGCATATGGGACGTTCCCTCTGGAATAAGAGAAAATCCCAGGGGGACCTTTTTGGGCACTTGCGTGCCGGCCGGACTGCGGTTGGAGGTACGTGCGCTTAAGCCGGGCGTCTTTGGCGCACACCTTCCGATAGGTGCTTAACCAG
>JBHIBA010000418.1:0-3509 GCA_046758845.1 Nitrospinota bacterium
CTTCGAAGCCGGGATAATCTTCCACCATTCCGGTATTGACGATTTGCCCCCCCGGGACACCCTTTTCCAACACAACCGTTTTCAGCTTAGCCCGGCCCGCGTACAGCCCGGCGCAAAGGCCGGCCGGTCCGCCCCCTACGATGACAACATCGAATTCTTCCATCCTCTCGTCCTTTTCAGAATTCTCAGAATTCGATGGGGTGTGAGAGAAGCCGCCAAATTCCCCACCGGTCTCTGTATTTTCTAAATAACGCCCGGCAACCCCGAAGCCGAAACCGGTTCCGTCCAATATAGGGACGCGTTGGACGCCCTGTCAACGGCCTGTACTGGTTCAAGACATATGAGACACGGACGGTGAGCCCGCCCACCGGCGCGAGGGAGATTTGAGAGGAAACTTCTTTGCGGGGGGCGCTTTTTGGGCACTGGCGTGCCGGCCGGACTGCGGTTGGAGGTATGTGCGCTTAGACCGGGCGTCTTTGGCGCACACCTCCCGATAGGTGATTCAGCAAGCACGCAAGTGCCCAAAAAGGTCCCCCCGGGATTTTCTCTTATTCCGGAGGGAACGTCCCATATGCTTCTGAACCTGTTCACGACCCGTGCGGGGACTTCCGATGGGTTCCCGATTTTGCGCTTCCCTTTCAGCGCTCAAACCTCCTAGTGCTCCTGTTCAGAAATTCGCATACAAATTTTAAGGTCGTAGCCCCGATCTGAGCGAGGGGTCGCAGACCCCGCGGGCACAGCCCGTAGCGGAGATCGGGGTGGATTCACACGCCGCGATTTCCGCTGCGCTCAAATCGCGGCTACGCCTCTTGTGCAAGAGTGCCCTGTGGATCAACGCGTTGCCTGAGCCGGGGGACATCGCAATACGTCACCGTAATTCCGGCCGGGAGTACTAGATGGGACACACCAGGCTACCGAGCCGGTCTGTCAGCCTCAGGTTTTCGCGATAGTCCACGGCCACGTCCACGATAGCCGGCCCGTCTCCCTCGAAGGCCGCTTGAAGGCAGGGAAGGAGCTCCGAGGCGTCGCTGGGCCGGTAGCCCCGAAGCCCGAACGACTCGGCCAGCTTCACCCAGTCGGGGTTGCCGAACTCCACGCCCGCCGCGCGTGAGAAGCGGTTTCTCTGTTTCCAGTCGATGAGGCCGTAGGACCCGTCCGTCCAGATCAGGACGACGAATTTCACCCCCAGCCGCTTGGCGGTTTCCAGCTCCTGGACGTTCATCAAAAAACCGCCGTCCCCGCAGACGGCCGCCACCTTGCGCTCGGGGTGGACGAGGCCGGCGGCGATGGCCCCGGGGAGAGCGATGCCCATGGAGGCGAACCCGTTGGAGATGATGACGGTTCCCGGCTCATAGGCCCGGTAGAGGCGGGCCACCCACATCTTGTGCGCCCCCACGTCGGAGATCAGGATGTCCTCGGGCCCCAACAGCCCCCGCAGGTCGTGCAGGATCCGCTGCGGCACCATCGGGAACTCGTCGGAGGACGCCTTTTCTTCGAGCTCCTGCCGGATGATGTCTCGCAGCGTGCCGTGGAAGCTCGTCTCCCCTCGGGCTTGGACCCGGGACCGCAGGGCGTCGAGCGTCGCCCGCATGTCGCCCACGAGCTCCAAGGAGCAGCAGTATTCCCGGTCCACCTCTGCCTCGGTCGAGTCGATGTGGATGATCCCTTTGTCCCCGGCCGGATTCCAGAGCTTCGGGGCGTACTCGGCGAGGTCGTAGCCCACGGCGATGACCAGATCCGCCTGGTCGAAACCGACCGAGACGTAGTCGTTCATCTGAAGACCGATGGCCTGGAGGCTGTATGGGCTCAGGGAGGACACCGCTCCCTTTCCCATAAACGTCGTCGCCACGGGGATGCGGGCGGTCTCGACAAAGGCCCTGAGGGCGGGCGAAGCCCCGGTGCGAATGACCCCGTTTCCGGCCAGGATAATGGGGCGGCGGGCTTCGGCGATCCGCCGGGCCGCCTCTTGTAGGACCCCCTCCTCCGGGGCGTGAAGGACCGGAGGGCTGGGCGGCGCGGGAAGCCCTTCGGCCTCTTCCTCCGCAATGTCCTCCGGGAGCTCGATGTGGCACGCGCCCGGCTTCTCTGCCTGGGCCAGCTTGAAGGCCTTTCGGACCACCTCGGGGATGACGGAGGCCCTTTGCACCCGGACGTTCCACTTGGTGACGGCGCGGAAGTGGTCCACGATGTCGATGTACTGGTGGGACTCCTTGTGGGTGCGGTCGAGGCCGGCCTGTCCGGTGATGGCGACCAGGGGGGCGCGGTCCAGGTTGGCGTCGGCCACGCCGGTGATGAGGTTCGTCGCGCCGGGACCCAGCGTGGAGAGGCAGACGCCTGCCTTTCCCGTGAGCCTTCCGTACACGTCGGCCATGAAGGCGGCGCCCTGCTCGTGCCGCGTCGTGACGAAGCGGATGTGCTCGGAGGCGCACAGGGCGTCCACCAGGTCGAGGATCTCCTCTCCGGGCAGGCCGAAGACGTAGCGGACCCCCTCCGCCTCCAGGCATTTCACGAACAAGTCAGCCGCCCTCATCTCTGCCTCTCTGCCAACCCTGCCGATTCCCTTCGCAGGTTCGTTGGCTGGTCAAGGTCTCGGGGCTAGAGGTCCCGGTAGGTCTTTTGCATGATCAGCGCGTCGTGCTCCAGGATCGGACTCTCGCAGATGAGAAGTCCGCCCGCTTTGAAATCCTTCAGCGCCTTCAGGACGCTCACGTAATCGAAAAGCGTCTCTTTCAGAATGAGGTGGTTCTTCTCGCCCTTGGGGCCGTACTCGATGCCCGAGAGGTGGATGTGAAGGTCCTTCACGGCGGCGTCGCCCAGTTGGCTCCGAACGGTTTCCATGATCTCCGCGAACTCCCGGTAGGAATTGTATTCGCCGACGCTTCGGGCGTAGATGTGAGCGAAATCAATGCACGGGCGGACCCCCTTGATCCCTTTGGATAGACGCAACACCTCGTCGAGGGAGCCGAACTGGGCGCCCTTCCCGGTGGTCTCGGGGTCCAAAGACACGTTGACCTTCTCTTTGCGGAGCTGGGAGGCCAGCTCGCGCAGGTGCTTTTTGACAATCGGATAGATCGCCTTGGAAGCCGCTCCCATGTAAAACGCCGCGTGGAAGGCCACCCCGCGGGCGCCGAAGAAATGGCCGATGCGCGCCGAATTCAGGATGCGCTGCCGGCTGGCCTCGACCTTCTCCGGCTCCTGGGAGTTCAGGTTGATCCAGTACGGGCCGTGGACGGAGAGGGCCACATCCACCTCCCGCGCCGCCTCCCCGACCCGCCTGGCCATCTCTTCCTTCATCCGGACGCCCTGGACGAACTCCACCTCCATGCAGTCCAGGCCCAACTCCCGGATCCGTCTCACGCCGTCGACCGTTCCTTTCCCCTTCGTGCTCTCGGGGATGCCAGCCGTGCCGAACAGCAACTCGCTCATCGTCGGGAAACTCCTACCGGTGTTTTGCGCGGGGGGCGCTTTTTGGGCACTGGCGTGCCGGCTTTTTTGTGGGGGGCGCTTTT
>JBHIBA010000419.1:0-3493 GCA_046758845.1 Nitrospinota bacterium
GGCCGCCTACCGGGGTCGGGTCCCCCTGGCGACCCACCGGATGGTGGCCGATGACCTGGAGGAGGTCGTGGAGCGGACCGCCTACTTCTCCGAACTGGATCCAGACCGACCCGAGGGTCGATAGATGGGCCGTGGGTGAGGGAGGCCTAGGGGTCTTTTCCGAGATCCCGGCCCGCGGACTCCGGAGGCTGGGCAGTCCTTGCGGGAAATAGAAGATAGCTAGCGGCTTTGGACCGGGGAGCACGCGGCCAATTCAGGGCGTTTGATAGATGCCACCGGTGCCGCATGCCTGTAGGAACGCCGTTTGGCAACGGGACGCCTGCAGAGTCAGGGGTCGGGGGTTTCCTCTTGACAGAATAGAGGAGACTCTATACGTTTAGTTGTCGATCCCGTGGGCCTGCGCGGGATAAGCGCAAAGTGTACGATGTCCGTGATCTTGCGTTCTTAGAGGGAACTGCGTTTTACAAATGGCAAGGAGGTGAAGCATGAAAGTGAAAAAGTTTCCCCGCTTAACCCGGTCTGTCGCTGCTGTATCCGCGGGCGTGATCCTGCTCGCCCTCGTGATGGCTCCGGCGGCGATGGCGGCGGAGAAGCCCAAGTACGGGGGGACCCTGACCTTCGCGGTGCCGAAGGACCCCCCCTCCTTCGATGGCCATCGGGAAAACACCTTTGCCTTGATCCACCCGGTAGCCCCCCACTACAGCACCCTGCTCAAGTTCGACCAGTGGAAGTATCCAAAGGTCGTCGGCGACGTGGCGAAGAGCTGGAAAGTCTCCAAAGACGGGAAGACGTACACCTTCAAGATCCGGAAGGGGATCAAGTTCCATGACGGCTCGACGCTGACGGCCCGCGACGTCAAGGCGACCTACGACAAGATCATCTTCCCCCCCAAAGGGGTCGTGAGCGCCCGCAAGGGGTCCTATGCCATGGTGAAGTCGGTCGAGGCGCCGAACGACCGTACGGTCGTGTTTCGCCTGAAGTGGCCATCCGCCTCCTTTTTGGCCAATCTCGCCTCCCCCTGGAACTTCATCTACAAGGCGGACATCCTCGCCAAGGACCCCCACTGGTATGAGAAGAACATCATGGGGACCGGTCCCTTCACGTTCGCGGAGTACGTCCCCGGCTCTCACTGGATCGGCAAAAAGAACAAAGACTACTTCATGAAGGGTCGGCCCTACCTGGATGGATACAGGGCCATCTTTATAAAGTCGACCTCGGCCCGGGTGGCCGCGATCCGTGGTGGGCGTGCCCTCATCGAGTTCCGGGGGTTCTCTCCCGCCGGCCGCGACGACCTGGTCAAGGCGCTTGGGCCCAAGATCCGGGTCCAGGAGGGCCCCTGGATCTGCTATCTCAGTGTCGCGATCAACAACGAAAAGCCCCCCTTCAATGACGTGCGGGTCCGGAAGGCCCTGACGTTGGCCCTCGACCGTTGGGAGGCCTCAGAGCACTTGTCCAGGATCGCCATCCTGAAGCCGGTGGGGGGCCTCCTGCGTCCCGGCTCCGAATTTGCCGCGACGGAAGCGGAGTTGACGAAGCTCGCCGGCTACGGCAAGGACATCAAGGCTGCGCGTAAAGAGGCCCGCCGCCTCCTCAAGGAGGCCGGGATCCCCGACGGCTACAAATTCACCTTCAAGAATCGCGACCTGCCGATGCCGTACGAGCCTCTGGGGATCTGGGCTGTCGACCAGTGGCGCCAGATCGGGCTCAACGTCACGCATAGGGTCGAGGAGAAGGGGCCATTCTTCTCCGATCGGAAAAAGGGGAACTTCCAGACCATCATGGACTGGGAGTGCGGCTTTATGGACGAGCCGGATCTCCAGCTCTTCAAGTTCCTCTCCAAGGGGAAGAGCGGCGCCAACTACTCGCGGTTCGTCGACCCGGTCTTGGATGAGCTCTACGAGAAGCAAGGGCGCGCCACTACTAAAAAAGAGCGACGAAAGCTGATCCGGACCTTTGAGAAGCGAGTGCTGGATGAGAAGGTCTATACCTTCCCTACCCTCTGGTGGTACAAGATCAATCCGCACTGGGCCAAGGTGAAGGGCTGGAAGCAGCTCCCCAGCCACTACCTGAATCAGGATTTGCGGGACGTCTGGCTGGCTGAGAAGTAGCCCTTCAGCGCAACTCAAGGGGGTGGCCCGCCGCGTAGCTAGCGACGGCGGGCCACCTTATTTTTGACAGGCGATGTCCGGATACATCATCAAGCGACTCTTCTTGATGATTCCGACCCTGCTCGGGGTCGCGGTCTTCGTCTTTCTCCTGATGCGGGTGATTCCGGGCGACATCGTCGAGCTGAAGCTCACGAGCGAAGGGGGCTTCGTCACGGAAGAGGTCCTGGCCGCGGAGCGGGCACGGCTCGGCCTGGACAAGCCCGTCTGGCAGCAGTTTGCAACATGGATAGGGGGGATTGTGCGGCTGGATTTCGGGACATCCATGTGGACGGGTCGGCCCATCTCCCACGAGATAGGCATCCGGATCCAGCTCAGCCTGGAGATCGCGATTCTGGCGACGATGGTGGCGATCCTCATCGCCATCCCGTTGGGGACGCTCGCGGCCCTGAAACAGGATACCTGGGTAGATTATGTCGTCCGGGTCTTCAGCATCGCCGGTCTTTCCATGCCCTCCTTCTGGCTGGGCATTCTCATCATCCTCTTCCTGCTGATCTACTTTCAGTGGGTTCCGCCGATGTTTTTTACCCCGATCTGGGTCGATCCCTGGGAGAATCTTTCCCAAATGGTCTGGCCCGCTGCCGCAGTCGGGTACCGGTATTCCGCCGTCTCCACCCGCATGATGCGGTCCTCTACCCTGGAAGTGTTACGGGAGGACTACGTGCGGACGGCCCGCGCCAAGGGGTTGTGGGAAAAAGTGGTCATCGTCCGGCACGCGATGAAGAACGCCATGCTGCCGGTCATCACAGTGATCGGTCTCGAGTTTGCCTTTTTGATCGGGGGGCTCGTAGTCACGGAGCAGGTCTTCAATCTGAACGGACTCGGCAAGCTGTTTGTCGAGTCCATTGCCCAGCGGGATTACACGATGACCCAGACGTTGGTGCTCCTCGTCGCTGTGACGTTTGTCCTGGTAAACTTTGTGATAGACATCCTGTACGCCTGGCTGGATCCCCGGATCCGGTATCGGTAGCGAGGAACAAGAGTGGTAGCGAGTCAGGCCCCTGCAGACACCGCGGCAGCGATTGACCGGTGGGCCATGATCGGCCTGCCCGGATGGGTTCAGGCGGTCATCCGGTTCGCGCGACGGAAGCCCCTGGGTGCGTGTGGCGCGGCGGTCGTTGTCATCATGGTCCTGGTGGCCATCGGGGCGGATTACCTTGCCCCCTATGATCCGCTGCGAACCCAGTATCGCCTGATGATGCAACCGCCGAATGGGACCTTCTGGCTGGGAACGGACGCCTATGGTCGGGATATCCTGAGCCGGATTATTTACGGGTCTCGGACCGCATTACTGGTGGGGTTTACGGCCGCCTTCTTCGGGGCGACGA
>JBHIBA010000420.1:0-3493 GCA_046758845.1 Nitrospinota bacterium
CTTGCGTTTTTCCCACTTCAATCGTGCGTTTGCTAATCGCCAGGGGACCATAAGCATATGAGAAAATATACAATGCAAGAAATGGAGAGATACTGGCGCACTTCCACCTGGAGCGAGAGCCAATTAGGAGATTCCGCGGATCCGGAAGCTCTGCAATATATCTGTAATCCCCGCGTGCCCCTTTGGGTGAACAAGTACAACGCGCGCTGGCAAAAGAGGGTCTATGATAGCTTATTCGGGTCCATCCCCTTCCATGCAAGAAACGGCACGGCACTGGATGTGGGTTGTGGAACTGGCCGGTGGAGTAGATATTTGAAGGAGCACGGTTATTCTGCTACGGGCATCGACATCAGAGACCAAGTGATCAAGCTCGCGAGAAATCTTTCTCCAGACATCAATTACCTCAATCAATCTATCGAAACTTTTCACACTGAACAGCCTTTCGATTTGATTTCCTCCGTAGAAGTCATTCAGCATTTTCCCCCTGAAGAGCAAGCAATGACAATTCGTAAACTTAGACAAGTTCTCAAGCTCGGAGGATATGCAATAATTCTTGAGCATGTCCGGGATCAGGGTGTTACTTTCTTCCCAAAGGACATTCAGGCATGGCAGGCAACATTTCATTCTGAAGGATTTTCGACGTTAAAGGTACAACGGTATGATTATAATTTTTTTCGGAGTCTATTAGAATGGATCTGGCTCAGGGTCTGGCCCAAACTTCCTATGTCATTGCGAAATTCTGAAATGGAATTACAAGGGAATTCCCAAGATCCTTCTTTCTTTTCCGCCATAAAGCCAGTCCTCCGACTTCTCGCACAATATATGAGATGGATTATTTATAGTGGTGTCATAATATTTGATGGCCCTCTAGAGCCTATTTCTGTTTCGCGGAATTTAAGATTACCATGTGCTCAGTGTGGTTTTTTGTTGAAGGCGGTTTAAATCTAACCTCTACAAACCGGAAATATCTGTTTAGGGGTAGGAGCACTGGCCATCTGGAAATAGTCTCTCCGCCCATCGGGGCAGGGGGTGAATATCGCCCCGCCGCCGGGCCGGGGGGTGGCAGCTGCGGTGAAGTTGCCTGAGAAACCCTCTATCGCTGTTCTGCCCTTTGTTAGCATGAGTGAGGACCGCGAGCAGGAACACGTCGCTGGCGGGATATGAGAAGACATAATTACGGACCTTTTCAATTTAGGGGATATGATTGTCATCTCCCGCAATTGGGTCTTCAGCAATAAGGGAAAGCCGATCAAGGTGCAGCGGGTAGCCCAGGAGCCGGGGCTTCGCTATGTCCTGGAAGGTGGTGTACGAAAGAGGGGCGATAGTGGTGCGGATTACGGCGCAGCCGGTGAATGCAATCACTGGGCATCACTTGTGGGCGGACCGATTCGACCGTGAGATGAAAGACGTTTTTGCCCGACAGGATGAGATCACGAAGAAGATCGTGCAGACTCTGGCGGGTTAGCGGTGAAGCCGGCGAAGGTGGGTGCTAGGAGACAATTTTACGAGGGAATCGGTGTCATAATCGCGGTGGACCGTGAGAAAAGTCGCTTGGTCATCGACCATGAGGAGATCAAGCCGATGCGCGATGAGCGCCGATTGTTCCAGTTCGGAAAACGCATCACGCAACTTTGACCCGCCCCGTTGGCCGTGGGAGCTGGAGATCAGGGGGTGGTCCACTATCGCCTTGGCGAGGGCGTTGAATTTCTAGCGCTAGGGACAATCAAAATTTAAGTTTCTATTGGTATTGAAATCGACTGAGGAGTCCTATATGCGCGGGATAAGGAACGTCACTCGGGCGTCTTGCAAGCTCCCCGGTATAGCCCTTCAGTAAACGGAAAATTCCGCGCCCGATCCCAAGATTTCAGGCCTCACATCGTCAATCCACGCTCACACGAAAGGCCAGCGGGGCTTGAGCCGGTAGGGGAGCCGCTTCATGATCCGCTCGCCCGCCTTCTGGGCTCGCCGGTTGACCTCCGCCTCGTCCACTTTCGTGAACTTGCGGTCTTTGTAGACGACCCGCCCGTCGATGATGACGGTTTCGACGTCGTGGCCGTCCCCCGAATAGACCAGATTCGGCGCCAGGGCGAACTCGTAATTGGGGGTCCAGTTCGTCTTGGAGCAGTCCACGACGATGACGTCCGCCTTCTTGCCCTTCACGAGCGAGCCGATCTCATCGTCCCAGCGCATGACCCGGGCCGCGTCGATGGTCGCCATCTCCAGGGCCTTTTCCGGGGATATGAGGTCCGGGATCACACGGGCCTCCTTGTGGGAGGTGGCCATCTGGTACATCGCCCGGAACATGTCGAGGCTGTTGTTGGCCGCCGTGCTGTCGCACCCCAGCACGACCGTAACGCCCTTGTCGATCATCTCCGGGAACTTGCCGCGGGAGATGGCCGCGTAAGCGCCGTGCAGGGTGGCCCCGGGGTTGTGGCACACGTTGGTGCCCCTTGCCCTGACCAGTGCCACGTCGTGGTCGGTGAGGGCCGCCATGTGGGTCAGGAGCCAGCGGTCGTTCAGGACGCCCAGCGAGTCCATCCACTCGATGGTCGGCTTCCCCCATTTCCGCCTCACCCAGTTGACCTGGTGCTGGTTCACGCAGGCGTGGAACTGGACGATGAGGTCTTTCTTCTTGGCCAGCTCGTCGCAGCGCTGGAGCAGCTTGTCCGAGGCGTTGGGTTCGACGCGGACGCCGGCAGACACCCGGATTCTCCCCTGGGCCTTCCCGTGCCACCGCTCGACGAGGGCCTCTTCCTCCCGCATCGTTTCCTCCGTGGAGAGCTTCCCGCGAAACCCCTTGGGAAGCGCACGGTCGTTGCTCCACTGGTCGGCCCCCGCCCAGCAAAGAATGCCCCGCATGCCGAATTCCTCCCAGGCGCGGCCCACGCTGTCCATCAGGTAGCTGCCGGGGTCGGCGACGCAGGTGGTCCCCGTGCGGACCATCTCCACACAGGTCATCATCGCGCTCCAGTACGTGTCTTCTTTGGTCATGGCCGCCTCGTAGGGGAAAATGCGCTCGTGCATCCACCCGATGAGGTCGATTTCGTCGGCGATCCCGCGGGCCAGGGACTGGACGTTGTGGACGTGGGAGTCGATGAGGCCGGGCATGATGATCTTGCCGGAGGCATCGATCCTCCGGGCCCCTTTGGCCGCCGCCGCGCCGAGATTGGTCCACTTCCCCACCCAGGCGATGCGGTCGTTCTCCACGAGGACGCCCCCGTTCCGGATGATCCGCCGCTTGGGGTCCATGGTGATCACCGTCCCTTTGCCGATCAGGATCTTGGCCATCTTCTTCCTCCCCTTTTGCGCACGAACAGGCTCTTGCGTGCCCGACCACTGGCCGCGACAAACATTGAGCCTGCGGAACCCACAAACGTCATTACGGATGGCCTTAGGTTATAAGGCATTGTGGAAGCTATGACAAGGCAGTTGGAGAATTGGTAGTGGGTCAGTTTGCTGAATGACCCCTGCCTTCCTCCGTTGTAGCCGCGAT
>JBHIBA010000421.1:0-3476 GCA_046758845.1 Nitrospinota bacterium
CCCCTGGGAAAACATGTCTTTATCTGAATCTCGCTGCTCCGCCCTCAAACGGCGGCCAGCAGCTCCTCGAATTCTTCCTTTCGGGAATCCGGCGGGACCCCCTCATCGCTCCACCCTCGAAGCCGATAGTACCGCGTCTTCATCTTCTCGAACTCTTCCCGGTCGATGCGGTGGCCCTTGTATTCCTTGAGCGGCAGGCCTTCGTCGAAGTATTTCTTGGGCAGCGTGTCGTCGTCGCGGGTGATGCCCTCGCGCATGTTGATGAAACGCTCCAGGTCGATGATCCGCCGGCCGATTTCCCTCAGCTCCTCCTCCGTGAACTCCAGCCCCGTCACGTCGCGGATCATCTGCACGTAGTGCTCATAGTCGAACATCCGGGGGCTGTTGAAGCCGTGGGTCACGAACCGGCAGGAGCCGACGGCGTCGTTCACGGCGTAGATGTCATCGCTCCAGGCGACGGGGATCTCGCGGGTTTCGTAACGCGTGAAGTCGGGGTCCACTTCCTGGCCGTAGAGTTTGGTCGTCACCTCTTTGGGGAGCCGGAAGATCTCCAGCGTCGGCCGGTTGCGCAAATGGTCCATTCCCCGAGAGGACACGGCCAGCCCCAGGGCGAACCCTTTCAGGATGCGGGGATCGTGGGGATCGGTTTGCGTCAGCCCCTTGGAGGCGATCAAGTAGTCCTTCGACTCCTCCCCGAAGGCCTTCCAGGCCTGCGTGCTCTCGGCCAGGATGTCGCCGAAGCCGCGGCGCTCGGAGATGTCATTGAGCAGGTCCACGATCAGGTCGTAGTCACCGAAGCGGAGATCCCGCCCGCAGGTCAATTCCCGAGTAACGATTCCCTTCTCAAACAGCTCGATGGCCCAGGCGATGATCGATCCGGCAGAGGAAGTATCCAGGCCCAACTCGTTGCATAGGTTGGAGAGCCGGATCACGTTCTCCGTCCCGGAAACCCCCAGGTTAGACCCCAACGTCCCGATGCTGGAGTACTCAGGCCCTTCTCCACCCTTGTGTCCCTTGCCGTCATCCACGGAGTTGCGGGCCCGGCAGTGGACCACACAGTTGAAGCAGGAGGCCATCTTGGTGACGTGCTTGTCGATCTCCTCCGCCACCAGGGTGTCGTCCCAGGCGTTGAGCTGGCTGTTCTTCGTCCGCATGGCGCCCAGGATGTTGCTGGGGCGGTAAAGGAGGGGCGTCCCGTACTTGCCCAGGACGCCGATGACCTTGGCCTGGAGGAGGTAAGCGTTTTGCTCCTTGCGGTGCTTGCCCGTCGCCTCCTCATCGTAATAATCAACGCCTCCTCGGCCGGTGGCGACCACGGCCTTGAGGTTTTTGGAGCCCATCACGGCCCCCAGGCCGCCTCGGGCGGCGATGGCCTTCTTGCCGCCCATGATGCCCGCCATGCGGACCCGCCGCTCCCCCGCCCGGGTGATGAACCCCGCCTTGGCCCCCTTTCCGAAGTCGCGCTCCAGAAGGCCCAGAAAATCGTGGACGTTCAGCCCCCACATGTGGGAGGCGTCCTTGAGCTCGGCTCGGCCGTTTTCGATGTGCAGGTAGACGGGCTTTTCCGCCCGCCCGGTGAAGATGAGGAACTGGAAACCCGCTTCGCGGATGGCGGCGGGCCAGTGGCCTCCAATGTTTGAGTCTCCGAGGATCAGGGACTCAGGGGACTTGGCGGTGATGTTGAACCGGGCCGAGCTGGGGGCCTTGGTTCCGGTCAGAAGGCCCAGGCCCATGATTAAGGGATTCTCCGGCGAGAGGGGATCGGTGTCGGGGGCAAGCATCTTGTAGAGGTAATAGACGTTGATTCCCCGGCCGCCGAGAAATTTCCGGATCAGGGTCTCGGGAATTTCTTCCCGTTGGAGCTCGCCGGTCGTCAAGTCGCAGAATAAGACCTTTCCCTGGTATTCCACCTGTACAATCCCCCTTGAGAGCGCGCGCTCCCAGTACGTTCCGCAAGGTCAGGGCGGGTTCCCGCCCGCGGGACCAGTGGGTTACGCGCCCGAGGCGTACAGGTCCACCCTTTCCGCCTCTCTGGCACGCTCGCCCGATTGGCGCCATTTCCCATATTCTCTTTCAGCCCAATCGCACCAGTCCACATAAGCCTGTTCGCACTTGATCCCCTGCCACAGGCAGATGTACGGTCCGAACAGGGAGGGATACTCTGAATCCGGCAGGTGTCCGTAATCCCTCTCCAATCTCTCCAAAATTTCCCGGTAAGCGTCCAGGCGTTCCTTGTGCAACCTCCGGGCTTCCACAAGGACGGCCACGGCGTCTCCGGCGTCCATCATGTCCACGGCGAACAGCCGCAAGACAAGCTCGTCTTTGACCTTGAGCGGACCCGGCGGAGTCTCCTGCCAGTTGCGAAGCTCTTCGACCCCTCTTTCCGTGATCTCGAACACCCGCTTGTTGGGCCGGGAAGTCTGAATCTCCTGACGGGATTTGACGAGTCCCCCCTCTTCCAACTTCTTCAGCTCGGGATAGATCTGGCTGTGCTCCGCGTGCCAGCATAAGGCCAGGGATTTTTCAAACCGCTTCTTGATGTCATAGCCGGTCAATGGTTTTCGTCTGAGCAGCTCAAGGATGGCAAATTTCAGCAAATCTCTTCTCCCCAGTTGACATGCCCATGAGGCGCACAAAGGATTGCACTATAGAAACCTATATATAATCAAACTCCTTGCAAATTCTCTCGTTTCTCGGGATGGATGCAAATTCCGGCAGGAATCGAGCCAACCGGGGGTTTCCGCGCCGATCAGTCCGGTTGATTCGACAGTAACGAGAGAGTCCATCATCCTCCGGCGAAGGATATCATCAGGGCCAGTTGGTCACCCTCCTGGAGCGCGCGGTTGAGGCTCCCCTCCCGGCTGACCTGGGCGCCATTGAGGGCCACAAAGATGTGAGGCTCCAATTCCCCGTCGGCGTCGAACAGTTCCCTCTCTACCGCCGGGTATTCCGCTCTCAGCCGCTCGATCGCCTGCCGGACGGTGGAAGCCTCCGCCAACTCCAGGCCCAGCTTTTCTTTCCCGACTGCGTCCCTTAGAACGCTGCTTAGAACAACTTCAATTTTCATGGAAACACTTTGTCTTGGACGCGCGAACCGTCCCCCAGACAACCGAGTCCGCCTACGATGTTACCACAGCCGATGGAGGAATCCGGCTCTCGGCACTGTGCCAAATTCACGAAGGCAGGATGTCAGGCCCGCCGGCCCCTCTTCGTGTGGTAGGTCGGGCATCTTGCCCGACCTCGATGCCGGGCGCCCCACCCGGCCTTCTGTGAAAGAGCTGCTTTATTTTCTGCGGGGGGCGCTTTTTGAAAGGCGCCCCCCCGCGCCCCCCAGCAAAACTTTTGACGGCCCGGCACTGCGTGGCCGGGCCTGCTTGGGTTGGGGGCGGGATTGGCTGAACGGGCTTCTGCGTCCTTTGGGCGCGCTCGATGCCTTGGCCGGATGCCCGTCCGCCAAAGGCGGCCGCAGCATCCGG
>JBHIBA010000422.1:0-3455 GCA_046758845.1 Nitrospinota bacterium
CCCTCTTTCGCCAAATAAAAGTTTTCCGGGGGATTCCAGGGGGGCCGGACGCACCGCGTCAGGTTCCCGCACTGGCGTGCCTGCTCAACCACCTCTCGGAAGGTGTGCGGCAAAGACGCTGCGCCTAAGCGCACCGAGCGCCAACCGCAGTTCGGCCGGCGCGCTAGTGCCCAAAAAGGTCCCCCTGGGATTTTCTCTTATTGCGGAGGGAACGTCCCATACGCTTCTGAACCTGTTCAGCCGCAGCGCGCTGCCTACGACGTTTTCTACCTCCCCAACAGCCCAGGGAAAAGACGTCCCCTCAAGACTCTTCCACAAGACCCGTGACGCCGCCGCACCCACGCCGACGCCTTCCTTACGCGGTCCCCAGCGCCCGCTCCAGCCCAAAGCGCCATCTCTCCCACAGGTCTCGAACGCCTACGTCCGCGATCCGCAGCAAACGGCCTGCGGCGTCTGAAATCTTGATGTCGAAACTTTTCCCCCCCACGCTTCCCAAGACGAGGACCGGATAACCCGCCTCCCGCCCGAGCCGTTCCAGCCGGCAGAGTTTGTCGGGACCCAGAGAGACGACCACCCGACCCTGCGCTTCGCCGAAGAGCAGCTCGTCCGGCCCGTCCGTCCACGGGAGGGTCGCCGATAAACCCAAGGGGGGATCGGCCAGAAGGCTGCACTCGGCCAGGGCCACTGCCAATCCGCCGTCCGAAACGTCGTGGCAGGAAGAGACAATCCCCTCGGAGATGGCCCGGCGGCAAAGCGCCTGAAGAGCGGCCTCGCGGTCCAGATCCACTCTCGGACACGGCCCCCGCATCTTCCCCGCCACGTGCCAGAGGTAGGCGCTTCCCCCCAGGCCGGCGCCCGGAGGCTCGCCCCCCGGAGAGCCCAGGAGGACCACCTGGTCCCCTTCGCGCTGAAAACCCGTCGGGCAGTAGTTCGCCGCCACTTCCACAAGGCCCACCATCCCCACGGTGGGCGTCGGATGGATGTTCTCGCCGCGCGTTTCGTTGTAAAAACTGACGTTGCCGCTGACCACCGGAACGCCCAGCCTCCGGCACGCTTCGGCCATCCCTTCCACCACCTGCGTGAATTCCCACATGACTTCGGGGCGTTCCGGGTTCCCGAAGTTCAGGCAGTCGGTCAGGCCGATGGGTTCCGCGCCGACGCACGATAGGTTTCGGGCACCCTCGGCGACGGCGATCCTCCCCCCGAGGCGCGGGTCCAGCACGCAATAGCGGGCGTTGCCGTCAACCGTGAGGGCAAGTCCTTTGGCCGACCCTTTGACGCGCAGGACCGCCGCGTCCCCCCCGGGACGGACCACCGTGTCGGCCCGGACCATGTGGTCGTATTGCGAGTAGATGAAATGCTTGGAGGCAATGTCCGGGTGGGAGAGGAGTCTTAACAAGGCGTCCGCCCGTTCCCGATGGGGCCTGTCGGCGGGAAGATCTCCCGGCCCCATGGGCGGATACCTCCTTTTCTTCGGGGGGGACAGGGGCCGGTGAGGAGGAGGAACTTCTTCCACCAGAAGGCGGGTAGGGAGATCGGCCACACACCTCTCCCCGTCAACGACCCTCAGGCGGCCCTCCGCCGCCACCTCCCCGATGACGGCACATTCCAGGTCCCATTTCTCGAAGATCGGGGCGGCCGCCTCCAGGCCCTCGGGCCTGAGAATCATGAGCATCCGCTCCTGGGACTCCGAGAGCATGACCTCGTACGGAGTCATCCCGGATTCCCGCCTGGGGACGCGCGAGACGTCGACGCGGACGCCGACGTTTCCCCGGGCGGCCATCTCCGCCGAGGAGCTGCTGAGGCCGGCCGCCCCCATGTCCTGAATCGCGACGACGGCCTGCGTCGCCATCAGCTCCAGGCAGGCTTCCAGCAGGAGCTTTTCCATCAAAGGATCGCCGACCTGGACGGCCGGACGTTTTTCCCCGGCCTCCTCACCGAAGGACTCAGAGGCCATGGACGCCCCGTGAATCCCGTCCCGGCCCGTTCGGGCGCCCACGTACACGACGGGGTTGCCCGGCCCTTCGGCGCGGCCGCAAAAGATCCGGTCCGTCCGGACAATTCCCAGGCAGAAGGCGTTGACCAGACAGTTGCCCGAATAGCAGGGGTCCACCGCCACCTCCCCCCCAACGGTCGGCACCCCCACACAGTTGCCGTACCCGGCGATTCCGGCCACGACCTCCTTGAGGAGATACTGGCTCTTGGGGTCGGACAACTCCCCGAACCGCAGGGAGTTGAGCAGGGCCACCGGCCGGGCGCCCATCGTGAAGACGTCTCGCAGGATCCCGCCGACCCCCGTCGCCGCCCCTTGGTGGGGCTCGATGAAGGAAGGGTGGTTGTGGCTCTCCATCTTGAAGACCGCCGCGAGGCCGTCGCCGATGTCCACGACGCCGGCGTTCTCCCCCGGGCCTTGGAGGACCCGAAGCCCCGTGGTCGGAAATTTCTTCAGATGGGGTTTCGATGATTTGTACGAACAGTGCTCGCTCCACAGGGCCGAGAGGATACCCAGTTCTGTGAAAGTCGGATTGCGCCCGAGGACCTGAACGGCGTGGGCGTACTCCGCCTCCGTCAAGCCGTGTTCGACAGCCAGGCGCGGCGTGACCTCGGGCTCGGCGGGGGGCGCCCCTGCGGGTACGGGATCCAACTTCCTCGCCTCCAATAACCCGATGAAATCCTAGGAAAAAAACCTGGGGTTGAAACCCTGTCAGGCCAGCTTCATCCCCCGAAAGTGAGTATCTGGGCGGGCCGTACCTTATAGAGAACGCGAATTTCCCCTTTCGGGTCCCGGAATGGATAGGGGTGTTTGCCGAGATAAAGTTCGGCCAGATCGTCGACGTTTTGCGTGGCCAGGGTCCCTTTGGTCGGGTCATCTTCGTCAATGATCTCCTCGACCCTACCGTTGATTGTCATCCAGTGGTACGGATTCTCCGGGTTGACGAGCATCAGGCTCACATCGGGGCGTGCGCGCAGGTTCCTGTCCTTTAGCCGGCCCCTCACAGAATTCAGATTGACGTGAGTCCCGTCATGATTCACCCAGACCGGGGTCAACTGAGGCAAGCCATTCGCACTGACGGTCGCCAAGGTGGCCGTGACGCCCCCTTCCAGCAGTTGACGGTAGGAATCCGCCAGCTCGTTTAAGCCCGCAACGTTCGTTCGGTCCCCAATGGTAAAGGCTTTGTCATTCCCGACGGTAATGACAGCGGCGATTTCCAGCGACATCTCAATTCTCCTTATTCAAAGTGATTCGACCGTGCCGGAACGTTTCAACGGGCCTTATCTTCCATTTCCCATGGTGAACCAACTCGCCCTCTTCGCATTGGATGTTTGTTCCGCGTCACACTTTCCGGCTCTCACGAGGCGATGAAGGTCTTCGCTGAATTCGCACGTCCCGACCCAGTTACTAACAGCAGCGCGTAATCGTTGACATGTCATTCTGGGTGCGGGTCATTGGCCCG
>JBHIBA010000423.1:0-3452 GCA_046758845.1 Nitrospinota bacterium
CCAGCCAAACCCACGCCCAACCCAAAAGCAGGCCCGGCCACGCAGTGCCGGGCCGTCAAAAGTTTTCCGGGGGGTCCCCAGGGGGGCGGGTTACAAAAAGCGCCCCCTGGGAAATCTGTCCGGTTTTCAGAGTTTGTCCCGAGCGAAGCCGAGAGAAGGCCCGCCTTGGAATCCGGGCTTTCATCCCAATCTACACCGCTATCACGCTTGGAATTGCGAAGTGCGTAACCACCTCACCACCTCAAATATAGGCGATGAGCTCGATTTCCACCCGTGCGCCCGCGATGAGCTCCTTCACGGCGAGGGTCGTCCGCGCGGGCGGGTCTTTCGGGAAGTATTCATTAAAGACGGTGTTCATCTCCACGAGCTCGCCGACGTCCGCCATGAAGATCGTCACCTTGAGGGCCTTGTCCAGGGAGGAGCCGGCGCCTTCGAGGACAGCCCTCAAATTCTCGCACACCTGCCGGGTTTCCGGTCCGATGCCGCCCGGGACGAGCTTACCGGTGGCCGGGTCGTTGCCCAGCTGTCCGGAGCAGTACACCATGTTGCCCAGCTTGAGGGCCTGGGAGAGGGGGACCTTCGCCGGTGGCACTTTGTCGGTGTGAACTACTTCTTTCTGCATGAAGATTCCTCCTTCCTTTTCGACGGGCCGCATCCTCTTAACACGCGGTTTCGGGGGAGTCAACGCGCACCGTTGCGGACTCCCGGCGGAAGCCCGACAGCTTGACTTTCCCGAATTTCTACAACTATGTATATCTCAGAGATTCGCGTGGAATGACGGGAAGTCGCGATGTCCGAGCCGATGGAGCTTTTCGAATCCCCTTCGCCGTACAGACTTGGAAAATCGGAGGCGGAAGACCGGCCCGATGCGGAAACCCGCCGCCCGCTCGCCGACCGTATGCGCCCCGAAGGGCTCGAGGAGTTCGTCGGCCAGGAAAAAATCCTGGGCGAAGGCCAAGTTCTCCGGCGCATCATCGAGGCCGACGAGCCCACCTCCATCATCCTCTGGGGACCGCCGGGCTCCGGCAAGACCACCCTCGCGCGGATCGTCGCGAACCGCACGGGCGCGAACTTCGCCCACTTCAGCGCAGTTCTTTCAGGCGTCAAAGATGTCCGGGGGCTTGTGGAGACGGCCCGCCGGCTCCGGCGCGCCCAGGGGCGGCGAACCGTTCTCTTTGTTGACGAAATTCATCGCTTCAACAAAGCCCAGCAGGACGCCTTTCTGCCCCACGTTGAGTCGGGACTGCTCACCCTCATCGGGGCCACGACCGAGAACCCTTCCTTCGAGGTCATCTCCGCCTTGCTCTCCCGGTGTCGGGTCTTTGTCCTGGAGGCCCTCACGGCTGAGGAGATCCGCACGATTCTCGACGGGGCCTTGAAATCTGAAAGGGGCCTCGCCCCCTTGCGCGTCGAGGCGGATGAGGAGGCGCTGGGGCATCTGGCGAGAATGTCCAACGGGGACGCCCGCGTCGCGCTGAACGCTCTGGAGATGGCGGCCCTGGCCGCTGAGCCGGATAAAGAGGGGAGACGGCTCGTAAGCCTGCTGGACGCCGAGGGGGCAATCCAGCGGCGGGCGCTGCTCTACGACCGGGCCGGGGAGGAACACTACAACGTTATCTCCGCCCTGCACAAGAGCCTGCGGGGGAGCGACCCGGACGCGGCCCTGTACTGGCTGGCCCGGATGATCGAGGCGGGGGAGGATCCCTTGTACGTCGCGCGGCGAATGGTCCGTTTCGCCTCGGAGGATGTGGGAATGGCCGACCCCCAGGCCCTGACGGTGGCCCTGGCGGCCAAGGACGCCTTCCACTTCATCGGTCCCCCGGAGGGTTATCTGGCCCTGGCGCAAGCGGCCGTCTATCTCGCCACCGCCCCGAAGAGCAACGCAGTCTACGGGGCATACGGAGAGGCCGTGCGCGACGTCCGCGAGACGATGAACGAACCCGTCCCCCTTCACATCCGCAACGCCCCGACGCGCCTGATGTCGGAGCTGGGATACGGGAAGGGCTATCAGTACGCCCACGACCGGGAGGACGCCTTCACCCCGGAACAGTCCTATCTGCCAGACAACCTGGCGGACCGGAAATATTACCAACCAACGGACCGGGGCTTCGAGAAGACCGTGAGGGAACGCCTGGCGCGCTGGCGGGAACTGGTCCACAAGGTGCGGGAGAAGAAAAAGAAAGGGAAGGCGAGTCCGTGATGTTAGGGGGGCCTTTTTGGGCACTTGCGTGCCGGGCAAACTGCGGTTGGAGGCCTGTGAGCTTAAGCCGGGCGTCTTCGGCGCACGCCTTCCGAGAGGTGAAGGACCAGGCACGCCAGTGCAGAAACCTGACGCCGTGCGTCCGGCCCCCCTAAGACCCCCCGGAAAACTTTTGACGGCCCGGCACTGCGTGGCCGGGCCAGCTTTGGGCTGACTGTCGGTTTGGCTCGGCCGGTGGTCTATGCCCTTCCGGTGGCTCGGTTCTTTGTCCGAATGCCCGCCTTCCTTCAGAAGGCTCCGGCATTCGGCCAACAAACCGGTTTTTTAAGGATGTAGGGCGGGGGATTCTGACAAAACATGTCCCGAGGGCTATTGAGAAAGGCGAAATCTCCGGAGTCCCCATCGGCTCTTTCGAAAGGGAATGCCTCATGGCTACGAAGGTCCAGGTGAAGTATGAGAAGTTTGGAGCCAGGATTGTCCGGGCGAAGTTGCCGGCCCTCACCCCCCGCCAGGTTCACGCCCTGCGGACGAAGATTGCCATCCGCACCCTCGGCGCCCTCCGTAAGAGCACCTGGGTCCTCATCGACGAAAAGCAGAAAAAAGAGCTGGAGACGACGCTCGCAGAGGTCCTGGCCTCGCCCCCCGCCCAACCCTTCGTGGTCCCGGTGTACTTCGATTACCAGTCCCAAAATTCCTGGCTGGCGGTTCCCGTTTGTGAACGGTTGGCGGAAAAGTATGAGGTCACGTTCTCGTGGAGGGCTTTCCAGCAGCGACCATATTGGAAGCCGGTGGAAACGCCCGCCGCCTCCAAGGAGGCGATGGCGTCGAGGTGGGAGCAAAGCCTCGCCAGGGCCAAAGAACTGGGGGTTCCCCTGGCCAAAACCCGTCCCCCGCACCGGTTCAACACGCGCTGGGTGCACATGTGCACGGAGTACGCCAGGCTTCACGGAAAGGAGATGGACCTGATCAACGCGCTTCTCGAGGCCATGCACGGAAGGCACGAAGACATCAGCAATTTCCTGGTTGCCGACAAGATCGCGGAAAGGGTCGGTCTGAGCGTGCCCGAGATGGACGAGGCGGTGGAGTCCGGCGCCTTCGAGGGGTTGCTCGACCAGCACCGCGCCGACGCCGCCAAGGCGGGGGTCTTCGGCGTTCCGACGTTCATCGTGGACGGCCAGCTCATCTGGGGCCGGGCGACCCTGGACGAGGTGGAAGAGGCGCTGAAACAAGCCGGCGTGCCGAGACGGGGAAG
>JBHIBA010000424.1:0-3441 GCA_046758845.1 Nitrospinota bacterium
ATGCCCACAGCCCAGGACATAATCGAGAGCGCCTTCCGGGCGCTGGGGGTGCAGTCGCCCACGACGGATCAGCTCGATGACGCGCTGGTGACGTTGAACGAAATGCTGGACGGCTGGAGCGCCGAGCGATTGATGGTTCCTTTCCGCACGGAGGAGAATTTCGCCCTCACGAAAGGCACCGCCGTCTATACCATCGGGTCGGGTGGGGCGTTCAACACGGATCGGCCAATAAAGATTGAGAAAGCTTATGTGCGCGACAGCTCGAACAACGACTACGCCGTGGAAGTGACGATGGATCTCGACCAATACAACCGCGTCACCGACAAGAGCGTAGAGGGGAGGCCCGAGCGGCTCTATTACGCGCCCGAATTCCCGCTCGGCAAGATCCACCTCGACCCCAACCCGGATGCGGCCCACACGCTCCACCTTTTTTCCTGGAAAAGGCTCACCTCGTTCGCGGCGCTGAGCACGAGCCTCAACATGCCGGGCGAATACGTCAAAGCGATGCGCCTTTCGCTGGCCGTCGATTTGGCGCCGGAGCTCAGCGTCCAACTGCACGGAAGCATCGTCCAGCAGGCGATTGGCGCGCACCTTACGATCCGCAACCTCAACAAACCCGCCGTCGGCGCGGCCAGACACGATGTAGCCATCGCTGCCGACCTTCGGAGATGAGCGATGCCCTACGCAGGCCAGACTTACCGCATTCCGGCCAACAGGGGCGGTTGGAACGCCAATCCCAACGCGGACCTGATCCCTCCCGAGTCCATGGTCGAGGCGCGCAACATCAACCTCCACCGGGGAGGCCGTGAGACGCGGGGCGGAGTGGCGAAGGTGAACGGGACGGCCATACCGAACGGGCCGAGGATTACGGGCATCTTCCAGTTCCGCAAAAAGGATGGCAGCGAGTTCATCGTCACGACGACCGCCGACGGGAAAATCCAAAAAGACTACTCCACTGAGCTCAAGACCGGCCTCACGGCCAACAAGATTTCCAGCTTTGCGGTCTTCAAGGATCAGCTCTACATCTGCAACGGCGCCGACCGCCCGCAGGTCTGGGACGGCGTGGCGGCGACTACCAGCGACATCACCAACATCCCGACCGATTGGACCGGAACGGCTTGGCCGAAGGCGATGATCGTTCATGGGCGCGGCGCTTCCGAGAGCCTCTGGGCGTGGGGCGTCCCGGGCCTGGAGGAGAAAATTTACGTCTCCCAGAACGGAGCTGACAATTTCTCCGACGCGCAAGTGACGATCCTCTCCATCGAGACAGGTGACGGTTTCGGCATCGTGGCGCTGGCGGAATATTTGCAGACGCTCGTGGCGTTCGGCAAGCGCCGGTCCTACATCATCGACGATGAGAGCACCGACAGGACGCAGTGGGGGTACAACCCGGCGCGCTGGGATGGCGGGGCTGCATCGAATCGCCTGGTAGTCAGGACGCCCAACGACCTAGTAGCCATGCAGGAGGACGGGGAGATCTATTCCGTCGTCCGGGCCCAGGAAGTGCTGGATCTGCGGGCCGTTTCCATCGCCCGCCCAGCGCACATCCATGTCTGGATCGGCGACAACGTGGATCTCTCGCAGATAGACGATTTCCACATGATCTACGACCCGGCACTCCGCGCCATCCTCTTTTTTGTCATCCGAAACGGAGAAAGCCGGTCGGACTCCGCCATGGCGTTTTTCATAGACCGTCCGGCCGAGGAGGCATGGGTCAATCGCCGCTATTACAAGAATTACTTCGCCTCTTCCTCCGGTCTCGTGAGGGTCGCGGCCGGTGATTGGAGGATTTATCTCGGCGGCTATACTGGCTTCGCCTGGAAGCTCGAAGACGAGAGCTTCTTGGACGATGGGGAGTATTATTACAGCGGTTTCACCACGCCAGAACTCGCCTTTGAGGATCCGAGAGGCGAGAAGCAGTTCGACCGCGCCCACCTCGTTCTCCGCCGCATGGGAAGCGAAACCATCCAGGCGCACCTCTTCGTCGATGGCGATGCCATTGTGGGCGGGTTCTTCTTGGTGGATGAGAACGGCAACAATGTGGTGGACGAGAGCGGGAATCTGATCATCGGTTATGAGTTCGATCCGTACACATTCCAAATGACGGCGCCGCCGCCGCTCACGTCGCCCCAGAGGCTGTCGTCCGCCCAACACGCCATCGGCCGCAACGGGCGGCGTATCCAATCGGAAATTTTCCAGACCGTCGCGGGAGAGAGGATGTTTGTGGCGCAGATACTCTACGATTTCAAGCCGCTGGGGCCGGAGCCAAGATGATCCGGGCCTTTCGACCCCAGGACGCCCCAGCGCTCGGAGAGATGTTGCGCGCCGAAGGGACCAGAGAGCCGCAGATGCAATTCGGAAAGGGCATAACGGGCGTCTTGGACGAGGGCGGCGTCTTGGGGTTTTTCACGCTTGAACTCGCCGAAGGCCACGCCCACCTGCGGCATCTTTGCGTAAGGCGTGGAGCAAGAACGCCCGGTCGGGCGCTGGCGCTCATCCGGGCGGCGCGCCGCGTGGTCCTTGCGGTTGGCCAAAGCCAGATGCTTGTCCACGCGAAGGGCGAAAGGCTGAATCGGTTAGTGCGATGGTACTTTCACGCCACTCCCTACAAGCAGGCCGACGATGGGGCAATGTTGTACCAGGTGAGGGCCTGAGATGGGCGGCTCGACAAGGGTAGAGGCACCACAGCCCAGCCCCGAAGAAATCGCAATCCAGCGCGAACAGTTGGAATTGATGCGGCAATCCCGCCGCGAGCAGGATCTTCTGCGTCCGTTCGTCCTCCAGCAACTTGGTCTTGTTGAAGTAGGTGGAGAAAATATTGCCGCGCTCGAAGCAAAGAGGCGCCAGCTTGAAGATGCGCTTGGGGATTTACCGGAACTGTCGCCAGCCGACGCCTTGCGGGATCCGGGCGCATGGGCCACCCGGGCAGGTATCGAAAGGGCAATAGCCGACATCAACATGCAGATAGAAGCGGCAAGAAGCGGCGCGACGTATCGGCGAATGACGGAAGAAGAGCGCCTTGCGGGCATGACGCCGGTCGAGCGGCAGGCGCACGAGAACCTCAAGCTTCGGCTGGAACGGGAAGAGCGCGCCCTGCGGGGCGAACTCCCTGTCAGTGAAGGGCTTATCCAGACGAAAGAGCGGGAGTTCCGGCAGTTCAAGGAGGCGATGGCCCGGGCTGGCAACCCGATAGAGGGAGAGACGCCTGAGACTGCCACCGCCACTACGACGCCCGGCGTCCAGGCCCTGCGCGCTTTCAGGGAGCGGTTCGGAGTCCTGGAAGAGGCGGAGCGGCGCGGGGAATTAACTGCCGGGTCATCGGCCATCTTGCAACGGATGGGCATCACCGCCGACATCAGCGCCCAGCGGGCCGGGATGTTCGCCCAACTGCCCACAACATCGATGAGGCTTGCGCAAGGTTTCGCGGGCCTGCTGGAGCCC
>JBHIBA010000425.1:0-3389 GCA_046758845.1 Nitrospinota bacterium
CACAGGACCTCTGTGATGGCCCTGCCAACCCGCCGCATGAAGGATTGGGCCAGTTGCGGGCTCTCCCGCAGGGCTTTCTGCGCCCTGGCCTTAAGATTGGGCGGCATGGGCATCAATTCATCCTCTCGTCCGAAGGCCGGAAATGCAGGATCATCCGCGCCACGGAGAAATCCTGCCCTGCGCCCGAGTTCCGGCCCACGAGACTGATGCGCCGACCCGAGAGGCCGAGGCGCTTCTTTCGATTGAGCACTTGGTCGCCCGCCAGCTTGTCCGTCCCGAGGACGAAAGAACCTAGCGTCGAACCTGTCGTCCCCATGTTGAAGGCGAGGGTCTGTTTCAGAGCGCCATCGATGTAGACGTCCACGCCGAGGTTCCAGTTGCCTTTTGGGTCGACGATTATTTCTAGGAAATCGAAGTTCTTCCTCTTGGCCGCCAGAGCGGGTTCCAAAAAGGAGAGGTCGTGGTGTGGCGTCTGGAACTGGCCGTTGTAGCCAGAGCCGTCTTTCGACCGGCCCGCCTGGTCCATGTTCCAGACAAAGCCCGCGTCGTCGCCGGACACCATCCGGGGCACCTTGTCGGAATCCTTCTTGAGCCAGAGGCTCTGGCAGGTGTCGCGCGAGGACCAGCGGAAGCGCGGCAGGTCGAGGCGGCTGAAATCCACCACCAACCGGCCCGTGTTCTTCGTCGCGCCCGTCCGGGCGATGGCGAAATGCGCCTCCCGCTTTGCGTTGTAGTAGACCGCTCGCGTCTCGCCCAGCTGGGCCAGGTTGAAGGTATTGCGGATGAAAGGCCCCATCTCGGCGACCTCGGAGAGGTTGCGGGAAGCTATGTCGCCGAATTCGGTGACAGCCGAGAGCAGTTGGAGGTTCGCCGTCGCGTCCAGGAAGAGGATGTCGTCGTCCACGACGCACCAGGCGAGGGGGGAGGCGATCCCGACCGCGCCCGTCAGGCGCACCACCCGCCAGTTGGCTAGCGTGGCGCTGGAGGTGTCCGCCAGGTAGATGCCGACGGGGAACTTGAAGAGCACCAAGTAGCCCTTGAAGGAGACGCCCGCCAGGATCCGCTCCCCCTCGCCCGGGAAGATGGAGAGGGAGCCCGAGTTGGCGCCCGTGAAGTCCTCGTGGTCGGTGGGGGTGGAATAGTAGGTCCGGTGCGGGTCGTTCAGGTTGCCGAAACCCCAGAGACGGCCTTCGTGGACCGCGCCCCCCAAGGGCTGGTTCGCCCCCGACCAGTCGGCGGGCGGGGTGGCCAGGGCTGCGGTCGTCGCGCCATCTGCCGAAAGTACCTGCACGGCGTTCTTGCCGGTAAAACAGAAAAGCTTCCGGTTCCCGGCCGCAGCTTCCTTCCCGCCTTCCACGAAGACGGGGATTGTGCCAGCGACCGTGAGGCCGCTGGCGAGGGTCGTCCCGAACGTGCCGCCCCCGCTGTCCTTCAGGATCTTCCCGTCCGATGTCACGACGACCATGCGCTGCGCGCCGTCGGTGGGCCACCAGTCGTGACCCGCGATGACCTGCGGCGTTCCGGTGATGGCGGTCGAGTTGTATTTGGAGGCCCCCCCTTCCTTCCGCAGCGTGCGGTCCTCGTAGGTGAGGCTGTCCGCTTCCAGGAGCTGGGCTGGCCGGACCGAACCGGCGCTGCGGCTGCCGGTCAGCCCTTCACCGCCTAGGGGCAATTCCACGATGAGGCCCTGGTATCCCATCTCTCATCCCGACACGATGAGGCCCGTCTCCGTCCGCAGCGGCTCGAGCCGCTTGACACGATCCTCGGGCCAGACCTTGATCCGACCAAAATCCTTCCCCATGGCCACGAGTCTCGATAGGTTCTCTTGGGCCATGGCGCGGACGCCCGCTTGGGCCAAGCGCCCCACCCCCTCCGCCCGGTTGTCGTCCTTGTCCTGGTGGAGGAAGAAGAGGCCGACATCCGACAGCAGCTTCCGGTACTCCCACGGCACGACAGGCTCCTCGCTCCCGGAGTCGGTCAAGACCGAAGGGCGGAAGAAATAGTCATACTCGACCCGTATGAGATCCGTCGAGGAGGTTCCCCCGTAGTGGCTGAAGCGGACCGTGATCGTCTTGCTGGCCTGGTCGTGCTTCTCCCTCACGATGGCGAAGGCGCGGGGGACGCCCGAGTTGGCGAGCCTGAGGGGCCACTGCGCCTCCAGAGCCCGGAGGTCCATCCCGTAGATCTCGCTCCGGCCGTCCTGGTAGGCCCGCATGGGGGAGATGACCTTCAGGAGGTCGGTTGCCAGGTCGTATTCCAGCTTGAAGGCTTTGTAGTCCGCCGCCGTGTCGGTGTCCCCTGTGTAGACCGAATCCAGCGTCGCGCCCGTCGCGTTGGCCGTGTGAGCCGAGATGCGGAAGATGTCTGCGTGGTCGTCCACTTTGAAGAACCAGTTGTCCAGGTCCTTCGTCGGTGCCGAGGAGAAGGTGATGGCGCTGTTGTTGTTCGTCACGCTGACGGTGCCCGTCTCGATGACGGGCTCCAGGATCAGGGTGCCCGGCGGGTATTTCCTTAGCCACCACCAGAGTTCGTTGAGCGAGGGCACGACGGCCCCGCCGCCCATCCACAGCGCCTGGTAGGCGCGGTTCAGGTAAGTGAGGGCCACGGCGTTGAAATCGCTGGTCCCGTCCGTCAGCTCCCCCGCCCGGAAGAGGATGTCATCTATGAGGTCAGATGAGTATTGGTAATTTGCCATCATTCGGCTCCGCTCATGACAGGCCTATCTCTTCCTCCGGCGGATGGTCGGCACGTAGGCCCCCGCTGCGGGCGCACCCTTGATGACCGTGCCGACGGCCTCAATAGATGCTTGGCCCAGGGGCTTCGTCTCCGCCAAAAGCAGGCGCAGAGCCTCGGCAAGCAAACTTCCGTCGCCGACAAGGCTGGCATCGGCCAGAAGTTGCCTCAGCGCCTCGGCCGAGATGGATCCCGCCCCCTCAAGGGCCCCTTCTCCCAGACGCTGTCGGATGGCCTCGGCGCTGAGCGTCCCGTCCCCGGTCAGGCTGGCGGATGCCCGCAGGAGCCTCATGGCCGTTGCCGCCAGCGAACCGTCCCCGGCGAGACTCGCCTGAGCGAGCATGACCATGATGGCCGTCGCGGAGAGCGTCCCGTCGCCCACGAGCGCCGCTTCGGCGATCCGGAAGAGGAACCCCTCGGCGGAGATGGAACCAGCGCCTTGGAGCGCACCTTCGCCGAGCCGCTGCCGGATCGCTTCGGCGGAGAGCGTCCCGTCGCCCGTGGGAGTAGCTTCGGCCAGGAGGAGGCGGAGGCCGTCCGCAACCACGGTGCCGTCTCCTGTGGGGCTTGCGGCCCCCAGGAGAATTCTCAATCCATCCGCCGACAGGCTGCCCGCCCCTTGGGGCGAGGCGGCGGCCGCCAAGATGGCGTTCGCC
>JBHIBA010000426.1:0-3388 GCA_046758845.1 Nitrospinota bacterium
ATGGTGGGACTGGGAGTTGGAGCTCAGTCCACATTTGCTCAAGCGGATGGACGACTGGCGCTTCACCGAGATCGAGCATCGGCGGATGCTCGAACGGGCATTGGGCTATCTTGAGGATGTCGCCGAAGGCCGGTGAGCGCGAGCCTTAGACGGGTGTCCGAAAGGCTTTGCAGCTTGCAGGGATCGGTGTAGAATCTGAGCCTGTCAGGGAAAAACCAGGACGTTCCTGGTTGAAATGGAACAGGGAGAGGACGGGCGCTGGATCGCAGAGGTCATGGATCTGCCCGGGGGTTCTTGCATACGGACAGACCCCCCAGGAGGCCCAGGCGAAGGCGCAAGCCCTCGCCCTGCGCGTCGCAGCTGTTGTCCGAGTCGTTAGATCGGCATGAAAGAAGTGCGAGTCTCTAAGAAGGCCCAGGCTATCGAGCGGAGAATCCTTTCGGAGGATGAACTCCGGTTGATGTCGAAGCGGCTCGAGGAATTCTTGGGTCAATCGGTTGTTGACCTAATGAGGCAGTACGGGGTGAACATCAAAGATAACCTACGCTTTCAGTCGGTGGCCGTTCGCCTGCGGGAAGCCCGGGAGGAGCGGGGCATGAGCCTCAAGGCCGCAGCCGCAGCTCTCCGCGTACCGCAGTATCGGCTGCGCGATATCGAGGAGGGCAGGGTCAAACAGATCAGCGGGCATATTCTCCAGGCGTATGTTGAGTTCCACGGGCTAAAGAGGTGGTTTGCACGGTGGAGAAGGGCAAACAGTAAGTTGGCGACTCGGCTTCATTTGGAGGACAGAGGGAACCTGCGATCTAACACCGCGCAGCAGCGGACACGCCGCTTACGCGCTGAGCGTTAGGCGCGTTTGACCCTTTCCGGATCAAGCTCGAAACCCGTTCGCTGGAGAGCAAACGATGCAATCCGACTCTAAAGGTGAGGGGGGGATGAGAGCCCCCGAGGTTCGAGTCTCGGCCATTCAGTTGCCGCCCGCCTCCGAAAACGTGGCCGAAAATCTCAAGACCCTTCGTCGCCTCATTCGGGAGGCCGGCCGCTTTCACCCCGACTTCATCCTCCTCAATGAGCTGGCCACGACCCCCTATTTCGGGGGCCACCAGAACCCCCGCCATCTGGACTGGGCCGAGTCCGTTCCCGGTCCCAGCACGAAGGCGGTGGGAGAGCTGGCGCGGTCCCTCGGGGCCACGATCCTCCTTCCCCTGTGCGAGCGGGCGGGGGATCAGGTCTTCAACAGCGTGGTCCTCCTCTCTCCCGAAGGGGAGATCGTGGAGGGAACCCTGCCCGACGGGGAAAAGATCCCCTGTTATCGAAAGACCCACCTGGCCGACGTAGAGGCGGCGGGTTTGAGGGAAAGTTTTTACTTCTCCCAGGGCCCGGGGCTTCCCGTTTTCCGCACGCCCAAGGCGACGCTCGGCGTTCTCATCTGCTACGACCGGTGCTTTCCCGAGGCCTGGCGGACCCTTGCCCTTCAAGGGGCGGAGGTGATCTTCGTCCCGAGCTGCATCCCCGCGTGGTATCCGGAGCGAGAGGCTCAGACCCTCTGGGAGCTCAGGACCCGCGCCCTGGAGAACCAGCTCTTTGTCGCGGCGACCAACAGGGCGGGGACGGAGGAGCTGGACGGGAAGGCCACGCCCTATTTCGGCCACGCGGTCATTCTGGGACCGGCGGGGGACCTTCTGGCCGAGGGGCCTTCCATGAAAGAGGGCGTGATTGGCGCCACACTCGACCTGGGGCTTATCTCGAAGGGAAGGGAGAAGCTTCCCTTCCTCAGGGCCAGGCGCCCCGAGATCTACCACCTGGAAGTGGAGGTGAAGAGTTCCGCCTCATAGGGGCTGGATTCCTTTTGGACGGAAGAAGGGTAACGTCGTGGCCGCGATCTGAGCGGGGGTCGCAGACCCCGCGGGCGAACCCGCGGGCCTCAGACCTGAGCGGAGACCAGCGCGCATGTCGCACGCCGCGATTTCCGCGGAGCCTGCACTGAGCGAAGCGAATGTGCTCAATTCGCGGCTACACGGGCTGGATTTCTTTTGGAGGGGTGAGAGATGCAAGGACATGGGTGGGCGGGGAAACTCTGGATGGTGGCCGGGGCGGCGATGCTGACACTCCTGGTCGGGGCCGTCAGCGCGGCGGAGAAGTTCGAGTTCAACCTCGGCTGGGTTCCCTTCGGGCGGGACGTGGCCTGGTACACCGCCCTGGAGAGGGGTTACTACAGCGATGAGGGCCTGGACGTGAGAATCGTCCGGGGCTACGGCGGAAGGGATACGGCGCTGAAGATCGCGGCGGGGCAGGGAGACATCGGGACCGTGGACACGGCCTCCATCGTCGTCGGCCGCGACAAGGGCCTCGGCCTGCGAATGGTCTTGATGCAGCACGACAAGGCCCCCTACGTTATCTGGACGACGAAGGGGTCGGGGGTCAACAAGATCCAGGACCTGGAGGGGCGGACCCTCGGCACCCCGCAGGGCGACGCCACCTGGTCCAACTTCCCGGCCCTGGCGGAGATCAACAAGTTCGACATCAAGAAGATCAAGGTCGTCAATATCGAGCCGGCCTCTCGCGCCCCCATGTTGATGGCGGGCCGCTTTGACGCATCGACGGGCTTCGTCTTGGAATATCCCCTGCTGGCCTTTCTGGGGAAAAAGAGCAACCGTCAGCCGAAGTTCCTGCTGTTGGCCAACTGCTGCGGCCTGGACATCTACGGCGTCGGGTTGGCCGCGACGGACAAGATGCTCGCCCAGAAGCCGGAGGCGATGCGACGATTTCTGAAAGCCAGCATCCGGGGCCTGGCCTACGCCATCTCTCATCCGGACGAGAGCGTACAGTATCTGTTCAAACACGCGCCCATGATCAAGAAGCCCCCGAACCGAATGGTGTGGGACATCACCCTCGACCTCTGGCTCGTGCCGGATCAGATACGAATGGGTCTTGGGCGCATGTCTCGGAAGAAGTGGGTCCGCACCCGCAACATCCTGGTCAAGGCGAATAACATCCAAAAGGGGATCCCGGTCGAGAACCTCTACTCCAACGACTATCTGCCCAAGGTCCTTCCCCCGAAAAGGGGATCGAGAAAGATCCCGCGGCTCTTTTGAAGGGCGGATTTCCAGGGGGATTTTGTGAAAGCCGGCCAGATTGCCCAGGGGGGCCTTTTTGGGCACTGGCGTGCCGGCTGAACTGCGGTTGGAGGTATGTACGCTTAAGCCGGGCGCCCTTGGCGCACACCATCCGAAGAGCGATCAAGCAGGCTCGCAAGTGCGAAAAATAGACGCTGTGCGTCCCGGCCCCCCTGGACCCCCCGGATAGGGCGGGGACAGAGACCCGCCCCTACAGTTGACGGCCCGGCACTGCGTGGCCGGGCCTGCTTTTGGGTTGGGCGTGGGTTTGG
>JBHIBA010000427.1:0-3384 GCA_046758845.1 Nitrospinota bacterium
TTTCGGCCCACATCAGAGCCGACGCCGCATCCTTCGGTAGTGCGTCAGTTTGGAACGGATTAAGCCTCGCAGGCAGCTTTGCCCACGGCTCTGTCATCATTTGGTGTAGCCCCGATCTGAGCGAGGACCTGGGTCCGAGCGGAGATCGGGGCACGCCCGGCCGCGATTTCCGCTGCGCTCAAATCGCGGCTACGACGGAGGAAGGCACGGGTCATTAAGCAAACTGACGCACTACCCATCCTTCCCCTCGTTTCTAAGATAGTCCCGCCCTTTCGAGAGGGCTAAGGGGTAATCATTTAGAAGTTTTGGCGAGGCGGGAGTCCGCCATATGAGGGTCCGTTCAACCCCTGGCCTGTTGGCCGGGCGGGGTGACAGCGCCCGTGCGAGGGCAGGCGGGCGAGTCACGGGGGAGGCCGTCTTTGGTTGCGGGTGACCGCGACGCTGGCGGCGCCGTCGAGCGGGGGGAGGCCGTTTGGCCTCCTTCTCTCCCCTGATGTCCACATGGGGAGGAAAGGTTCGCCTAGTCGTTGGAAGGGGCAACGGCGAAAAACCTGGACCTCTATCTTGGCCCGCGTGGGTCGCACGGGTGACCCGGAAGTTCGTTCGGTTTCCGGTATGGGTGTAGGCGCGGGGGTTTTTTCGGCATCAGTCAGGAGGGGGGAGGCAACAATGAAGAAGACACCAACTCGGAGCTTGGCATGTTTGGTCGTTCTCGGCCTGCTGTGGGATTCTCTGTTCCTTGGCTTGTCGTCGAGGGCCGAAGCCGCCAACCGGATGTACTGGACTGATTCCACCGGCAAGATCCGACGGGCCAACCTGGACGGATCAAGCGTGGAAACCCTCGTCGCGGGGTTGTCCAGTCCTCAGGGGATTGCCTTACAACTTGAGGGATGCGACTGCCCGGAAACGCCTGATGATTGTCAGACGGCAAACCAAGCGCAACCGGGCTCGTTCATCTGCGGAACGGATGGTCGCGACAACATCGTAGGCACGTCGGGTGACGACACCATCTGCGGCTACGGCGGACGTGACAAACTCAAAGGCGAGGCCGGGAATGACTGCATCGATTGCGGCGACGGAAGAGACAACTGCAAAGGAAATGCAGGCAATGACACAATCTTCGGCGGGCCCGGGAATGACAACATCGGCGGCGGCGACGGCAACGATGTGATCAACGGCGAAGAGGGGAGAGACAACATGTCCGGCAGGGCCGGCGACGATGACATCGACGGCGAAGCCGATTTCGACCTGGCCTCCGGCGGGGCGGGGACGGACACCTGCGACGCTGAGCTGGAAGCCAGTTGCGAATTGCCGTAATCACAGCGGCCCAGGCAAGGGGGGGGAGGCCGTGTGGCCTCCCCCTTATTACAAAGACAATGACGCAAGGGCGCTGCCCCGACACCTTGATTTTCTTTCAGGGTATAATGACAACGCCGATGAAAGAGGGCCGCTGGACAGTTTCTCAGTCCCGGTTCAAGGGAAACAGAAGCCAAGTCCCTTGAGGACCTCGTAAACTCACAGGAAGGACAATGCCATGACAAAGAGTGTATTCCTGGCGTTCGTTGGGCTGAGTGTCCTGACCCTCTCTTGCATCCAACCCGCCTTTGCCCAATCGGGCGAAGAGCTAAAGGCCCTGAGAAAAGAGGTAGAGGCGCTCAAAAAGGAACAAAAAACCATCAAACAGCAGCTGCGGGCAATACAAAACCTCCTGCAAAGAAGACGGGCGGCTCGAAGCCCCGTCCAGAACGTGAGCGTCGTCATCGACATCGCAGATGAGCCCTTCAAGGGCAGCAAGAACGCCAAGCTGACGCTCATCGAGTTCTCCGATTACGAATGCCCGTTTTCTGCGCGGCACTTCCGGCAGACCATGCCCGAGCTCGAAAAAAATTACATCCAGACCGGGAAGGTCAAATATGTCCTTCGGGACTTCCCCATCGTCCGCATCCACAGAAGGGCCTTCAAAGCCCACGAGGCGGCCAACTGTGCGGAAGAGCAGGGAAAATATTGGGAAGTCCACGACCGGACCTTCGCCAATCGGAAGGCGATGACCCCGAAGGACCTGGTGAACTATGCCCAAGCCAGCGGGCTGGCCATGACAGAATTTCAGCAGTGCTTTGAGAGTGGAAAGTATGCAGCGGAAATCCAGAAGGACATTCAGGATGGCCGGAAGGCGGGGGTCCGGGGCACGCCCAGCTTTTTCCTGGGATTCACCGATCCCAGCGATTCAAAGATGAAAGCCGTAAGGATGATCAGGGGCGCCCTCCCCTACTCCAGTTTTAAGCAAGTCATCGACAGCCTCCTTTCGTCAAAAAAGTAAGAATCATCACAAAGGGCGGCGGAAGATCATTGATCCCCATGTCACCCTGAGCCATGTCTTGAGCGACTCCGAGGGAGAAGCGAAGGGTTCAGAAAATCCCTCGTTGCAACCGGGCTGCTGCGCGGACTTCTCGCTCCGCTCGCAATGACACGCCAATTCGCAGGCGCTATTTTTTTTGATAACTTGGATTAAGAAGGAGTTTCTAACTTATTCTGCAATAAGGCGTTGATTCCCCGTCATCTCGGCGACGGCATCGACGCCTTAATCTTAGATGACGTTCCAGCCGCCCCGCTTTTTCGGCTCCCCTCCTCCGCTTTTCACGATGATCGTCGTCCGGCCGATGCGCCGAATGATCCGCTGAAGAACCCACCTGCGGAAAAACTTCCGAGTGACCGGAATCAAACAGAGAAAGCCGGCGGCGTCCGTGACCAGACCGGGCGTCAGAAGAAGGGCTCCGCCCACCAGGATGAATGCGCCGTCGATGAGTTCGGTGGAAGGCGGAACTCCCGCTTCGATGCCTTCCCTGATCCTCCGAAGCACGCCCAGGCCCTGGGTCTTTGCGAGCCAGGCCCCTGCGGTCGCCGTCACCACGACGATGGCGATGGTGTTGAACACCCCGATCTCTTGTCCGACCCGGATGAGGATCGCGAGTTCCAGCAGGGGGATCACCGCGAATAGCAGAAAGAGCTTGAACACCGTCAGTCGCTTCCGAGAAAGGAATGACTCCCTGGACATCGAGCTTTCAACTTAGCGACGTCACCCCTCCGAGTCAAATTCCGCTGGAGACACAGTCCCTTTGCTCAGATCGAAGCTATGTTATTCTCAGGGGGGCCTTTTTGGGCACTTGCGTGCCGGCCCAACTGCGGTTGGGGGTAGGTACGCCTAAGCCGGACGTCTTTGGCGCTCACCTTCCGAGAGGTGATTTAGCAGGCACGCCAGTGCGGAAACCTGACGCGGTGCGTCCGGCCCCCCTGGAACCCCCCGGAAAACTTTTGACGGCCCGGCACTGCGCGGCCGGGCCTGCCTGGGGGTGGCAGCGCGTTTGGCTGGGCTGGACGTCTGGGGCC
>JBHIBA010000428.1:0-3379 GCA_046758845.1 Nitrospinota bacterium
CGCAGTGCCGGGCCGTCAACAGTTTTCCGGGGGTCCAGGGGGGCGGTTTTCAAACAGCGCCCCCTGGGAAATCCGGCTGGTTTTCAAAGCTTGTCCCGAGCGAAGCCGAGGGAAGCGCCCCCTGGGAAATCTGGACGGGACGGCTATCCCCTCACGGGACGATGGCGGCTTTCAGGACGCGGTCCTTCCGATGGAGAACGGTGTCGAAGGCCCCGTTGACTTGATCGAGCGGGAACTGGTGCGTCACCAGCTCCTTGGCGCGGATGCGGCCCGAGTGAACGAGGGCGATAGAAGGCGGGAAGGCGTTGGGGCCGCCCCGGATGCCGTACACGTCCACCTCCCGCAGGGCCAGCATGTCGGTGATAACGGGAATGGCCTTCTTGTCGCCGGTCACGCCGCATAGCGCCACCCGGCCCCCCATGGCCGCGCACTGGAGGGCCCACTGGGCGGCCTTCTCGTTGCCCGCGGTCTCGTACACGACGTCGGCGCCCTTGCCGTCCGTCAGCTCCTTCACCCTCTTGACGGGGTCCTCTTTCTCGATGTCGATCACCTCATCCGCGCCGAAATCTTTGGCGATCTCCAGGCGGTAACCTCGCCCCATGACGATGGCCCGCGCCGCGCCGAAGGCCTTGGAGATCTGAAACGTCAGAAGACCGATGGTCCCCGGACCGATGGTCACCGTCGTGTCTGTAGGATAGACGCCCGGCCGCTCGACGGTGTGGAGGGCGATGATGACCTGCGACATGATCACCCCCTCCTCGTAAGACATCCCGGCGGGCATCTTGTGCAGGACAATGGGCGGGCGGACGACGTACTCGGCGAAGGCGCCGTCGGCGTCGTGGCCGTACAGGCGGAAACCCGTGTGGGCCTTGCCGAAGTTGATGCAGAGGTTGTACCGGCCCCGCTTGCACCAGTCGCACTGGCCGCAGCCCTTGGCGGTCTCGCCGATGACTTTATCCCCCGGCGAGAGCCCCTCGACGCCCTTCCCGACGGCCACCACCTCTCCGGTCCATTCGTGGCCCTGAATGAAGGGGAACCCCGGAGGCCAGCCGAACCCCTTCAGCTCTCCTTTCAGGATATGGGGGTCGGTCCCGCAGATCCCGCAGGCCCTTACGCGGCAAAGGACCTCGCCGTCGCCCGTGGGCGGCACGTCCACTTCCTGCACGCTGATCTTTCCCCAGTCTTCCGTTACCGCCGCCTTCATCTTCGTGGGGTATGCGTCAGCCATCGCTCTGTTCCTCCACACTCATGGATTCCCTCTGATGGAGGAGACGACCGAGCCAGCGCCGGGCCGCCTCAACCCTCCATGGCCAGGTCGCCCTTCTGGAAGGCGATTCTGCCTCCGGGCGGCTCGACCACCAAGTGGAGCGCCTCGGCGATGCGGTTGGAGCAGTTCCAAAGGCCCGCAAAGACCGTCAGGATGACGACGTCGCGGTCGTCGAACTGCCGCCGCAGGGCCTGCCAAGCGTCCTCGTCGGTCTTGGCGGTGTTGTTCGTAACGGCCTCGGCCCAGCCGATGGCCGCCTTTTCCCGATCGCTGAACAGGCCGCTTTCCCGCCAACCGTCGCCCTGCAAGAGTTCAAGCTGCTCATCGCTCAACCCGAGAGCCCGACCGAGCTCCTCGTTGTGGCCGATTCAGTTCGAGCAGGAATTGATGTAGCTCGTCTTGAGAATGACCAGCTCCTCCAGCCGGACGAATCCGGCATCGCCGGCCTTGAGGCGTTCCAGGCGCAGCTTGCGGTCAATCAGCTGCCACGCCTCCACGAAAGCGGGCGCGTGGCCGAAAAGCCGGTAGTACCTCGGCCGGGCGCTGCCCCACTGCCGCTCGCTCTCCTCGAAGAGGGGGACCATCTCTTCCGGCGTCTGCACCTCGTCACAATACGGAATTCTCGGCATTTGCTCCTCCCTCCCCCGTTACTGCGCCGTCGCCGGGATTCAGACCTCCTCGGCGAACTGGAACTTCGGGTCCGCCGCGACACATTCCGCTTCGGGAAGCCCCAGCTCTTTGCGGATGATATTCGTCCCCCGGACGATGGAGGCCATCTTGAAAAAGGCGATGCGGCGGCTCATCCCCTCGCGGCCGAAGCCGCAGTCGGTGGAGACGACCAGCCGCTCCGCCGGGATGTGCTCCAGCGCCTGGCGGATGAGGGCCGCCACTTGTTCGGGCCGCTCTACCTGGAGGTTCCTGTGGTCCACGACGCCGACGGCAATTTTCTTGTCGGAGACGCTTCGCCCGATGGCCGGAAAGTCCATCCCTGCCGTGCTGGACGTCTCGAAGGTGATCACGTCCACGTCGAGCCGATTTAGATGCTGCAGCGCGGGCTCGTAACTCTGGGCCTCGGCGAACAGCCGCTGCTGGCCGGGATTGCCCCAGCAGGTGTGGCACCAGACCTCCGTTTTCTCCCGCAGCCCCGCCACCGTCCGGTTGAACACATCCACGAAAAAGTCCGCGTTGAGTTCCTCGGCCTCGTGGTGCCGCCTGATGGACATCAGGTGGATGTTGGGCTCCTCCATCTGGATGACGGCGCAGCCCGCCTCGGCCAGCCCGGTCAGCTCTTCGTGGAGGGCGTCGCTCACGGCGAAAATGAGGTCGCGCCGGGTCTTGTAGAACTCGTTGCCGACGGAGGTGGCGACGAGCTCGGGGGTGATGGTGCCGAACTTCACGGGCCGTGAGGTCATTTGCTGGGCGGTTTTCCAAAGGGGGGTATAATCCAGGCGCCCCCTATCGATCTTACCGGCCGCCCTGGGCATCATCCTGGACTCCATGATCTCGAAAACGATGTCCCCCCGCCCGGCGCCCCCGTAGCCCTTCCTGACGCGGTAGGGGTCGTACCCCTCCATCCCGCCCAACCGCCGGGCGGCATACGAGAACCAGGCCATGCCCCCGACGTCCGGGTCGAAGCGGCAATCGCCGTCCGTCACGATGTCCAGGCCCGCGCGCTCCTGGTCCCGGATGAAGGAGGAGACGGCGTCGAAGTATTGCTCGCGGTAGTGGACGTCGCCCAGGGCCTCCCGGAAGGAGCGGTCGCCGAGCCGCGCCGTGTACCAGTGGGGCCGCGGCAGCGAGCCCGTGATCGTGGTGGGCAGGGTCTTGTCCTTGGTGGCGATGAGCATCCCAGTCCTCCTTCAATCGGCGGGAAAGATGTCAAAACCCCCACCCTATCTGATGCGGTGGGATGTCTCCGCGGTCCTTTTTGGCCGGCGCATCGAGAAAACCGGGCAAAAAACAAGGAATTTCGGATGCAGCCGAGCGTAGCCAAAGCCCCTGAATCTTGTCAAGCATGGGAGAAACGGCAGCCTGATCGCCGCTTTCTTCGACTGTGGAACGCACGCCTGGTCCAAAAGGCAAGAAGGGCTAAGTCCGAATCGTCCTCGGTGC
>JBHIBA010000429.1:0-3375 GCA_046758845.1 Nitrospinota bacterium
CTAGCCCCTTCCGCACCAGGACCCGCATCAGGGCCTCCTGCTCGTAGAGGCAGGACCGGAGGAGTTCTTCAAAGGTGACAGCGTGCTTCAGATCGAGTTTTTCGGCCATACAGCCCCCTCCCTATAGGATCTCGCCTCCTGCATTTATTTTCCAAAGAGAGCTACCAGTGCCAACAGCGTTGTAACAATCAGCGCAACCACAAAACGCCACTCACTTCGCAGACGCGATTCCGCTTCTTGTATTCTTTGGGTGAGTAGACCTTCTAAATCGCCTCGCAAATCTACCTCGGGTTTGTATTGATCCAATTGAGTTTGCTTTCCCTCAGTAAATCGTTCGAAGGCTCTCGTAAGTCGCAATAAACCGTTTACGAGCTTGCTTACTAAATCGAAAACCAATCTGAGGGTAGCGGTGATCTCCGTAGTCGCCTGCAGATTACTTATGCCCCCATAAAGAGACAGGGATAAGAGAAGGAAAACAATTCCAACAAGATACAAGAACTGTTCAGTGACTCCAGTGGAACTTACCAATTCTTCTCTGATCGAGTCTGGCAGCCATCTATTGGAAGCAAAAACCATTCCTATGAGCAAACAAAGGAGTATAAGTGGATACATAAAAAACTTTAGCGATCTAAGGCTCCCCTTGAGTTCGTTCGTGTTCTTCATGAGCAGGGCGATCCTCCATAAACGGCTTAAAGTGTTAGATTGGGCTCACCTCCACAGTCCGCGCCTCGCCTCCCTGGCCTCCCGCCGCACCTGAACCGCGTCCAACAACACCTCTCGCAGGCTGACCCCCCCCGGTTCACCGCCTGACCTTGAGCAGGGGGTGGATGGGGTCAGGCCAGTTGTGGACAACTAGCCGTGCCATGGCCCCCTGGTGTGTGTCCTACTCGGTACACACGCTCAACAGGCCCGTCAAGCAAATTTCTTGGGGCTTCTACCTCTCCCGGAGGAGCCGAGCGCCATGCCCAAGGGAACTCCTTGACCTTTGGAGGCTTCCTGGGGTTTGATGTTTCCTGACTTCCCTTTGCGCTTCCTAAAGACCAGGGGGCAGGCGATGCTGATGGTGGTCTTCGGAGCCGGTGCGTCCTACGATTCAGTCCCATCTCGTCCACCAAATGCCTATCGCAACATAGAGTTTCGTCCCCCGCTAGCGAACCAACTGTTTGAGGATAGGCCGCTCTTTGTGGAGACTATGGCTCGGTTTCCCAGGTGTCAGCCCGTTATCCCGTACCTTCAGCGGGTACCCTCTGACGAATCGGTGGAGCGCGTCCTGGAGAGCCTGCAAGCCGAGGCTGAGGAGTACCCGGAACGGCACCGGCAACTCGCGGCGATCCGGTTTTACCTTCACCTGATGCTCTGGGAATGTGAGCGATTCTGGATGAGGGATGTGGCGAAGGGGATCACAAATTACAAGACGCTGTTGGACCAGATTGAGCGGTGGCGCAAGCCAGGGGAGCGAGTCTGCCTGGTTACCTTCAACTACGACACCCTGCTGGAAACAGCCCTGCCGAGCGTGGGGGTGACGATCCGGGACCTCCCCGACTACATCGCGAGTGAGCATTACAAAGTGATCAAGCTCCACGGTTCGGTCCATTGGGCGCGAGAAGTGAATACCCCCAACGAGAATCTCGCCGTTCAACCCACCTGGGAGATCGTCCGTCTCCTGATCCAGCGGGCGCCCGACCTGGAGATCACCGCGAGATACCGGATAGCGAGGGAGCATCCTATCGCGAGATCAGATCAAATCACTCTGTTCCCTGCATTGGCAATCCCCGTTGAGACGAAGCGCGAATACGAGTGCCCTCCCGAGCATCTGGACGCCTTGCACGCCTCCATCCTGGAAGCAACCAAGGTTCTCGTGATTGGGTGGCGCGCAACGGAACTGCCGTTTCGCCGACTTCTTGCTGAACGCCTTCACCAGGACGTTCTGGTAATGTCCGTGACTGGTGACCCACACAGTGCGCAGGAGGTGAACGAGCGGTTACGAGAAGTAGGAATCGGGGGTGAGTTTTTATGGACACAAAGCGGATTCACTGACTTCATCGTACGCCGTGAAGCGGATGCTTTCCTACAAAGGTAAACGTACTTCGCATCTTTGCCCTTTCTAGGCCGGCCGTGCACGCGGGTTGCGGCCAAGCCGCGGGGTCCCTCGGGGGAGGGGTCCCCGACCAACGGGTTTCCTCGGTGCTAGTAGAGGTGCGAGTTCGGTGTCAGGTTTGGGCGTCCTTGGTCGTCCTCTATCGCATAGGCAGGAAAAAAGGAAAGGACGCATCGGGAAGTCATTTGGCTGTTCGACGCGAGCTTTGCCTTACCTCAGGGGTATGGTCTCAAAATCTGTTGGGGCCTCGCCCCATGCGGGTTCGATTCCCGCCCTCGGCACCAGTGACACGCTGGTGGATCACGCGGGCCCTCGTGCCGGTGGCCCAAGGCACGGTCTAGGTTGCGCCCCTCTGAGCCCACCGCTTTTCGCTCCGCCGGGGCTCGGAGGCCGTCGACGCGGCCGTCCAGCACCCACCGCCTGCAAGGTCATCCTGGACATCCCTTAGCCATTCGTTTCTTTCCGCCATGCCTTCTTGGGGTTTGGCGACCCACCAGGGAAGGTTTTTGTTTATGGCTGTCTTTACCGCCCAGTCCCCCCAACACGGTCTCCTGACCACGTCAATGTTCCTTAAAGGTAACCGTTTAGAAGGCCGCTGCACTTTACTTCGTGGACCGAGACCTAGAAATGTGGGCACGGGGTGGGGTGCGGTCCCGGATCGACCACGGAAGGTGTTTTGAGGGCGAGCACTTTTAGTTTGACAAGTCCTTTAGGGGGATTATAGGCTTCGCCGCACCTTCATGTGTCGAGGGAGGCCCTATGCTGCCTCGGTGGAAACGCGTCTTGCGGCCAGTAGCCATCGGGATCCTCCTCGTTTTCACCTGGGTGGCCATTGAGCCGTGGAATTTCGCCCAGGCAGCGCAAGGCCTGCCCACTTCTAGGCTCTCCTCTCGCCAGCCATCCGCAACAAGCCCGAAGACACCCCCGACCGCTGCGGAAGCTTTTGAAGAGAGTCTCCGAGCCATCAAGGGTGAAGTCCGCGCCGCGATGGAGGGAGACGAGTACCAGAAACGGCTGGAAGCGCAGATCGACGCCCTGCGGCAAGGCGTGGAGGAGGGCGCCCGTCAACTGGAATTGACCCGCCAGGCGGCCGATCGATTGGCGCTGGCACTTGGGGAAGGCAGGGCTCAGGAGGAGGCCCTCAAGGCGTTCAGAGCCCAGGAACGGCGGTTACACAAAGTAACACGTGACCTCAACATGCGTGTCTCTGGGATCGAGGGCTTGCTGAAGGGGATGCCCTTCCCGGCCGAGTTGGATCGCCGCCGCAAGGAAGACCA
>JBHIBA010000430.1:0-3348 GCA_046758845.1 Nitrospinota bacterium
GAGCTGAAGAAGGACGAGAAGAGCCGCACCTACATCGTCGTCGGGCTCGGCGAAGGCTCCGCCGCCTAGTTCCGTTCTCACCCTGGACTCAACAATTCCTCACATTACCTACTCCTTGCCCCCCCCTAGAATCCCAGTATGTCCTGGATAAGCGTGGCCAACATTGACGCACGGGTCTCAGCCACCAAAGGTGGCCTTGACCGATCAGGTGTAGTTCCGACATCCACGCGCTTCCAAGAGCTGATGGGCCGCGGCCCACAATTTTTCTTGACATAAGAGAGGGAGAGGTAGTAGAAAGCCGCACGCTGTGCCACTTCCCGCCTAGCGGGGCCGATTGATGCCTTCTCGAGAGGGCCAGCCACTTGCACCACCGATCCCTTATTCTCGAGCCTTCTTCTGCTCTCGCTCGCGTCCCGTGGCCAGGCTCCAAGCTGTTCACCGGCAGCCCCTCTCGAACTCCCGCTCGAAGGCCTCTGCGCCCCCATCCAGGTCCCAGGAGCCCTCGAGGGGAGGCTGTTTCGTTACCGACGAATAAGGAGAACTCGCCGCTCTAACGGTCTGAGTTCAAAGCATGCCAGGGGTCAGTTCGAGGAGACGCCGATCTAGGTGGAAAGGTTTGTGCCCGGGGGAGAGAGTCGAGGGGTTTCGTATGGGTGCAGTCGCTCCTTTCAATCTAAGGAGGAGGGTACCATGGGCACCACCCCCATTCACCCCATTGCATCGGGGATAGACGGAAGAGGAACGCCCCTAATGGGGCTCCGGCTCGTGGTGATAGGCCTGGTGACCCTGGTGCTGTCCGGGCCTGTGGTCCTCCCTCCCCAACAGACTTTTGCGGAACCACCGGCCAGGCCTGTCCCGGCGCAGCCTCATGAAGTAATCAAGCAGCAGGTGCTCAAGGAGTACGGTAGCCGGCCCCTGAGCTTCGAGGTCAACCAAGGCCAGACCGATGCCCAAGTCAAGTTCCTCGCCCGCGGGCGCGGCTACACCCTGTTTCTAACGCCCACCGAGGTAGTGCTGGTTTTGACGAAGCCTGGGGTTAAGGTTAAGGCTCAGGCCCAAGCAAACCCCGTAGGGCCCTACCAGGCCGACCAGATGAGATCAACCGGGCTGCGCATCCAGCTTGTTGGGGCCAACGCGAATCCGGACATCACGGGGCTCGAGGAACTCCCAGGCAAAAGCCATTACTTCATCGGCAACGACCCCAGCAAGTGGCGCACGGCTATACCCCATTACGCCAAGGTCCGGTACCACAATGTTTATCCCGGGGTGGACCTGGTCTTCTACGGCAAGCAGCAACTAGAATACGACTTCGTGGTCGCCCCCGGGGCCGACCCCGGCACCATCAGACTGGGTTTGGAGGGCGCGGACACCCTGGCCTTCGACGCCCAGGGCGATCTCGTCCTCCACATCGACGATGGTGAGGTCGTCCTGCGCGCTCCGGTAATTTATCAGGAGATGGACGGCATCAAACGTGCTATCCCCGGCCGCTACGTGCTGAAGGGCAAGCATAGGGTCAGCTTCCAACTGGCCGCCTATGATACCAGCAAACCGCTCATCATCGATCCGGTGTTGAGCTACTCCACCTTCCTCGGCGGGAGCGGCTCCGGCGTCGGTGGCAGGGGCTCCGATAGCGGCAGGGCCATTGCCGTGGACCCCGACGGGAACGCCTACGTCACGGGGTTGACCACGTCCACCAACTTCCCCACGAAGAATGCCTTCCAGCCTGGCTTCGGCAGCTTCCTCCCCGTTTTTTCCGACGCCTTCGTCACAAAGCTCGATGCCGCCGGCGCCCTGGTTTACTCCACCTTCCTTGGCGGCGCGCGTACCGATATCGGCCTCGGCATCGCCGTGGACGCTGAGGGGAACGCCTACGTAACCGGAGAAACCCGGTCCGGCAACTTCCCCACAGTGAGTGCCTTCCAGCCCTTCTTCCGCGGTGGTCCTGGCCTATCCCCCAACGACGCCTTCGTGGCGAAGGTGAATGCCAACGGCTCCGCCCTTTCCTTCTCCACCTACCTGGGGGGCACCAGCGGTGACATCGGCAACGGCATCGCCGTGGACGCTGAGGGGAACGCCTACGTAACCGGAGAAACCCGGTCCGGCAACTTCCCCACCACGGCGAATGTCGTTCAGCCCTTTAAAAGCCCCGGCGGCATTTTCGACCGCGACGCCTTCATCACAAAGTTCAATACTGCAGGCGCTCGGGTCTACTCCACCTTCCTCGGTGGCCGGGGCCTCGACCGAGGCAACGGCATCGCCGTGGACGCTGCGGGGAACGCCTACGTCGCGGGGCAGACCTTCTCCGATAACTTCTCCACACCGAGTGCTTTCCAGCGCCTCAGATTCGGCTCTGCCGACGCGTTCGTGACGAAGCTGAACGACGCGGGCTCGGATCTCGTCTACTCCACCTACCTCGGGGGCAGCAAATTCGATAGGGGCAACGCCGTCGCTCTGGACGCCGCCGGGAACGCCTACGTGACAGGCACCACGGGATCTTCGAACTTCCCCATCGTGCGCGCCTTCCAGCCCGGCTTCCGGGGTGGCGAGTTCCCGAGAGACGCCTTCGTGGCGAAGCTGAATGCCGAGGGCTCGGGGCTTGTCTACGCCAGCTTCCTCGGCGGCAGCGGCACCGACGTGGGCTGGGGCATCGCCGCGGATGCTTGCGGTAATGCCTACGTCACGGGGCAGACCGCCTCACGCGACTTCCCCAGGGAGAACCCCCTTCAGTCCGCCCTTGGTGGGGGCGCCGACGATGGCGACGCCTTCGTGGCGAAGGTGAGGGCCGACGGCTCCGCCCTTTCCTTCTCCACCTACCTGGGGGGCAGCGACTTGGACGTGGGCTTCGGCATCGCCGCGGACGCCTCTGGGAATGCCTACGCGACTGGGCAGACCCGTTCCATCAACTTCCGTACGGAGCGTGCCTTCCAGCCCGCGATCGGTGGTGGCCGTAGCGATGCCTTCGTGACCAAGATTAGCGAATTGGGTCTTGTCGTGGAGCTCGTTGATCCAGTGCCGGACCTGCTGGCCGGACCGGCGGTGACAACGGATGTCACGAAGTTGGCTCAGGGTGAGCCGGTGGTGCAGGGGGTGGCCGCCGACGGCGTGGCCCGCGTCGTAGTGCGCGTGACGACTCCGGGGCCGGGGACGGTCGAGCTGTCCCTGGTGGATGAGGCTGGCATGCCGCTTGCTTCCCTGGAGGAAGCAGGCTTCCTGGCGCAACTCGGAGAAGCGATGGGCTCCGACACTATCTTTGTTCCCACGGTTGACGTCCCCAACAAGGGCCCGATGGCCTTCGCCGTCTACCAGGCCCCGAGCCGCTTTGTCCGGGCGGCGTCTGCTGCTGATTTC
>JBHIBA010000431.1:0-3344 GCA_046758845.1 Nitrospinota bacterium
TGCAATGCCGGGCCGTCAAAAGTTTTCCGGGGGGTCCAGGGGGGCGGTTTTCAAAGAGCGCCCCCTGGGATTTTCTCTTATTCCAGAGGGAACGTCCCATATGCTTCTGAACCTGTTCAGATTTGCGCCATCCTTAATTTAGACTTTCAGGGGTTCCCGTATCTTCTCCGTCTGCAAGAGTTTCCCTATATTATCGCCTGGGAGGGGCTCTTCCAAGGAGGAGAGCCCCCGCGGACTGCGTTTCGGTTCGGGAGTCTTCCGAATCGGCCGTGGACTGGACGGCGAATGGATAGCCCTGCCCCGGGGTCTCCTCGGCGGGTAAAGGCCGGTCGGGCTCTCTTATGAGGATTGCAATGGAATACAAGGCGGTCATCTTCGATCTCTTTGATACGGTTGTCCTCTTTGACAACGAGAAAATGCCCGAGATCGTCGTGAACGGGCAATCCCGCCGAACGACAATGGGAAAGACATTTGAAGTCCTACGAGAACATTGCCCCGACCTTGATTGGGATGCCTTTTTCACCGCGCTGGCGGAAGCGGACGAAGAACTGCGTCCCCTCAAAGAGGCCGGACGGGAGGTCCACTCCACCGAGAGATTTCGCCGTGTGCTGGAGAAGCTCCATCTGGCCGGAACGGGAATTTTTACGCCGGAGTTCATCGAGGAACTCGTGAGACGGCACATGAAGGCCCTTCTCGGCTGCGCCTATCTCCCCGAGGACCACCCCGCAGTCCTGAAAGCCCTGGGCCGTGTTTACCGGCTGGCCCTTTTATCCAATTTCGACTATGCCCCCGCTGCGCACGAAATGTTGGACGACATGGGGCTTCGGGACTACTTTCTTCGTGTTGCCATTTCCGATGAGCTGGGGTGGCGTAAGCCGCACCCGCGCGTCTTCCAGGATATGGTGGAAAATTTGGGTGTTGAGCCGGCCGAGAGCCTGTACGTAGGAGATACCTACGAAACGGACGTGGCAGGGGCCAAGGCGGCGGGCCTTTATGCCGCCTGGGTCAACCCGAAAGGGCAGAAATCGGGCGATGTCCCCCCGGATTTCGAGGTGCGCTCTTTGGCGGAGCTCAAGGAACGCTTGCTCCCGAGAGAGGGGAGGTTGGGTCGTTGAAGCTGGGATGGGGATTGATTGCGGGGATTGTCGGGGTGGCCGGTTCGACCGCGCTGATCCTTTCCCTGGTTCAGGGAATTCCTATCCAGCAGGACAGATATCAGCCGAACACAGCCTCCGGCAGCGTCATCTTTCTCCAGGCTTGCGCCAGGTGTCACGGGGCGAAAGGAGAGGGCACCGCCCTGGCGGTCCCGCTCAAGGGAAGAAAAATTCCCCCTGAACGTGTGCAGGCCCAGGTCAGTTCCGGCGCCGAGCGGATGCCCAGGTTCCCCAACATCACCGGGGAAGCCCTGAAAAGCCTGTCAGAGTTTGTGAGGGATCTGTGATAAACTTATTGATTTAATTGTAGGAACTCGCTACGGGTTGTTTGGTCGGTGGGCCGGATGGGCCGGACCTTCCGTCGAATGACAGCCACGATTTGCGGTCAGGGAGAAAATTTGATGCAAAGACGCCCGGAGGTCGTTGGTCCTCTGCTCTACGACCCGGCCATGGAGCATGACTCCTGCGGGGTAGGGTTTGTGGTCGATTCCAACGGCACGCGTTCGCACCAGATCCTAGAAATGGCCCTCGGGTGCGTGGAGAACGTGACCCATCGCGGCGCTGTGGCGTCAGATGCCGGGACGGGAGACGGTGCGGGCGTCTTGACCCAAATCCCCGTTCGGCTCTTGGAAAATGAGTTCGACTGGCTCGCTCACTACGTCCACGAACCCTCCGACCTGGCCGTAGGGATGTTCTTTCTTCCCCGCGAGGAGAAGACCCTGGCACGGTGCCTGAAACTGGCGGAAGAAGCCGTTGAGGTCTATCAACTGGAATTTTTCGGCTGGCGGGAGGTTCCTGTCAATCCATCCGTCCTGGGGGACCAGGCGGCCGCGGCCCGGCCCGATATCCGCCAGCTTCTCCTCGGCCGGCCCAGTCTCATGTCCGAAGACGCGTTCGAGCGGCGACTGTATCTGATCCGCAAGCACATCGAGAACCTGGCCGAATCGGAGGGACTCGCGGGTCTGTATGTGGCTTCCCTTTCGAATCGGACGGTGGTTTACAAAGGCTTGATGGTGGCCTCCCAGTTGGCGGGTTTTTACCCCGATCTCCGCGAAAGGAACTTCGAGACCGCCATCGCCATATTTCACCAGCGCTACAGCACAAACACCTTTCCCTCCTGGGAACTGGCCCAGCCGTTCCGGTACCTGGGACACAACGGCGAAATCAACACGATTCAAGGCAACCGCCTGTGGATGAAGGCGCGCGAGCCCGAGCTCCGGTCCCCGGTCTGGAGGGAGACGGTCGGGGAGATGCCTCCGCTCGTCAGCCAGGAAGGAAGCGACTCCATGAGCCTCGACAACGCCTTGGAGGTCCTGAAGGTATCGGGCCGGGACCTCATCCACGGCGTCATGATGCTCATCCCCGAGGCCTGGGAGAACATGCCGGACATGCCGGCCGAGAGCCAGGCATTCTATCAGTATCACTCCTGTCTGTGCGAACCCTGGGACGGGCCTGCCGCAGTCACCTTCTCCGACGGCGTCATCGTCGCGGCCATTCTGGACCGGAACGGTCTCCGTCCGGCCCGTTACACCATCACGACCGATGGACTCGTCGTCATGGGCTCAGAGGCGGGGCTCGTCGAATTGGACGACTCTCGGGTCCTGCGGAAAGGCCAGCTCAATCCCGGGGAGATCATCGCGGTGGACACCGGCCGGGGCGTGGTCCTGTCTGACGAGGACGCCAAACGGCCTTATTTCGAACGCCGTCCCAACGCCCAGTGGCTCCGCAAGCACCTGGTCGAGTTGAAGGACTACATCGCGCCGGCAACGGCGGATCAGCTGATGGAAGAACCCCCGGCTCCGGTCGATGTGCGGCTTCAAAAGGCGTTCGGTTACACGGCCGAAGAGATGACCTTTCTCTTCAAGGAAATGGGCGTCGAAGGCAAGGAACCCACGGGCTCCATGGGGGATGACACCCCGCTGGCCGTCCTGTCCCGTCATCCCCGCCTCCTTTATGACTACATCAAGCAACGCTTCGCCCAGGTGACGAACCCGCCGATCGACCCGGTTCGCGAAAAAGTCGTGATGTCGCTGAGCCGTTATCTGGGCGTGCGGCGAAGCCTTCTGGAGGAGACCGAACGCCACGCCCGCCGGATTCAGATAACCAGCCCCATCCTCCGGGCGGAGGAATTCCACGCGCTTCGGTTGCTGGACGAGGCGGACCTTCAGCCTCAAATGCTCCACTGCCTGT
>JBHIBA010000432.1:0-3329 GCA_046758845.1 Nitrospinota bacterium
GAGCCGCCCCCCGCGCGGGCCGTTCCTCGTAGCGGTATTGAACAACATCCTGAACCTGCTGGACGTGGCGTCATGGTATCAGCAAATCATCAAGGGGCTGATCCTGCTGCTGGCCGTGGCCGTCTACGTCCGGCGGGACTGACGGCGGATTCGGTCGGAGCCCCGCCCATGGGAGATGGACCATGATCGTCGATTGTCATGCCCACATCGGCCTCAAGGCGCATATGCCCGCCCAGTTCCTGGAGGAAATGCTCCAGCCCTTCTTCCGGGCCGCCGGAGCGGCGATCCCGGCCTCCGTCTACGAGGGGATTGACCCCGAAGCCATGATGAAGGAGTACCAACAGGCAGGGGTGGACAAGGTCTTTGTCTACGGCGTATCACCCAGGGAGGCGCGGGTCTTCGGACGGGATCCCGCGCACCGGGTTTCCGGCGCCCCTCACATCCCCAACGATTATGTGGCCGAGGTCCACCGCCGGTTTCCGGACAAGACCGTACCGGTCATGGCCTTCAACCCAGCTTTTCAGGGAGCGGCCATCGAGAAGGAGGTCGAATACGCCGTGCGGGAGCTGGGGGCCAAGGCCCTGAAGCTCTACCCGACTTACAACCACTACCGTCCCGACGACCGGGAGCTCTGCTGGCCCTTTTACCGAAAGGCCCAGGAGTTGGGCGTGCCGGTCATCGTCCACCAGTCCTGGACCACCACCGTGGACGCCCCCATGAAGTTTCAACAGCCCATGCAGCTCGATGACGTGGCGCGCGAGTTCCGCGACCTGACGCTGATCATCGCCCACCTCGGGGTGCCCTGGGTGGACGAGGCCATGTGCCTCGTGGCCAAGCACGACAACGTGTACACCGACCTGAGCTTCTGGACCATCCTGGAGATGCCGGAGGTCATCCTTCAGCAACTCCTTCGCTGTCCCCGCTACGGGTGCACATACGACCGAATCCTCTGGGGGACGGACTACCCCCTGACCACACCGGCCGAGAGTCTTCGGGTCTTCCGCGAGAAGCTTCCCGAGGCGGCGAAGCGGACGGGCCTGCCGATGATTCCCGATGACGCCCTCGAACTTATTCTGGGCGGCAACGCCGCGCGCATTTACGGACTCACTTGATCCTGGCTTTTTTGGGGGGAGGAGGAGCAGTCATGGTCGACCGTCTCGCCGGCCCGGCCCTGGTGGTTGTGGACATGCAGAACGATTTCGTCCGCGTGGGCGCCCCCCTTGAGGTTCCCCAGGCCCGGGAGACCATCCCCGTCCACCGGGAACTCATCGGGTTCTGTCGGGAAAAGGGGATTCCCATCCTGTACACGAAATTTCTGGCCGGTCCGGAGCCGACCCTCATCTGGGAGTGGTCGCCTGTCCTCGCCCCGCCTGTCTGTTGCTGCTGGAAGGGACATCGTCGCTATTACGAGGATGTGAAAAAAGAGCTGGACGGCTCGGACATCATCGAAGAGATCTACCCCGAGTCGGGAGACCCCGCGGTGGAGAAGTTCGGCTACGGGGCGTTTCACAACACCACCCTGGAAGACCTCCTCAAGGCCCGGCATGTGGAGTCTGTTTTCGTGACCGGCACGGTAACGCAGATCTGCGTCGAGGAGACCGCGCGGGAGGCATTCCATCGGGGCTTCAAGACGACCCTGGTCTCCGATGCCGTCTCCTCTTACATGGAAGACCTTCATTTGGCCACGATCAAGAACTTCGCGTTGAAGTTCGGCTGGGTCTCCACCGCGCAGGAACTGATGGACGCTCTGAGCACGAGATAACGGAATCTAAGTAATGACGTTATTTCAGCATGATAGCAGATGTCTATTGAAGTGAAGTATGATACCTATTGAAGTGAAGCATGAAGTATGATGCGAATCTTTCGTCACATTCTGCTACCCTGACGGTGAATGGGACCAGTAGCATGGCCAGGCAGCGCTACGTCCTTTCCAAGGTAAAGCATTGGCCGACAGACCGCCCAGCAGAGGAGGGGGCCTCACGATGAGGACAGATCCGTTCCGCCATCTCGCCGCTTGTGTCGTTCCGTTTCGGGACGATGGGAAGATCGACGTCACCGGGCTTCGCTCCCAGATGGATTTCCTCTTGGGGACCGGGCTCATGAGCGGACTTGTCGTCAACGCTCACGCCGGGGAAGGGGACTCGCTGACGCGCGAGGAGCGTCTGGAGGTGATCGAGCTGGCGGTCGCCGCCGCCCGCCCGGGAAGCTTCACGACCGTGGCGGCCATCTCCCCCACGCCCGACACGACGGAAGCGGCGGTGGACATGGCTCGGGAGGCAAAAGCGGCTGGCGCGGACGCCATCCTGCTCCTGGCTCCCCGGTGGTTCAGTTGGGGGATCGGCCCGGAGGACGTTTCCCGCTATGTGACCTCCGTGGCGGAGGGGGGAGAGCTTCCCATCTTGTACTTCGTGACGGGGGCTTACGCGGGCGTCCGGTACACCCCGGAGATCGTGGGCCGTGTGTGCCGCGTCCCCGGCGTCATCGGGATCAAAGATACCACCTGGACGACCCAGGGGTTCGAGGCGAACCTTGAGGCTGTGCTCAGGACGGACCGGAACCTGAAGGTTCTCACGGGAAACGACACCCTCCTGTTCTACAACTTTGTGGCCGGGGCCGACGGCACCCTCCTCGTCCTCCACACCTTGTTCCCAGAGCTCATCGTGGAGATGTTTGAGGCCGTTCGGAACGGGGACGTCAACCGGGCAAAGGCCATCCATGACCGGCTGGCTCCCGCCGCCAACGCCCTGTTCGAGCCGCCCATGCTGAAAGCCGTCCCCCGGATGAAAGAGGCCCTGGTGTGGGCGGGTCGGATGGAGGACGCGCGGGTGCGCGCCCCCCTGCCGGAACTCACCCGGCAAGAAAGGGAGGGCCTGCGGCGAGTCCTGGAGGGAGTTGCCGTTCCGGTCGCTTGACGTCCTGGGTTCTCATCGGGGGCGGGGCAAAGGCGCGTCGAGCGGCGTGCCGTTGAGCGCCGTGGCCGGAGAGAGTCATACGGCCGCCCTTTGCGGTTGTTCCGGCGACATGGACCGCGCCGGACCTTCACGTCGCTCAATTCGGTAGTGGGTCAGTTTGCTGAATTACCCGTGCCTTCCTCCGTTGTAGCCGCGATTCGGTAGGCCGGGCTTCCAGCCCGGCAGCGGGCAAGATGCCCGCCCCACCAGCGGAAATCGCGGCCGGGCGCGCCCCGATCTCCGCTCGGACCCAGGTCCTCGCTCAGACCTGTCCCGAGCGAAGCCGAGGGATCGGGGCTACACCAAATCATGACAGAGCCGTGGGCAAAGCCGCGTACGGGGCTTAATCCGTTCCAAACTGACCCACTGCCGAATTTC
>JBHIBA010000433.1:0-3328 GCA_046758845.1 Nitrospinota bacterium
CGGTGCTGGGTCACATCCAGCGGGGGGGCACCCCCTCCACCTTCGACCGGAACCTAGCGACCCGGTTCGGGGTCCACGCCGTGGAGCTCGCCGCCGCGGGCCGCTTCGGACGCATGGTGGCGCTGCGGGCGGGGCAGGTGACCGCAGTCCCCCTGGACGAGAACGTCAAGGGCGAGCGCCTGGTTCCCCTCGACAGCGACTACCTCCGCGTGGCCCGCTCCCTGGGGACGAGCTTCGGGGATTGAGGGCGGGGTGGGCATGCGAATGCGCCTTGGAAATCCCTTGAGAATTGACCGGAGGGCAAAATCGCGCTCCCGGCTACGTCCGGGCTCCATTTCCCGAGACGTAGAGCGGGATTCTACGACGTGGAAGGCGAAGCCCACTTCATTTTATATCGACTCCAATTAGCCAAATGGGCATGGGCGGCTCATTGCGCGCATGACTCAGCATGTGTGCTTGGACCGAATCAAAGTTCGCAGGGCCAGTGTACATTTCCCTTTGCAGGTGGGATGATGGTACAATTTCGACTCCAATATCGATTATCCTCTTCCCAAATAGGAATTGGAACTTATAGAAATCATGAAGCACAAATGCATACTTGCCAAACTGGGCCTCTAGGGCAACCTTTTCCTTGCAGTAGTCCACGTTGATCCATGCGCCGGTCCCTTGTTGCATCGGCTCGCGTCGTTTTTGCCAACCCTGCTGTCGAAATCGTCTTTCCAATGGGGGATTTATGGCTTGCCCGGACCATATCGGCCGTCCTTCTTTGGCCTTTTCTCTTGATATTTTTATCCTTTCTCTCACCTCCGTGCCTTCGATGATGTCGCGTATCTCCCCGTATAATAAAGGGTACTTATGCTCCAAAATTTCCCTGCCAAACATATGGCTATGATCGGCTGAAATGGCAAGTCGTGGCATCACAGGCCGTCCTTGCTAGGGTCATTCTCTTGAAGTAGCCACGCCGGAGTTACCGCTAGGGCCTTCGCGATGGCCAAGAGCTCAATATCCGTTACGTGTCGTTCACCATTTTCAATCTTCGAGACCGCGACTCTGGTGATATTGATTCCTCTCGTGAGCAGCCGGGCCGCTAGGTCCGCTTGGGTGACACGAGGCTTGGCTCGTCGGCGGGCTTCTCTAACACGCGGACCGATAATGTTTTTCGGCATTCTCGCCTACAAGGGAGACGCTTCCCAAAAAATCCTTGGTCGATTTTACTTGACAAGGAAGCCCAAAATGTTCTAAATTCGAACATGTGCTGATTTTGAAATGCTCTTGCGGTCGGATGGGCCTTTTCGATGAGGGATGCCCCGGCAGGCTTGACAACCCTGCGGCGCCATGGCAAACAAATCACGAAAGCAAGCCGTGCGCGATGAGGGGGGGTGACGATGGTGCGCCCTGGATTTCTCTACTCTGATTCGGTTCGGATTGACGAGAGGTATTCGCCTGACGCAGAGGTAACCCTCCATCTCGGTGACCGCCTCGAACTCCTACGGTCACTTCCTGCGAATAGCGCCCAATTGATTGTCACTTCTCCTCCATATAATATTGGAAAACGTTACGAGCCGAAAAAATCCATGTTTTTCTATCAACAGGAACAGGCACTCACGATAAAGGAGTGCGTGCGCATATTGTCAGATAAGGGAAGCATTTGCTGGCAAGTGGGCAATCATGTGGGTCCAAGAAACGAGATTTGGCCATTGGACATTATTCTCTATCCTTATTTTATTCAACATGGCCTTCGCTTGAGGAATAGGATTATTTGGCACTTCGAGCATGGATTGCACTGTAAGAATAGATTTTCTGGGCGTTATGAGACAATCCTCTGGTTCACAAAGACACATAACTATGTTTTCAATCTTGATCCTGTAAGGGTACCACAGAAATACCCGGGGAAGAGGTATTTCAAAGGTCCTAAGGTCGGGCAGTACTCCAGCAACCCACTTGGGAAAAATCCAGGGGATATTTGGATAATTCCTAATGTCAAACACAACCACGTGGAGAAAACCATTCACCCGTGCCAGTTCCCTGTGGAGCTAGTTGAGCGATTGGTTCTAGCGCTCACAAACGAAGGTGACCTCGTTGTTGACCCTTATATCGGCGTAGGCACGACCGCGGTAGCTGCAATGTTGCATGGGAGGCGAGCGGCTGGAGCGGATACCCAGAAAGAGTACATTGAGATTGCAAAGGAGAGATTAATTTTGGCTCGGCAGGGGAGGCTACGAATAAGGCCGATGTACAAGCCGGTATACGAGCCCCCTGAGGATTCTCGTCTAATTAAAAAACCATTTGAAACGCAAAGCAAGAATGACACCGACCCTGGTCTTTTCTGAGCCTAATTGAGCAGTCGACTCTGCCATGCACCTCTTTCGCCTCACCATCCGGGAGCTGCGCGAGAAGCTCAAGGCCCGGGAGGTCTCCGCCCGGGAGGCGGCCGAGGCCTATCTCGCCCGCATCGCCGAGGTGGAGCCCAGGGTCCACGCCTACATCGCAGTGCTCGAGGAGGAAGCCCGCCGGGGGGCGGAGGAGGCCGACGCCAGGATGGCCCGGGGGGAGGATGCCCCTCTTCTCGGCGTCCCCCTCGCCATAAAGGACCTGCTCTGCATGCGGGGTGTTGCGACCACCTGCGGCTCCCGCATCCTGGAGAACTTTCGGGCCCCTTACGACGCCACCGCCGTGGCCCGCCTGCGGGAGGCGGGGGCGGTCTTTTTGGGCAAGGCCAACATGGACGAGTTCGCCATGGGCTCCTCCACCGAGCGGAGCGCCTTCGGCCCCACGCACAACCCCTGGGACCTCGCGACCATCCCCGGCGGGAGCAGCGGGGGCTCGGCGGCGGCTGTGGCGGCGGAGGAGTGCGCGGGCGCGCTCGGCTCCGACACCGGGGGCTCCATCCGCCAGCCCGCCGCGCTGTGCAACGTTGTCGGCCTCAAGCCCACCTACGGGCGGGTGAGCCGCTACGGGCTCGTGGCCTTTGCGAGCAGCCTGGACCAGATCGGGCCGATGACGAAGGACGTCTACGACTGCGCCCTGCTGATGAACGTCATCGGAGGCCATGACCCCCGCGACAGCACCTCGGCGGACATCCCGCTTCCCGATTTCACGGGGCACCTGGAGGGGGGTGTTCGGGGCCTGCGGCTGGGCGTCCCCAAGGAGTACTTCATCGAGGGCATGGACCCCGAGGCAGAAGGGGGCGTGCGGGGGGCCATCGGGAAGCTCGCGGAGCTGGGGGCGGAGGCGGAGGAAGTCTCTCTCCCCCATTCGGAGTACGCCCTTGCGGCCTACTACGTCCTCGCCCCCTCCGAGGCGAGCAGCAACCTGGCGCGCTACGACG
>JBHIBA010000434.1:0-3318 GCA_046758845.1 Nitrospinota bacterium
CCATGACGGCCCAAAAGGCATTTTCCATTGGCACCTCGCGAGCCTGAGCAAAGGAGTCCCCGAGGACTGCGATTCGTAAAGTATCAGGAGGTTTTTCTATTGTGTGTTCACGGTCACGCAATCCATCGCTACTAATCCGGAGATAGACTTCATTTTCCCTCCGGTACCAACCCTCAGTATCTGGACGAAGGGCTATTCCTCGGTACTCGTCGTAGATATAAAAGCTGTGATAGGAAATACCAGCGACGCGGAGGCCAACCTCACCTAACAGGAACCCAGCCGTCAGCCCGGCCAGGATCAGCAAGAATGTGCCGACCAATCGTTTCTGCATGCCCAGCCTAGTCACTCCCAATTCCCCGTTTGTTTCAGCGGGCCTTCCGGTCCTCCGCCGCCAGGCGCATGCCAAAGCGGCGCCCTTCATTTGTCGGCGCGTTCTGCAAGTCCCTCGAAGGCGGCGCTTCTGCGGCGGACCAGGAAGCGCCCGTGCCCGGGGGGCGCCGTCACTTCCCCATCCCGGTAGAGAAACACACCCCGCGAAAGCGTCGCCACGACAACGCCCTGCATCTCCATCCCCTCGTAGGGGCTGTAATCGACCCGGTGGTGAAGGGTCTCACGGCCGAGGACAACGCGCTTTTCGGGATCGAGAATGAACATGTCCGCGTCGCTTCCGACCGCCAGCGTGCCCTTTTCCGGATACATCCCGAAAAGACGCGCCGGGTTCGCGGAAACGAGTGCGACGAGGTCGTTGAGGGTGATCCTTCCCTTCCGAACGCCCTCTGAATAGAGGATCGGCACGATGGTCTCCGACCCGGGAAGGCCATTGGGGATCAGCAGGAAGCTTTCGCGCCCCAGTTCCTTTTGCCTTCTGTAGTTAAAGGGGGCATGATCCGAACCCACGACGGAGAGAAAACCGTTGCGCAAACCGGCCCAAAGGAACTCCTGATGAGACTTGTGGCGAAGCGGCGGCGAGCAGACGAACTTGGCCCCTTCGAAATCCGGCGTGTCGATGAGAGATTCATCCAGAACCAGGTATTGGGGGCACGTTTCGGCAAAGGTGGGAAGACCCCGCGCGCGGGCGGCCTGTACCCGCTCCAGGGCGTCGCGGCAGGTGAGGTGGACAATGTAAAGGGGAGTCCCGGCCAGCGTCGCCAGGTCAATGGCCCGGCCCGTCGCCTCGCCTTCCAAGATGGGGGGCCGGCTTCTCGGATGCCAGACGGGGGCGAGCTTGCCTTCGGCCACGAACTGCTTCTGCCGGACGTCGATGACCTCTCCGTTTTCGCAGTGGACGAGGACGAGCAATTCCTCTTTCCGCGCCCGCTCCAGGATCCGGTAGAGCGAAGCGTCGTCCTGCATGAGTGTGCCCTTGTAGGCCATGAGGACCTTGAGCGTCGTCACCCCCTGCTCCCTGAGCCTGGGGAGCTCGTCCAGGATTTCCGGACGGGCGTCGGTGACCGTCATGTGGAAACCGTAATCGACCACGGCCTTGCCATGCGCCCGCTCCATCCAGTTGTCCAGGGTGGAGGACAGGCTATCCCCTCTCTCCTGGATGGCGAAGTCGATGACCGAAGTGACGCCGCCGCAGGCCGCGGCGGTCGTGCCGGTCCGAAAGTCGTCGGACACGCGCGTGGTGGGAAGCGGCATGTCGAAGTGGGTGTGAACGTCGATGGCGCCGGGCAGGACCCATTTGCCGGAAGCGTCATAGATCTGCGCCCTTTCGGCCGCGCCCGAAAGGTCTTCTCCGATACGGACGATTTTTCCGTTTGCGATGCCCACGTCCGCCCGGTACGTCTGCCCCACTGTCACGACGGCGCCGTTTCGGATCATGAGGTCCAATTGCGGTTCCAACGTCAATCTCAGCGGTTCAGGCCGAGGAATCCGATTCCCGGCGCCCCGCGGCGCCTAGAATAAGCCGGTTGGGGAGAAGAATATCTTGATTGTATCTTGAACTCTTAATCGTAGTCGCCTATGAAACAACTGAGGCATTTTCTGCCAGAAGGCGGGAGGAATCAAGGATGGGAAACACGGAACAGATCGTCCAGGAACGATACGCTGCGGCGGCGGGCAAGCGGGAAGAAGCCCTTTGCTCTCCCGGCGGCTACGACCTCTCCGACCTGGAATCCTTCATCCCCCAAGAGGTTCTGAATATCTCTTACGGGTGCGGAACGCCGGCCAGTGTCGCCCACGTGCGGCCGGGAGACACGGTGGTTGACATCGGGTCCGGGGGCGGGATTGATTGCTTTGACGCCCTCCGGCGAACCGGTCCGTCGGGCCGCATCATCGGCGTGGACATGACCGAAGAGATGTTGGAGGTCGCCCGGAAGAACGCGCCGGCCGTGGCCAAGAACCTCGGGCACGAGGATGTCCGGGTCGAGTTCCGAAAGGGCCTGGCGGACGAACTTCCGGTCGATGGCGGAGAAGCCGACCTCGTCATCTCCAATTGCGTCATCAACCTGACGCCCGACAAGGAGCGGGTGTTCAGCGAAATTTTCCGCGTCCTGAGGCCCGGAGGCCGGTTCTGCATCTCCGACATCGTGGCCGACCGGCCCGTTCCGAACTACCTCATCCACGACCCGGAGAAGTGGGGAGCCTGTCTCTCCGGAGCGCTCCCCATAAAGGATTATCTTTCCGGCCTCAACCGCGCAGAATTCCTGGGACTGGAGCGGGAGAAGTTCTCGCCCTGGCAAGCCATCGACGGCATCCATTTCATCTCGGCGACGCTTCTGGGATACAAAATGGCCGAAGGAGGCGGCTCGCCAGTAGAGCCGATTGAGGTCGTATTCCGCGGGCCATTTTCCGCCGTTCAGGACGAGTTAGGAAACGAATACCGGCGCGGTGTTCCCCGAAAGGTGGACGGAAAATCCATCCGCGCCCTGGGCCTTCCCGGCTACCAGGGGCTGTTTGAGGGAGCGATTCCGCAAGGCGACGAAATCCCTGCCGGCGGAACCGAACCCGTGCTGCCCGAGGATTCTCCCTGCCTTTGGCAAGGGAGATTCGCCATCCTGGCAGGCCCGTTCCTTCGCGTCCAGGACGACGACAACCACGTCTACCTGCGCGGGGAAGCCGTGGAGATCTGCTCCAAAACGCAAAAGGTCCTGGAACACCCTCACTACGCCCCCTTCTTCGGGATTTTGAACCGCGCCCAGAGGGAAATTACAGAGGCGAAAGCCTGTTGCGCTCCCGCGGACAACTGCTGTTAGGGGAAAGAACGCGGGGGCCTTATTGAATAAAGGCCGGACTTCCCAGGGGGGCTTTTTTGAAAACCAGCCCCCCTGGAACCCCCCGGAAAACTTTTGACGGCCCGGCACTGCGTGGCCGGGC
>JBHIBA010000435.1:0-3308 GCA_046758845.1 Nitrospinota bacterium
CGGGGTCGATGGCGCGCCGGCTCTGGCGCTTGAGCAGAAGGGGGTGGATCTTCATTTGCGTCCTCCTCAGCGGGGCCGTCGGCGACGCTAGGCTAGCAATTCGCTCCGCCCCCCGCAAGGCGCGGTGAACTGGTCCAAACACATGTGAGAGGCCCCCGGGAGAGGGGGCAGAGTTCGAGGGGCCCAGAGAAAGGAGGCCCCTCGGTGGGGGCAAGAGGAGGACCCCGGGTGGCTCTCGGTTGTCAGCCCGAGCGCACTTTCTTGTCACCCCGAGCCCCTTCGTTGTCACCCCGAGCGGGGTGCCTGCCTCAGGGCAGGCTCCGCGAGGGGTCTCGGCTGCTTGGCCTGGGAACGAAGCGCCTGTGCGCACCCTGAGCGAGGATCGGGGCTTCCTCCTTCAGGGACCTCGGTGGTTGCCCGACCCCGAGGGGGCACCCGAGATTCCTCGCTGACGCTCGGAATGACATCCTAGGGAATCTGCGGGAGGGGGTTCCCCGTGACGTCCGAAGACACAACCATCAAGGGCTACCGCGGGCGGGCGCGGGAGGCGCTCCGCTCCTTCGGCGTCCGGGTGTGGAGCCAGGTGGAGATCGACACGAGCCGCGGGGCGTTCGGGGGGGCGACGATCACATCCGGCCGAAAACCGCTTGACAGGGCCGTTGGGAGCGATTCCAATCGGTTGGAGTCAGGGAGGGGCGCGGGAAAGCGGCATCTGAGGTTGAAATGGGAAATGCCGAATGAACACAATAGATGTTTCGGGTCGGTGGGCAGGTTCTTTTCAAGGCACTAACCAGGGGTATGTCTTCGTTGACCTCCAGCAAGATGGAGATAGGCTTCGGGGAAACGTTCGTCTTGAAGATATTCACCTTGGCCACACGCGAGCGTCCCTTGAGGGTACGATCTCTCAAGGCATGCTCTTGCTTCAGCTCTCGAATTTTGAAGGTCCCCAAGAGCAGCATCCCCAAATCGGTACAATTCGCGCCCAGGTGGGAGCCAGCGGGCAGGTTATCTCGGGCGAGTGGCAGACAGACCTCGGAACCCAAGGAACAGCCACGCTTCAGCGCTATGTGCGTAGTCCACAGGTCCAGCAACAGGCGCCACTTGGCTTTCTTACCAAAACTCGGCAGCTCAGAGCCTATAAATTAGATCGTCAAAGCCTTGCTACAATTCTTGGCGAGGCGATGAGTGATACTCATGTGTTAGTACCAACTTTTGCCTATGAAGTAGGAGGAAGAACGGTTACAAATATCGGCATCGAGCAATTTGCACGGAATTTGCCTCGCGAAGTGCTCAATGACTTAACCATTACCATTAGTGAGCCAGCAGTCGGTGCAGGTTATCGCGTCGTCACACTGAATTTCAAGAAGTATGATGCGAATACAGCCTTAGTCATGGCCGAGAGCCCGCTTTGGGTGGAAGGCAAGATTGCCCAAATTGAGGATGTTCTTCGGACCTATGAGCTTAGATGGAACTTTTTTTATCGAAGGTATGCCAATGAGTTGAACGCGTTAATTTTCCTCTTAATGCTTATAATTTTGCCCTCTATCGAATCAATTCCGAATAGGGCGATATTTGTAGGTCTTATTGTGCTGATTCTATGGGCTTTAGTTTTAGTTTATCGGCGCGTATTCCCAATGACGGTGATCCATACGCAGGATGCACCGCTGAGTTGGTGGCAAAAGCACGGTGACAAAATTATAGGAGGTTTCGCCAGTGCTGTTGCAAGCGCCATTGTAGTTGCAATAGTCCGCTTTTTCCTAGGATAATGGTTTTTCAAAGTTCAAATTGGTTGGAGCCAAAAAGGGGCACGGAAAAGCGTCAGCCAGGTTAAAATGGGTCATCGCGCGTTATAGAGTACTTTTAATGGTATCTGGGATGATGTGCAGGTCAATATAAGCAATGTTAAGTGTGATAGCTGCGAGCCGAGGGCACTCATGGCATGGATTGCGCTCAAGCTGAAGTGCTCCACCTGTGGTCACTTGAACTTCATCTTTATCGATCAGCAGGAGGAGAATCCACGCTGCACTAACTGTGCGTCCGTGTTCGAAGGCATTGAACTGCACAGTGGAAGCGGTTTTATCTACCTCTTGTCCAATCCATACATGCCTGGGTTGGTGAAGATAGGTTTCACTGAGCGTGACGTTTTCGAGCGTGCTAAAGAACTCAGCGCAGCTTCTGGGGTGCCGGCACCATACGTAGTTGAGGCTTATTTCCCCGCTTGCAACGCATCAGACGAGGCTGCAATTCATCAGGCTCTGGTCGGCAATCGGGTGCCGGACAGAGAATTTTTTAGGGTGCCTGTTGAGGATGCCTTAACGAAGATCTCTCAGGTTTGCGGGTTTCGCGCGCTGTTCTTACGTGAGGGTCTACGGCCCGCCGTTGCCGCCGGTCCGAAGAGATGGCTTAGATGTCGCACGTGTGGCCATGAGTGGCCTATTCCCGAAGACGCAGATGATACGCCCTGTCCAAAATGTTCGTGGCATGTGTCGGATCGCATAAAGAAGATAGCGAAGGAGGTTTCGGCGCCAGAATTAGGCGAAGATGAAAATGATGAGACAGACGACGAGGAAGAGCCAGAGGCGTCGTCGGGATAATAGGCCCCCCCCTCACTCCTCCTCCACCGCGACCGCCCGCACCGGGCTCCCCTCGGCGCCCTCCAGCCGGAGGGGGGGGCGATGGGTTTGACGCGCGGCTTTCGGATCTCGTGGAGGCGGTGGACACTGATGGTTCGGGAGAATAGAATCGAGGAGGAAGACCGGATGAGTTTTTCGAGCCAGGAGGTAAGTGCTCGTGACAAATGAATTTACGGCTGTTTTTGAGCGGGACGGCAAGTGGTGGATTGCATATTGTCTGGAAATCCCGGGGGCGAATGGCCAGGGGCGAACGAAGGAGGAGGCCCGCAGGAGCTTGGCGGAAGCGATCGCCCTGATCCTTGAGGACCGTCGCGAGGATGGGCTGCGCGGCTTGCCCCCGGGAGCCGAGCGTGAGACGGTCGTTGTGAGGTGAAGCGCAGCGCCCTCCTGCAGCACCTTCGAAGACACGGGTGTTACCTCAAGCGCGAAGGCGGCTCTCACTCCCTCTGGGTCAATCCGGTCACGGGTGCGATTGAGGCCGTTCCACGACACACCGAAATCTCGAACGTTCTTGCGCGGAAGATTTGCCGGGGCCTGGCGGTGCCGGAGGTCGGTGAACCAAGGGCCGATGCCTAGCACGCCGCTGAACGCGAACGTCGGCCCCCCCTCACTCCTCCTCCACCGCGACCGCCCGCACCGGGCTCCCCTCGGCGCCCTCCAGGCGGGGAGGAGGCC
>JBHIBA010000436.1:0-3306 GCA_046758845.1 Nitrospinota bacterium
GGCGCCTTTCAAGGCTTGTCCCGAGCGAAGCCGAGGGAAGCGCCCCCCACAAAAAGCCGGCACGCCAGTGCCCAAAAGCCGGAGCCCGGGAGGCCACCCCCATTGATCGTCGAATCCACGCCGCCCTAAAATGTGCTATCTTCCCCGGAAGAGGAAGTCCTGCGGCGCCTTCAGCGTGAGATCCTGCGAGGGAGAGTCTACAACCGGATGAAGTGAGAAACACGCCCCGAGCGCCGACGGCCGGACCGATTTCATCCACTCGAAAAACCGCGGAGGACATGATGCGCGGCTACAAGAACCCCCACCTCCTCTGGACGCCCGACCGCCTGCGCAAGGCCCTGGGCGACGAAAACACTTTGGTCCTGGACGTGAGTCCGACCCACGAGTACGTGGCCGGACACGTCCCCGGCGCCGTCCACCTCGACCTCTTCGGCCTTTCGGTCAACGACACCCGGTCGCAGGCCCTGGCCTCCTTTTTCTGGATGATGGGGGGCCTGTTCGGAAGCCGAGGGGTATCTCACGACAGAACCGTCGTCGTCTACGACGCCGATACGGGCGTTCGCGCGACTCGCGGCTTCTGGTTTCTGGAATATTTCGGCCATGAGGACGTCCACGTCCTGGACGGCGGATTTGGCGCCTGGGCGAATGGCGGGCATCCCGTGAGCCAGGACCCGGCGCCGCCCGAAGGGGCGGACTTCAAGACCCGCCCAGTCCAGGAGCGTCTGGCCACCGCCGAAACCATCCTCCAGGTGCTGGGCCGGGAAGGGACGGCCATCGTGGATTCCCGCTCGGACGGGGAATATCACGGGACGATCGTGCGCGCCGCCAGGGGCGGCGCAATCCCGGGGGCGATCCACATCGAGTGGAAGAACAACCTCGAAGGGGGAGCTTACAAAGAAGCACAAGCCCTCGGCGCGCTATATGACTCGCAAGGGGTCACGCCCGAGAAGGAAGTGACGGCCTACTGCCAGGGCGGATATCGCTCCGCCCACACCTACCTGGCCCTGCGGCTTTTGGGCTATTCCGATGTCCGAAACTACGTCGGCTCCTGGGCCGAATGGGGGAGCCGAGAAGAGCTGCCTATCGAAACGCCATAGAACCGGCGAAAAATTAGCAGAACCCCGCAAGAATTTGGAGGCGGGGGGCGCTTTTTGGGCACTGGCGTGCCGGCTTTTTTGTGGGGGGTGCTTTTTGAAAGGCACCCCCCCACACCCCCCCCCAAAACTTTTGTTTCGCGAAAGACGACAGACCCACCAGGTAAGTCAAGCCGACGCCAAACTCTAGCAGGCCCGGCCACGCAGTGCCGGGCCGTCAGAAGTTTTCCGGGGGGTTCCCAGGGGGGCGGGACGCACAGCGTCACCTTTCCGCACTTGCGAGCCTGGTCAATCACCTCTCGGAAGGTGCGCGCCAAAAACGCCCGGCTTAAGCGCACATACCTCCAACCGCGACTCGGCCGGCACGCAAGTGCCCAAAAAGCGCCCCCTGGGAATCTGGGCTTTCATCCGTATCTGCCCGCGAAATCTTGTTCGCTCTGCCAGCCCTAATCCACCGGCGCTTTAAAGGAAATCTACCAGCCTCACCTCGTCCAGGAACGGGTATTCCAGGAGCTCGTATTCCGAGGGGTCCACACCCTCGGGAATGGTGGCGTCGATGCCCATCTTGGACGTGGTCGGAAGAGAGCCTTTGGGGAGTTGGGACGCCCGGAGGGTGGGGTCCAGGTGTTTTCCCCGCGCCCCCGAAACGATGATCACGTCCTGGTCCGGCTGGACGCGGAAGGCCAACGCCCGCTCCAGGGCCATCGGGTCGGTGATGTCCACGTCGTCGTCGGTCACTATCACGAGCTTCACCGCGTGCAGCGACAGCAGCGCCAGGAGGGCGTTCTTCCCCTCGCCGGGGCGCTTCTGGATGGAAGCGAACAGGTGCCAGTAGCAGCAGCTTGCGGGGGTCGAGTAGACGGCCGTCGTCTTGACGCTCGCCTCGCGCAACGCCCGCCAGCCGGCCGCTTCCATGGGCGGGGCCTCCAGCCAGTCGTTTTCCCAGGGCATGAAGATGGTCTGGAAGATGGGGTTCTTTCGGTGTGTGATGGCCTTGACCTTGAACACCGGGTTCCACCGGATGGAGCACTGGTGACCGGTGAAGTCGCCGTAACGGCCTTCGTCGATGGTCCAGCCGGCCGCGGAGATCTCCCCCTCCAGGACGATCTCGGCCGATGCCGGCACCTCCAGATCCAAAGTGGAGCACCGGGTCAACTGGACGGGCTCGCCGTAAAGCGCCCCCGCGACGGCGAACTCGTCAAAGCCCGGCGGGGCCTTATAAGCGGCGGAGATCAACTCGGGCGTGCCGACGCCGATGGCGATGGCGACGGGCAGCGGCTCTCCCCGATCCAGGGACCGCTGATAGGTGAACCGCATGTCGGAAGGAGACACCAGGTCGATGCCGGTCTCCTGCGGGGTCCGGTACATGAGCCGGTAGCAGCCGACGTTCCGCCTCCCCTCTTCGTCCTTCGAGACGGCGATTCCGGCGGAGATGTACGGGCCCCCGTCCTTGCGGTGCTGGAACGGGATAGGAAACTCCGTCAGGTCCACCTCATCACCGACCTTGACGACTTCTTTGACGGGACCGTTGGGGACGACCTCGGCCGGGACCGGCCGCTCCAGGGCCTCCATGAAGACCTTCCCCAACTCCTTTTCGCCGCTGGCCAATCCCAGGGCCAGACGCCTTCGTGACCCGACGAGCCCGCCGACGACGGGAACACCATAATCCGCGACGTTTTCGAACAGGATGGCCTTATCGCACTGGGCAAGGAGGGTGTTCAGATACCGCGGGGGGACCGGCTTTTGGATGCGCAGGAGCTCGCCGTTTCGCTCCAGGTGACCGATCAGTCCCCGCATGTCGCGATAGGGGATATCAACACCCGCCGCAGAATATTTGTCGGGCTTGACCTGATGAGGACCCACAGTTCCTCTCCTTTCTTATTCTTGCCTCTCTCAGGGGAAGATTGATGTTGTAGCCCCGCTTTTGTTTTCTGCGGGAGGCGCTTTTTGGGCACTGGCGTGCCGGCCGGACTGCGGTTGGAGCCATGTCTGCTCAACCTGAGCGTCTTTGGCGCACACCTTTCGAGAGGTGATTCACCAGGCACGCGAGTGCGGAAACCTGACGCGGTGCGTCCGCCCCCCCGCACCCCCCCGCAAAACTTTCGTTTCGCGATAGAGTGCCGCCCCCTTATGGGGCGGCACTCTATCGCCTAAAACTGGCTCGTTGGCCGGATGCTGCGGCTGCCGCAGGCAGACGGGCATCCGGCCAAAA
>JBHIBA010000437.1:0-3296 GCA_046758845.1 Nitrospinota bacterium
TCGTTTGTCCCCGCACCCGGAACGTGAGGAAGGGATCGGCGCCCAGAAAGGAAAAGCGACCGAGCTGAAAGAGGTTCATTCCGCTTTCCAGCAGAAAGCTCGAGGGGGCCTCCCGGAATAGGGTAAAGACCTCTCGCGGGGAGATGGCGAGTGGATACTCTTTCAGGAAAGGGGTCAGGGTCGGAAGGGCTGCCGACATCTCTCTTTTTCCCGGTAGATATTCGTTCATCGGGCCAGCCGGTACGAATGCCCGTGGTCTTTCTACTATTTTTATCTAAGGATAATCAAAATTATAACGGCATTATAGCGCCACGGCCACGGAGGCTGCAAGTCCAAAGGGGGGCCCCGGCGTGGGTGTGCTGACGGGGTTTGACACAGGGTCGAGGCTGCCGTATTATCCGTTGGCCTAAAACCTGAAGCCCACATCTTGCTACTGCTGCTCGTGGTGGGGGAGCGAACATGCTCTGGTCAAGCTCTGCGCTCCGCTTTCCTCCCCGGAGGCAAATTCTCCTGGCCTCCCGGCCCTTCCGGTATCGTGGGGGGCAGCTCTGGATCGAAGAGGTGCCGTGGGAAAAGATAGTTGCAGCGCTCGGCACGCCCGTCCTGATTTACTCTCGAGAGCGGCTCTTGGGCAACATTGTCTCCCTGGAAAAAAGTGTCAGATCCCTCCCCATTCCCGTCCGAATCCATGCTGCCCTCAAGGCCTGCACGCTACCCGGAATTGCAGTCATGCTGCGAGAAGCCGGCCTCCAGGTCGAGGTCATGTCGGAATTCGAATACCGGCTGAGTCGCAGAGCCGGCTTTCCCGCAGATCGGATAGTGGTAAACGCCCCGGCGAAAGAGCGCGGTTTCCTCGCCCATGCTGTGGCCGACAAGGTGGCCCTGATCAATGTGGAGTCCGAGGAAGAACTCCGGGCCGTAGACGCTCTGGGGAGGACACATGGGGCTCCAGTCCGGGTCGGGGTCCGGGTCAATCCGCCACCCGGGGGAGAGCCATTTGCCTCCCTTGGGGGCCACGGATCCAAGTTCGGATTCGACATTGGATCCGGCGATGCCCGCCGGGCGATAAGGCTTGCTACCCGCCTCCCTGGGGTGGACCTGGTGGCCATCCATTGTCATGCCTGGACCCGGCAGTATTCTCCTCGCCGATATCTTGTCGCGGTCCGATCGGTCCTCCGGTTCCTGGCCGAAATTGAGCTCGAGATTGGTCGCCGGGTTCCTGTGGTTGATCTGGGGGGAGGGTTCGGCAGCCGGAACATGCTCGAGGCTTTCGGCCATCACATCGCCGATTTCCTGGCCCCCCTCGCTGAACAGATCCGGCGGCTGGGGGGTGAGCGGGAACTCCTCTTAGAGCCGGGTCGCTATCTCGTCAACGATGCGGCCGTCTGCATCGGCCAGGTCTTGACCCGAAAGCAAAGCGCCCGGAAACGGTGGGTTTTGACGGATGCGGGATCGCACATCCTCCCGCTGAGAGAAAACGTCGAATACTACGTTCTCCCCGCGCACATGAATCAAGGAGATGAGCGCTACTCCGTCGGCGATGCCCTGTGCATCCCCTCGGGGGTTTTACCCGGATCCTTTCCGTTGGGAAAGATCCGGGTAGGGGACAAGCTGGTCATCTTGAATTGCGGAGCCTATACCTTCTCCCTTGCCCGGCACTTCGGAGGTCTCGCCCCGGCTGTGGCGATAGTGGAGGGGGACACATGGAGGCTGCTGTTCCGGCGCCGGTCATCAGAAGAGTGGTTGGGTTGGATAGAAGATCTGGGACCTTAGCACCATGCGGGGCGTGCCACGCGGGGATGCCGACGGCAAAAAAGGGTTTGACAAAGATGGGGGCATGGGATACAAATTTAACGTCGCGAGCACCATAATTGAACAGGGTTTTACAATGGAGTGTAACCTAAACTTCATCACGTAAGGAGGAGAAACATGGCTTCAATAATGGTCGGGGAAGCGTTGGTCGGCGATGGGAATGAGGTCGCCCACATTGACCTGATGATCGGCCGCAAAGATGGCCCGGTCGGAATCGCGTTTGCCAACCGCCTGGCCGCACAGAGCGCCGGACACAACGGCCTCTTGGCGGTGCTCGAGCCGAACCTCCCGGTGAAGCCTGACACGGTGATGTTCAACAAGGTCACTATCAAGGGGGCGACTCAGGCGGTCCATATGTTCGGCCCGGCTCAGATGGCGGTGGCCAAGGCCGTCGCGGATAGCGTCGCAGGAGGGGTCATTCCGAAGAAGGACGCGGAAGACCTTTGCATCATCTGCGGGGTCTTTATCCACTGGGAGGCCACAGACACGAAGAAAATCTTCCAGTACAATTACGAAGCCACCAAGGAGTCGATCGCGCGTGCCGTTGCGGCGAAGCCGGCGGTCGACGACGTCCTGACCAAGAAGGATACTGCAAAGCATCCATTCGCCTAGCCGATTGAGCCGTTTTCATCTCGAGGTTTCAGCGAAGAGGATACGTGTGTCCTGAGGGCGACTGCGATGGAGTGGAAGCACCTCTTGTATCTCTTTACCACCGATGCCGCGCCCAGCCCCTTTGACGTCAGCATGGCCTACGACGCGGGGTTTCACGCTGTCATCCCCTACGGGAATGTGAACGAGGAAACGGGGAGCCTGCTCGTCCAGGACATCATCTTTTCCCGGGGTCCGAAAGGAGCCAAGTTCACCGCGCTCTTCATCGGAGGAAACGATGAGGAGACCGCCGAGCAGGTCCGTGCGGCCGCTGTAAAGAACATGTTCCCACCCTTCCAGATCTCTGTGATGATCGACCCCAAGGGGGCGTACACGACCGCCGCTTCCCTCGTGGCCAAGGCGGAGAAAGCCCTAGGGGGTCTCAAGGGAAGGAAGGCTGCGATCCTGGGCGGAACGGGGCCGGTGGGCAGGCTGTCCGCAACCTTCTGCGCCCAGAACGGCTGTGCGGTGGTCATCGGTTCGCGTTCGAGGGAGTCGGCGGAACGGCTGGCAAAGGCGATTGGGGAAAAAGCTAGTGGCACAGTCACAGGGGCTCAGATGGGAAACGACGAGGAGAAGATTCCCATCCTGAAGGGGGTCGACCTCATCCTGTCGACGGCAAAGGCGGGGGTCCAGATCCTGCCACAATCGGTCCTCGAGGCACTGCCCCCCGGCAAGGTTGTGGCCGACGTCAACGCCGTCCCTCCGAGCGGCGTGGCAGGGCTCGAGCCCGAACACGATCTCAAAGAGATCGCCCCGGGGATCAGGGGAATCGGAGCCATTGCCATCGGGGTGTTGAAGTACGACGTCGAGATGGAGATGCTCGAGACCATCAG
>JBHIBA010000438.1:0-3287 GCA_046758845.1 Nitrospinota bacterium
TTCGTTGCGCTGCAGGATAACGCCCCCCCGCTGGTCGATGCCGACGATCCGCGATTGACCCTCTTTCTGAGCAACCAGAGGCTCACGGACCAGCCCTTCCCCGCTCGGCACCTCGTGGAAGTGGACAGTTATCGGTACTACGTGGATGGCGTCCGGGCGCTGAGCTTGATCGCGCAACTGGGCTGCCCGTTCAATTGCGGCTTCTGCGGCGGGAGGGAATCGCCTGCCTTTCGTCGGGTCCGCATGCGGTCGACGGAGAACGTGGTGGCCGAAATCGTGCATCTCCACAGGACCTACGGCGTAAGTGGTTTCATGTTGTATGACGACGAGCTGAACGTGAACCCCAATATGGTGGAGCTCATGGAGGCCATCGTTTCGGCGCAGGAGGCCCTCGGGGGAGAGTTCCGGCTGCGTGGTTTCATTAAAGCCCAGCTTTTCACGGACAAACAAGCGGAAGCCATGTATCGGGCAGGGTTCCGCTGGATCCTGGTCGGGTTCGAATCCGGTTCTCCGCGGATCCTCAAGAACATCAACAAGCGCTCCACAAGGGAGGAGAATACCCGCTGTATGGAAATCGCGAAACGGCACGGCCTCAAGGTAAAAGCGCTGATGTCCATCGGCCACCCGGGGGAGTCCGAGCAAACGGTCAGCGATACCCATGACTGGCTTCTGGAAGTGCAGCCGGACGATTTTGACGTGACCATTATCACAACTTATCCCGGTTCCCCATATTATGACCACGCAATTCCGCACCCGACGGAGAAGGGCGTGTGGGTGTATACCTACAATAACGATAAACTCTACAGTCGTGAGCTGGACTACATCGAGGTGTCCGATTACTACAAAGGGGACCCGGACGGCGGTTACACCTCTTTTGTTCATACGGATTACCTGGTGCCTGATGCCCTCGTGGGGCTGCGCGACTTCGTTGAACGCAGCGTTCGCAAGACCCTTGGGATTCCCTTCAGCCCGAGCGCTCCGGCCATCCAGTACGAGCACTCGATGGGGCAGTCGGATGGACGACTGCCCTCGAACATTTTGAGGACGACCGGTCCTCAAGCGTCTCTGAGGCTATCGTAGGATTCTCCTCCCGGGCGATGTCCAAATGTCGGTAAGCATCGTGATACCGGCCTTCAATGAGGCGCGATCCATCCCCTCTGTTCTTGAGGAAATCAAACGCGTCTTGGCGGAGGGAAATTCTCAGGGCGAAGTTATCGTTGTAGATGACGGGTCGTCGGATGGAACGGCTGATGTGATCGAGCGTCTGGGCCACCGGGTCATTCGACACGATGGGAACAGAGGATACGGCGCCGCCATCAAGACCGGGATCAGCCATGCGTCCGGCGAGATGATTCTCATAACTGACGCCGACGGGACATATCCCATGGAGGCCATCCCCAGGCTGATCGAGGAGATGAAGGACGCCGAAATGGTGGTTGGAGCCAGGGTTGGAAGGAAAGCGAAAATACCGATGATTCGAAGACTGGCGAAGTGGGCCCTGACCATGCTCGCAAACTACTTGGCAGAGACCCGGATCCCCGATCTGAACTCGGGCTTCCGAATATTCCGAAAACACATAGCGGAAAATTACCACAATATCCTGCCGTCTGGATTCTCTTTCACGGGAACAATCACGTTGGCGATGCATATTGATGGTTTTCGGGTCAAATATCTCCCTATCGAATACCATGGCCGTTTGGGGTCTTCCAAGTTTCGCCCTCTGGCCGATACGTTTAATTATCTTGTGCTGATCGTTCGAACCATAACTTTTTTCAACCCCCTTAGAGTCTTTCTGCCCTTGGGCTTTCTTCTGTTTTTCCTGGGGATTGCGACGGGCCTCTATTCTCTGCTGGCGCTCGGTCGGCTGGCGGACGTGACGACGGTGGTGCTGCTCGTCTCGTCGGTCCAAATCTTCTTGTTGGGGATTCTTGCGGATGTTTCCGTGAGAAGGAACCGGTGAAGCCGTTGACGATGGACCCGGACGTGGGAGTCGCGAGGGGGGGTGAGTTCAGCAGCGTCTACGCCGAGAAGGCCCTCTGTCAGATGCCGCGCCTGTTGAGCCTGCTGGACCGGAACCCCTGTTCTCCGACTTACGGCTGCTTTCACAGAGACTATTGGCTGTACAAGACGTCCGACTTCCCCGACGCGGTGCGGCAGTTTGGCGTACAGGCGCTGGCGCTGGTCTACGCGCACCATTTCCCCGGCAACCCGTACAGGGCCAACCCCAAGGTGCGGGACTGGGCCATCGCGGCCATGAACTACTGGGCGTCGATCCAACACCGCGACGGGTCGTTCGATGAGTTCTACCCCTACGAGCGCGGATGGGTCGGGCCGACGGCCTTCACCACCTTCGCGGTGGCCGAGGCCTTTCGGCTTCTCAAAGGGGAGATTTCGGGCGACGTGGCGGAACGGGTCCTGGCGGCTGTCCGCCGGGCGGCCCGGTTCATTGCCGCTGGCGAGTCGGAGGGGGACCTCCTGGCGAACCACCACGCCATGGCCTGCCTCGCGCTGTGGAAGGCCTATGAATTGCTGGGGGACCCGACCCTGGAGGCGGGATTCGAGAGGCTGTGGGAGGGGTTTGTGCGGTATCACGATTTCAAGGAAGGCTGGTCGCGAGAGTACGACGGGGTGGACCCGGGTTACCTCTCCGCGACCGTCTCCTTTTTGGCCAAGATCTACCAGACTCATCCCGATCCGAAGATCTCTGAGGTTTTGCGCCAGTCGGTGGAGTTCTGCAGCTACTTCGTCTATCCGGACGGGTCCTATGCGGGGAGCCTGGGAAGCCGGAACACGCTCCACTTCTACCCTCACGGGTTCGAAATCCTGGCCGGGCGGCTTCCTCTGGCGGCGGCCGTGGCCGAGCGGATGCTCCGGGGCCTCGCCGACGGAAAACTGGTGCCGCCGGAGATCATGTCCGACCGCTACGTATTTTACCGGGTGCCGGAGTACTTGCAGGCCCACCTGGACCGTGGGCCGCGGCCGGCTGACCTGCCCCCTTTGCCCTACGAGCAGGAACCCATCCGCCGTTACTTCCCCCGGGCCCGGATATTTGTCTTGCGCGACCGGGGGCGCTACGTCATCGCCAACCTGGCCAAAGGCGGAGTGGTGAAGGTCTTTGACGCCGAACAGGGACGGCCCCTCATGAGCGACTGCGGGCTGATCGGGCAGCTGGCCGACGGCCGGGTGGTGACCTCCCAGTGGGTGGACGAGGAGTACCGCAGCGTGGTCGATGACGGGGGGGTGGGAGGTGAGCGGCCACCTTCACGTCGTCCCCTCCCACAAGACCT
>JBHIBA010000439.1:0-3262 GCA_046758845.1 Nitrospinota bacterium
CACCCCAGCGAACCGCCGGAGGTCCCCGTTGACACGTCGCGCTTTCAGAGATGACTGGGCTCCACCCCAGCGAACCGCCGGAGGTCCCCATTGACACGTCGCGCTTTCAGAGATGACATGTCAACGATTAAGCGCTCCTGTTAGTCCGTCGGGGCGCGGCCTGCCGCCTCCGGAGACCCCCCTGAAGGGGCCGGGGCGCGCGCCGCGAACGCCTCCAGCGCTTGCGCGAAGCACGCCATGGGCGGGCGGGCGATTCCCGCTCCCACCTGACCGATGCCCGCCCTGCGATGCGCGATGCCCGTGTTGATCACCGGCCGGATCCCCTTCTCCACGACCTTTCGCACGTCGATCCCCGTGGGGGTTCCCGCGAAGTCCAGAGCGGGAAGGGGGAAGGCGGGGTTTTTGCCGATTGTGATCTTCTCCATCTCCCGGGTGTGGCGGAAGGCGTCTTCCACCCCTCCGGCGCCGACGAACCCCACAACCGCCGGGGCCGCCGCCATGGCGAACCCGCCGATGCCCAGGGTTTCCAGGATGGCGCTGTCGCCCATATCGGGGTTGGCGTCCTCGGGGCCGTATCCGGGGAAGAACAGGCCCTGGGGCATTTCCACGGGCGCGGTGAACCAACGGTTCCCCAGGCCCGACACCCGGATGCCGAAATGGGTCCCGTTGCGGCTCATGCAGGTGACGAGGGTCGAGGCCGCTACGTCCCCGGCCGGGTCCAGGGCGGCCTTGGCCGCGGCCATGGCCAGGTTCAAAAAGAACTGGTCGTTGCCCGTGAGGAACTCGACCGCCCGGACCAACGCGGGCTTTCGGATCGACAGGCCCGCCAGCCTGGGGATGACCTGGCGGGCGAACAGGCTGGTGGCCGCCACGTTGCGCTGGTGCATCTCATCGCCCATAGAGAGGGCCTGGGCGATAAGGGGGCGCAGAGGCATCGGCCCCTCCGCCCCCAGGGCTGCCCGCAGCATCGGGGCGAACTCGCGTTCCAGCCACCTCAGGCGGGCGATCACCCCCGCATCGTTCGCCCCAAAGCGCATCACCTTCCCCAGCCCTTCGTTCAGGGTGCAGTAGGCCCGATTCCCAAAGGTGCGGTTTTCCACCACGAAGACCGGCATGGACCCGCTGGTGATTCCCGTCATGGGACCCACGGCCCCGAAGTGATGGTTGGGGTGAAAAGTGAGTTTTCCGGCGTCGGCCAGCCGCTGGGCCTCCCGGTCGTTGCAGGTCCATCGCTCATAGCGGCAGGCCCCCAAAACGGCCCCCTGGAGCGGCCCGCACATGCACCCCCACTCCAGGGGCGGGCCCGCGTGAAGAAGGACGCGAGGCCCCAGATGTGGGATGGCCTCGCCGGCCGGCATCACGTCCGTCAGGACGGGGTCCGCCGCCACGACCCGCCCCACGGCCTCTTGGTTGGCTCGGTCTACCTCTGAGTCCCGCATCTGAACCCGCCCTCGGCCCAAAGGAGGGCCGATCGGCCTCTCCCTTCCTCGTGTGGCGTGCGCGAAATTCGTTGAATATGTCCTATGCCCCCCGGCTCAGGGCTGCCACGGGCGGCTTGGGGTCGGTGACCTCTCGTCCGCCCGTGCCTGCGCTTCCGCTTTCATCCATGGAAAAGGCGGCGCTGGCAGGGAACCTGCTAGCGGCACACGGCCTCCCCGAAAGCGCGAACCTATTTCGCAAAATTCCGGGACAGAACGCCAGCGGGCGGCGACAGCCTGCTGCGGCCGATTACGGCTCGTAGACCAGAACCTTGAAAGCCCTCCCGGTCGACGGACAGGCGCTGAGGCCACACAGGGTGTCCATCTTCGCGACGAAATCGATGTAATCGCCGGGCTTGCTTCGGCCGTCCTCGATGCCCAGTTTTCCCGTTTCCAGATTGAACCAGACGGTCTGAAAGAGGTTGAGGGGATCGGGGATGTCCTCCGGCGCGATGGGCCAGTCCTTCAGGGCCTCCTGCAAGACTTCATAGCAGCCGAAGGGAGGCACGCCCATCGGGCCGCCGACGGTGAAGCGGTCGGTGAATCCGTAATAGGCGCCGTCCGGCTTTCTCTGCGCGTATTGCTGAAAAATCCAGGCGCTGCACATCCCGTACTGGAGGTCGTGAATTCCGTAAGTGTCCTCGGTGATCGTGAGCAGGACGTTGTTGTCGCGGGTGTAGAGATGGTCTCCAGTGGAGATCAGGAACTTGCCGTTGTCGGCCTTGGTGCGGCCCTGATCAAAGCGCTCCTTCAGGTTGTTGGCGTTAAAGGTGACGAAGTCGCCAATTGCGCCCCCTTCAACATCGGTGACCTTGATGTGCTGGCCTGTCTTCACAACCCATGCGCCGCCTTTGCGGCCAGGGATAGTATCGTCGTGAATAACCTTCATCTTTTCCCTCCTCTTGTCCCCATTGGATTTCAAGTGGTTAGATCATACGAAATACGAGCCGCCGCTCACCGGGAGCGTAATCCCCGTGATGAATTCGCTCTCCGACGAGGCCAGGAACAGGACCGCCCCCACGGCGTCGTCCGGATCCATGTGCCGCCTGAAGACCCGCGAATTCAGCACGCTCTCCGCATAAGGGGGAGGGTTCTCCCGGTCGGCCCCCAGGGGGATCCAGTCGGGCGCCACGGCGTTGACGTTGACGCCCAGCGGTCCCAGCTCCTTGGCCAGCGACCGTGTCATGGCGATTACCGCACCCTTGGAGGAGACGTAAGTCAGCATTCCCGGGTGACCCTTGTAGAAGCTGTCCGAGGCGATGTTGACGATCTTGCCGCGCCCCGCCTTCTGAAATGCGGGCGCCACCGCCCTCACGCAAAGCATCGCCCCCCTCACGTTGACGGCGAAGACCTCATCCCAATCCTCCAGCTTGATGTCCATCAGCGGCCAGCGGGCCGTTCTTCCCGCGCGGGCGGCGTTGTTCACCAAAACGTCGATCCGGCCGAAGCGGTCCATGACCACTTGGGCCAAATTCAGTGTCGATTTCTCTTTCCGGATATCGGTCTCAACGTACGTACAGGAGCCGTCCTTGATTTCCTTGAGAAAGCCGCCCGGATCGACGATGTCCGCGATGACGACTCTCGCTCCCTCCCGCGCGAAGGCTTTCACGTAGGCCCGCCCGATGCCCTGCGAGCCGCCGGTCACGATCACCACCTGGTCCTGGAAGCGCATCCCGCGTTCCCCCTCCGCGGCGTCTTTGACATTCGATGAACCGAAAACCCGGCTACTTTACCATAAAAAAACTGGACTTACCCCGGTTTCGTGGAGGGTGAAGGTCTTGGGT
>JBHIBA010000440.1:0-3253 GCA_046758845.1 Nitrospinota bacterium
CCTCGCTACCTCCAATATAATTCCGGTGTCCAGAATTGTCAAGAGAAAAAAGAAAAAATTCTGGGGGGCCGACCCCGCCAACTTGCGGGGAGAGGGGGGAACCTACGGAGGGGGCTCAGGGGTAGCAACGGAGTGTTTGTGGGAAGCATGAAATAGTCAACGTATCACAGAGCCCGTTCTGATCGCAGGAGGAACGCTTGAAGTTATCGCCCAGCCGTGTTATTCTCCCTAGAAGCTAGATGCTGCCGCCCAGAGAGGCTTCTCTTGCCCATAGGCGTTGCCCGCGGCCCCAAGGGTATTCCGCTCAGGCGAATCGTAGAGCTTCGGCTTCAGGGACTCTCGCACAGAGAGATCGCCCGGACGTTAGGTGTGAGCAAGCAGGCGATCCAGCAGCGCTTGTCGGGCATTCTCGAAAAGATTGACGGAGATCGCCTCGATGTGTGGCGCCAGCACAGGGTCGCAATTTTGGAGCAAGTTGAGGAATATTTAGTATCTGCGCTGGCCGACAAGAGCAAGCTGGCAAAGGCCAGCATAAACAACATCGCCTACGCCTTCACGCAGATCTTCACAGCCCGCCGCCTTGAAGCTGGCCAGAGCACTCAAAACCTCTCTCTCCATGCGGTCGTGGCGGCCGTAGAGGGGGAGCTGGCCGACCGGGGGAAACAGAAATTGCCGGAAAAACAAGAGGATAGCGAGAGGTGCAACTAGATAACCACTCTAGTTGCGGGGTCCACCCGGCCCTGTATTGCGCTGGCGGGCCCTCTCGTATTGCGCCGCGAGGCCCTGGCAACGCCCCAGGAGCCGCCCACCGGGGGGGCATGGGCCTTGGGCCTCGCGCCATCGCCTTCTATGCCCTTTTCACCCGCCAACCACACAAAGGCCACCAGAGCCCCTACGGTGCCCCAGGCTGGACGATTTCTTTTTGCTGGGGGTTGGGTCCAGCCGGGGCGAGATCTTGCGCCCAGAGAGCGTGTGGGCTTTTTGGGGGGCATTTCTGAGGCAGGGGAGGAACTATCTTGCCCGCGAAGGTTCGGAAGCTGAAAGGCGGCGGCTATCGAGTGAGTACCCCTGGGGGCGTGAAGGCCAAGAGGACGACCAAGGGAAAGGCTGAGGCGCAGCGGCGGCTTTTGGAAGGGGTGGAACGGGGCTGGAAGCCGACCGGCAAGCCGAGCCGGGCGAAGGCCCTACGGGGGAGGAAATAACTCGATGGCGAAGCACGGAAAGCAGAGCGCACCAACCGTTCCGCCCGAAGAGGATCGGCGTCGCTGGCAGGCGGAGCAGATTGTTCGGGATTCCATGGAGAAAGCGCCCGGCTACCGCAAGCAAGTGAACAAGGTGATGCGTGAACTCAAGCGGATTGAGAAATCGGCGGCGAAGAATCTCGGGAAGAAGTAAATGACCACCGCCGTTCGGCGCAAACGCGGCAGACCTCGGAAAGCTGGCGAAGCGGAAGCGGCGCTAGCCGAGGTTGGACGGGACGCCTCGTTCAAGGCCGAGAAAGATATTCTCCTGCGCTGGCGGCGCAACCCTGCGGCGTTCGTCGAAGAGGCGGTGTTGGGGCCCTACAACGCGGCTGCTGGCTCCCAGTATTTTCTGACGGCACAGCAGCGCGAAGGTCTGGAGGCGGTTGGGCGGCTCGTGAGGCAGAAGGAAGAAGGGAAATCGCGGGAACTCCTCGGCGTCTCGATCATGAGCGGCAAAGGCACCGGCAAAGACGCCTGCGCGGCATGGGCGATCTTGTGGTTTATGACCTGCTTTTCCTATCCCAAAATACCGTGCGTGTCCGTCTCGGCGGATCAGTTGAACAAAGTGCTCTGGTCCGAGATCTCCAAATGGCTCATGCACTCGCCCCTCAAGGGCCAGTTCCGGCTCCAAAACGACAAGCTCTTTGCGGTCGGGATCCCCGACGAGGCGCGCGGCAAGAGATGGATGGCCTTCCCGAAAGCGGCGAACCCGAAAGACTCCCGCGAGGAGCAGGTGGAAGGTTTAGCCGGAATCCACGAACGACACCTGCTCCAGGTCTGCGACGAGGCTTCGGGCGTGCTCTCGCCCGTTTTTGAGGCGCTCGAAGGGAACATGACGGGCGAAGTCAACCTGATGCTCCTCATCTTCAACCCTGTCCGGGCCAGAGGCTACGCCGTCGAGAGCCAATACGAAAACGCCGACAGGTGGGTCACGCTCCAGTGGAGCGCCGAGCAGTCGGAACTCGTGGACCGGGCGATGCTGGAAAGTTTGGAGCGGAAATTTGGCCGCGAATCGAACACTTACCGCATCCGGGTGCTCGGCCTTCCGCCGCTCGTGGACGACCAGACGCTTGTGCCGTGGGACTGGATCGAAGACGCGGTAGGCCGCGAACTTCTCCCAAGGGCCGAAGACCCGCTCATCAAAGGCGTGGATTGCGGCGCAGGGGGGGATTCCTCCGTCATCGCCACACGCAAAGGGGCGCTGGTCTACCCTTTCAAGCGGATGAAAAGCCCCGATTCGACCGCTCTGGCGAACTGGATCGGGACGGACATCGACGCGGAGCGACCCGACATCGTGCGGATCGATACGCTCGGGATCGGCTGGGCGGTCGAAGGGATGGTGAGGGAGAAGAAAGGCGCCATCGTCGAGGCGGCGGATGTGCGGCGACAGGCGGACGACCCGGAACGCTTCGAGAACAAGCGCGCCGAGATGTATTGGCGGCTCCGGGAAGCGTTCGAGCGGGGGGCTATCGCCATCCCCGACGATGAGGAGCTCAAGAACCAGCTCGGCGCGACCCGCTGCGAGTACGGGCCCAAGGGCCGGATCAAGATCCTCGACAAGAGGAAAATCAAACACGCCATCGGCCATTCGCCCGACGAGGCTGACGCGCTGGCGTTGTGCTATTTTCATCCCGATCACATGGCTTCCCTCAAAACCGCCCGCCGAGGGAAACCGAGACCGCCCGACAAGGGCGACGGGACATGGATGGCGGCATAGTTCCGCCCCAAGGGACCGAGATAGGTTGATCCATGGCCTACGAAGCCTACCTGATCGCAATGGTCCGGGAGCTCGCCACCCGGAAGTTCTACGGGGAACTCTTGATAAAATTTGAGCATGGGCGCATAATTCTCCTGAAAAAGACGGAGAGCATCTTGCTCAGCGCCGAGGAGAGGAAAAAGTAAAACCCTAGAAGCTCCGCTGTCGGAAGAACCGGGGCGGGATGGCCGGAAGGCACCCGCCCCTTTGTTTTGGCAAGGAGAACGAGATGGCCCAGAAAGAGCGACCCGAG
>JBHIBA010000441.1:0-3251 GCA_046758845.1 Nitrospinota bacterium
CCGGCCGGACAACCACCAGGGATACAAGGATTCGGTGATTGGGATGAGCAAGAACACCCCCGATTTCCCGTTCCCGGTTTGGGACGCCGAGTCCATCATTTCCATTCCCATCCGCAACATCACGGCGCCGCCCAACTGGCCGAAGCCCGGGACCACGCATGACGAGTCCACAGCAGCGGCTAACTGGATCAAGACCACCTGGCCCAAGGCTTGAGCCTGGGCTTAAGCTGTTCTCGCGGGATGCGGTCGTGCTTGGCCAGCACGACCGCTCCCTTGAGAAGCGGAGAAGAGGGTCTCGTGCACGGTGGGCCCCAGGGTCGCGCCTCCGCTCCGGAGAGTTGCGTCAAAGGGCACGGAGAGGATAGATAAGGATCCCTCGAGTGCGGGCACGGGGGAGAGCCTGAACCGATAAGTTCTCTAGATGTTCCCCTTATGTTACACCGTCGGAGCGAAGATGAAACACCTTGCCGGCGTTGCTCTTGTGTTCGTCATCTTTTTCGCAGGGTGGGCCCCCGCCCGCGCTGGGCACGGGGTGGTGCATATTCCATCGTCTTACCCGCAAGAGATCCGCATCGAGACCATGGACCCGGCGTCTGCCGCGGCATTTTTCCAAACCAAGACTCTCCATGCCTATATCGGGTCGACGCCACGCTTTACGGGAAGTGTTCCAGACCACCTAAAGTCGGTCGAGTCCCTCGACTCTTTTCTAGTCCTCACCTTCAACCGCGCTTCCGAGGCGTTCAGGCAGCGAGAGAGCCGCTGTGCCGCGGGAGGCGGGATCCTCGCGGCGCTCGCGGGGGGGTCTCAGAACGTTGTCTTCCATCCTTACCCGGTTACCCCGTATCACCCGGATTACCTCCACCACGCGGACCGGGTTCAAGACTCCAAGGAGGCGCTTCGAGGTCAGGGTGCGATCAAGGTCCGCCTGAAATTCCGGGCGAGAGGCCGACAGGCGGAGGCTCTTGTCCGATCGCGGTGGCAGCTGGACCGCGACAAGTGGGATGTCAGGCTCGAGGAGGTGCCGGTCAACCACCTGATGTCGACTAGGGGCGTTCATCTGAACGGGTGGCTTGGCTCCCCCTGGATGAAGGAGGGGTGGTTTCACGCCTACCGGTTGTTGGCGTCGGCGGTCACCGACCCTGAGGAAAAACGAACCACGGATGCGATCTATCGGCGGCTGGTGCGAGGCGAATACGATGACCTAAACAAGCGACTCAATCTGGAACGACGCCTGATCGCGAACCTCACCCGAGGCTGTGATCGGATGGTCGTGGGCTACAGCTTGAGGCGAGAGTACTATAACGACGACTTTTCCGCGGGTGTCGAAAACCTCGCCTTCGACTCCCATCTGGGCTTGAACTCCCCCATTTTCGTCCGAACGGTGAAGCTCAAAGACTTCCCTTGGAACGGCTGGATCCGGCTCGGGATTAACGAGAAACCTGAGGCTGCCTGGAACCCTATCGCAGGCTTTACGGATGGGCCGGGGAGACTGATCTGGGCGACGGTGGGCGATCCGGCGCTCCTACCGCTCCCGTACAACGCCAGCTGGATCCCTAACCGAATCGAGGCGAACCTCGCCGTGGAGAGGGGGCGCTGGGGAGGATTCCAGGTGCCGCCCGACGCCATGATCCCAGAGGCGGGCACCGGCGCGCCCCAGCCAGTAGGCGAGTCGGAATTCAGCTCGGCGAAGGTCATCTATCGGGTCCTGCCTTCGCGGTTTCACGATGGAACCGCGATGGAGGTTGCCGATCTCCTCTATCCCTATGTCCTCGCGTATCGATGGGGGGTCAAGGCGAGCCGCGACGACAGTGCCTATGACCCGGCTATTGAGGCGGCCACTGCCCTAATCCGCGGGCGGCTTGTGGGCGTGAGGGTCGTGCGCGTCGAACGCACGATCAAAGATATCGCCCCCGGCATCAAGGTGCCCCAGCAGATCCCCGTCGTCGAGGTCTATGTCAACTATGTGTCCTCGGACTCACTGCAGCTTGCCGCGCTCGCCCCTCCGTGGAGCGCTGTTCCGTGGCATCTGCTGGTGCTTATGGAGGAAGCGGTGAAGCGGGGGTTTGCGGCCTTCTCAAAGCAGGAGGCCGAGCGCCGAGGGGTCGGCTGGTTGGATCTGGCACGGGATCACTCGCTGCAAGAGAGGTTGAAGGAGCTGATCGAGGAGTTCGAGCGAGAGGGGTACCGCCCTGCTGCGTTAAAAGACCTTGTATCAGCCGAGACCGCCCGATTGCGCTGGCGTGCGCTCAAGACGTTTGCCGAAAGCGGTGGCCACTTTCTCGTCACCAACGGCCCTTATCGGCTCAAGGCGTGGTCACAGGATTCGTCAGTGTTTGAGGTGGTTAGGGAATTAACCTATCCGGTGGGGATTGGCGCCTTTGATCGGTATGCCTACCCGCCTCGGGCAGTGATCACGGAGGTGAAGCGGGAGACCAATCGAATTGCTGTCGAGGTAGACGTCGAAAAGGTCGTCAAGGTCCAACGAAGCCACGAGATCGTTCGCGAACGGTTGACGCGAAAAACGACGCGCGGCATTTACGGCATACTCGTGGTTTCCCGTTATCTCGTGGTGGGCCCTGACGGGTCCGTGGTAAGAGCAGGCACGGCAAGGTGGGAGGATGACGGGCGCTTCATCGTGGGCCTCCCGGAACCGTTGCCTCCTGGCCGGTACACGTTTCTCGCCGCCATCTATCTCGACGACAATTCCTTAAGGCCGACGGTGGGGATCCTCCGCTTTCAGGCAAACGGATCATAAGCTGTGGGGAAGGCTTGACCGGCCTGAAAGTAAGAGCACTTCGGGGATCTTGGCTACCCTTAGCCGCGTGAACATTTTTGGGAGGAGAGCCACTTTTTTTATGGCCGTAGTCTTGGGACTATTTGCCAAGGGTTGAGACCGTGGATATTTTCGTCATTCAAGTTCTGAACTCGTTGTTCTATGCCTCGGTGCTGTTCCTCATCGCTGCAGGCCTCAGTTTGATATTCGGCGTGATGGGGATCATCAATCTGGCGCACGGGAGTCTTTATGCACTCGGCGCCTACGTGACAGCCTGGGCCGTGGGCGCCATGGTGGGCAGTGTACATGTCCTGGGCCTTTTCGTGCTGTTGCCCGTTGGGGCAATCGCCGTCGCCGCGGCAGGACTAGTGATTGAGCCCACCTTGCTGCGACCCCTCTACAAGCGAGCGGAAGAGTACCAGTTGTTGTTAACCTTTGGTCTGCTTTTGGTCCTAGAGGACTTCATGCACGTGGTGTG
>JBHIBA010000442.1:0-3237 GCA_046758845.1 Nitrospinota bacterium
CCTTTGTTGGCGAAACGTTTATCGAGAACGATCTGGGTCATGCTTATATGGAACTTGGACTATCACAATTGGAGGAAAATGATCTGCCAATTTCAAAGGAATATTTGAAAAGAGCCGCGGTACATTCATTGATCAGCGATGCAATAACTAGATATAGGCCGCTCTCTAGGGGCATGAGGTCTGAATTTTATACGACAACGTATAAACAGTTGGGCATCGTGCTCGAAAAATTGGGCTGGAAGGAGGAAGCAAGATTTTTTGAAAAAGAGCACCGAAAATGGAGAGTGGTTCTGGAGGACGAAAATCGGGGATCATGAGGGTTTTCCCGATAGAGCGGCCGCAATCGCGGGCTGAAAATCGGGAGGCCGAGGGGAGCCTGGGAGATTTGAAAAGAGGTGTTCTCCAAATGGAAGAAAACCTTTCAAACGTTCCTTCCCAAGCAAGGGCAAAAGGGATGGAGAGGGAAGGCGATCGAACTTCCGAAGAGACATCCTTTGCATCGCCAAGCTGAGCGAGGCATCAGTCTCCGGGGCCTCCGCGCAATGTTTTGTACTTCCCGCGACCGCCGCCCTGCCCTTTCTGCGGCGGGCTCGGAAGCCCTTCCAAAGTAGACCCGTGTCAAACCGCCAGGCCCTTTTGCTCTGGGATGGAGAGTGCGGGTTTTGCCGCCGCTGTGTCGAATGGGTCGAGGCCCGCGACGTGGAGAGTCGAATCCGCCCCCTACCCTACCAGGAAGCCCCTTCTCCCCCGATGACCGAGGAACTGAGGGCCCGCTGCCAGCGCGCGGTGGTCCTCCTCCTCCCTGATGACAAGTCCCTCTCGGCCGGGCGGGCCGTGCTCGCCGTTCTTTCTCTCCTGGGCTGGCGCAAAACGGTGGCCGCGCTCTCCCTTCCCCCGTTCGTCTGGGCCGTAGAGGCGGGCTATTGGATCGTGGCAAGGAACCGGGGCCGAGTCAGCCGGGCCCTGTTCCGAGCGTAGCGGCTCTCCAAATGGGCAGCCTGCCTCGAGGACGCGCCGAAAGAGGAAAAGCGACCTCCCCGCTACTCCTTTGAGCGAACTGGCACGGGCCCCGCAGGCTCCGCTGCGTGACGGGCTCGCGGCTTCGCATCCATAGACCCTCCGCCTCTATTCCCGTAGCCCCACCTGCACGGAAAGGCCAAAGTACCCCTCCCAGGGGCGGACAGATCGGGTCTTTCAGCTACAGCAATCCAAAAGTTGCCTCTCCTTTTATTGGGAATACCTCAAGCCGTTTATCAAAGCCGAGAGGAAATAATTCTCCCTGAGCCCTATTATTCGCAATTATTTGCCAAGAAACTGTAAGAATAGATAACACCCTGTGTAACCCCATCCGCAATTCAGCTAATTACTATCAGAATCCTCAGAATCCTTCAGATCCGTCCTGGACACCTGTCGGTGGATTTTACAGGCCCCTCTAAGCAGGGGACTCCGATCATCCATATAACTCCAATAAGTTCAATGGGTTACGGTCATTCAGGGTTTTGGCATGTACCTTGCGTAACTAATAGGCATTCGTTGAATGGAGCGGCAAATGGGAATGACCGGAGGCATGAAACCTATCATGCTCAGAGTATTGGCTTGTCTAATGACGGTCGTCTTTGTCTTGTCTTCCGCGCTGCCAACGCGGGCGGGAGAAGGCATAGCCCTTACGGATGTTCAGCTCGAAGGGATACTCGGAACCGAGGATTCTGTGATCTGCTGGCCCGTAAAGAAGGAAGACTCTTCAATTGAACAAAATGGACTGCCAAGGAATTCTAATGGGAAAGGGGTCACTCAGCAAGAAAATGGCCGCCTGCCCATCGACCCTGTCGACTTTGTGCAGGCGCTGTTGGACCAGCCGGACAATCCGGTTTGTCGCGCTATGACCGGTGGTCTCGACACAAATGAACTGCCTACAGAATTTAAAGATGACGGCGACGATGGGGATCAATTGTTAATAGCCGGAGTTCAAGGCGGATTTCAGCGCTCTGTTCCAATTTTTGATGGGGGACTCTTCGGGCTAATTTTTGGATTAATGCCGGTGCCGAGACGACCCGTCGTCCATCTGGTGCCTATGATTCCGATCCCCGTTCTGCGCCCAACGAAGCTCCTGCCTTGAGTCGTCCTTCCCTAGTGTGCCGTCCCGGAAATTCATTTCAAAAGTTCTTGAGGTGAAGTAGGCGCATTTTCCAGAAACCACAACGCTTTCGGTCTGAGAGACACCGTTTTTCTTATTGAACGAACTTGAGGGACGCGACACTAGCGGAAGGGGTATAAGCGAAGAAGCCGGGCGCCGTCCTCAGTTCGTCGTTCCGTCACTCCATTCAGAGAAACGCTCCTGAGATCCCCCACGGTCTCCGTCCGCAAGATTCCGTCGAAATAATTTGGTGAATCCCGAAATATTTCTTGACAAAAAGGGTTTTTTATAGAAAGCTCTTGTTTAAGAGCAAGGGCGGAGGGAAGAATTTATCCTTAACTAATCAGCCCTCGAGGAGAAGGTATGGTGAGACGTGAAATCGGAGCAGCGATTGTGGCCTCCCTTGGACTCCTCATGGCTCCCTTGGCCCTGGGTGCGGACTCGAGCGTCCTTTCAGACAACCAGCTCGCAGCGATTAGCGGGAGCCAAATAGTGAGCGAGGGTGTCACCTCTGTTCAGCAATTTGCAACCGACGGCGGCGTTGATATCGGAGATGGCGCTCTGCAGTTAACCGGCGAAGGGATTCAAATTGGGGGCAATGCTTTGCAGATCTCCGGCGCGGGCATCAATCTAGGAGGCGGCGCTCTCCAGATAACCCCCCAAGGCATCCAAATAGGGGGGAGTGCTTTCCGGTTGCGGAGAGTTTCACGATGAGGAAAGTCCCCTCGGCCCTTTGCGGGCCGGGAGCGATCTTGAGTCAGCCCTGCCGGCGGAAGGACCCCCCACGAAGAGTTGTCTGAGAAAAACCTGGCCGCCCGGGAAAGCGGGAAGCCCAGGGGCGCCTTCTGTTATCCCCGGGCCCGCAGCCAGGGCGATAAACAACCCCGCCCAGCCAAACCCAAGACTCCCCCTTCAAGCCCGAACCCCGTCCACATTCCTCTAAGGTACTGTAGCGCTTCCGGACGTTGACACCCCATCCCAGGCAATCCCGGGTGTTGATACATCAGTCACCGTGAACGTGACGACATCGCCGGAGCCGGCGGCGATAGTGGGAGAGTCAAAGACCGCCTCCCCGTCGCCAAGTTTTTCGGAGACCCCGGATT
>JBHIBA010000443.1:0-3223 GCA_046758845.1 Nitrospinota bacterium
GCTCCAAGGAGTTGGAGGAGGATTTAGAAAGCCTCGACCGCCTTCCGGACGGTGTCGTCCTGGCCCAGGCCCAAAGCGCCCAGGAGGTTCTGGCGTTGGGGGAGATGCTGTTGGGGGTGGAGGGGCGGGCGGGGGCCGCCTTGGGGTCGCTTCCGGTTGTCCCGAACGTCGAGTCGGCCGAGGGGCTTCGCAACGCGTACGAGATCGCGGCGGCCAGCGCCCGCGTCTCGGAAGTCGGGTTGGGGGGGGGCGACATGCTGAGGGACCTCGGGGGGTTGCGGACGCCCGAGGGCGGGGAACTCTTCCACGTCCGGGCCCGTCTGGCGGTCGAGGTCAGGGCCGCGGGCGCTCAGCTCATGGACACGGTAACGCCCATCAGCGCCAGCGACGAATACCTGGGGCGAGACACGCGAGAGGCCTTCAAACTGGGCTACAAGGGAAGGGCGGTCCTGACCGCGCGCCACATCGAACCCATCCGCCGGATCTGGGCCGAGCTGACGATCACGGGCCGATAGCCCTGGGCTGATGGCCTCATGGGATCATCCGGGCGGGGAAGGTAGCTGGGGATCAGGGGCCGGATTCCCAGGGGGACCTTTTGAAGACCAGCCAGATTTCCCAGGGGGCCTTTTTGAAAACCGGCCCCCCTGGACCCCCGGAAAACTTTTGACGGCCCGGCACTGCGTGGCCGGGCCTGCTTTTGGATTGGGCGTGGGTTCGGCCGGGCCGCTTGTCTGGGGCCTTTCGATGGCTCCCGCATTCGGGCAACGGGCCAGTTTCTTGCAGAAGAGGATAGCGCCTGGCGGCGCTATCCTCTTCCGCGAATGAAAAGTTTTGCTGGGGGGTGTGGGGGGGCGCCTTTCAAAAAGCGCCCCCCACAAAAAAGCCGGCCCGCGAAATCGCCTGCCGGAACTCAACAGTGCGATCGGCGAAAAAGGAAAGAGCCGGGTGTGTCGGAGGCTGAAGCTGCTCCCGTCACCCCGGCTCTAAGCCCGGCCCCAGGAAAAGATCGAGTTGTGGTCGAGTAGCTCGGCTGTTCAGATGACCGGGGCCGGAACATCGCCGGCTCCCGCTCGAGCTCCCTCACTTCATCGAAAAGAGATTGGGCAGCCGCTCCTTATACGCTGGCGGGGGTGTGAGAATTGATGTCGATCGCCTCTTTCATCTTTCCGCCGGCCACGAACTTCGGGACCTTCTTCTCGGACACGAAGACGGTTTCTCCGGTTCTCGGGTTTCGGGCCTGGCGGGCCTTGCGGCAGGCGACCGTGAACGTTCCGAAGCCGGAGAGGACCACCCTCTCTCCGCGTTTCAGGCCTCTGACGATCTCTTGCAGCACTCCGTCCAGGGCTCGCTCGGCCTTGCTCTTCGGAATCTCGGCGTGCTTGGCGACGGCATCGATTACGTCGCTTTTGTTCATCTTCTTCTTTCCCTCCTGGTTCGAGGATTGAACCTCGTTGTGAAATTGAAAACCAAGCCCGGGCCTTCCAGGTTTTCAGGCGATCCCCATTTTTCCGGCTCCCCTATATCTCGCCAAAACACCAAGCGACAACACAATATGTAGTAGAAAGCGTCCGGATGTCAAGAAGAAGATTTCCCCATCTATTCCCCTTGGGGAGAAAGCCGACCGGCGGGAGCTTCGGCGATCCATGCCTATGGAAAGGAAAGCTGAGGCCCGGTTCAGTCTTCCTTCCGGTCGAGGGAAGTCCTCGGATGCGTGCGGAAAGCCACAGGGGAGATTGAATCGAGGAACGCAGGCGCGGTTGTGGATGGCCCCGTTCTGGCCGGCTGCGAGGCTATCCGGGATCCTGGCCGAAAGGGAGCGCGCGTGTAGCCGCGAATTGAGCAAGGCGGAAATCGCGGCCTGTGCATCCGCCTCGATCTCCGCTACGGGCTGAGGCCCGCGGGTTCCGCAACCCTCGCTCAGATCGGGGCAACATTGTGACGTGAATTCTTGGAACCAAGCACTAGCCGGGGTCTTGGCCGGACGGGAAGGGAGGCGCAGGAAGCCCCGACTCTTCTCCCATGATGCTCTCACGGATCAAATGATCGGCCTGGAGCAGCCCCGCTTCGATCCGGCCGATGGCCGCTTCGGGCGGGAAGCGACGGGAGGCTTTTTCGAAGGCCCTCGGATAGTAACCTCTTGCGATTTGTTCCGGGCTCTCCCCCGCCCGATGCCGATCCCAGATCTCCAGATACCATTCGAAAATCCGGAGGTCCTCCGGGGGTTCGGCGTCGCGTTCGGGATGGAAGTCGGGATGCCGCTCGATGCGGCGCTGGAGCAGGTCTTCCAGGACGGCGTCGAGGACGGGAAGCAGGTGGCTCCTGGGGGTTCGAAGATCCACCTCGATGGTCACGCGGAATTTCCCGCTTCGGACCGCACCCGCCTTTTCCTCCGAAGCGTCCGGGTCGAAGACTCGCAAGGAGGGAAATCCCGACAATTCCGGATGGTCACCATAGGGGTACATGATGGGCAGGCGGATGCCGTCGGCATCTTCCGTTGGGTCGGGCAAAGCGCCCAGGCGGTATTTCGCCATCAGGCGGAAGGCTTCCTGGCGGACGGGTTGGGCCTCCTGCGAGCCGTGCTGCTCCGCCAGGGCGCGATAAGCCGCGTGGTCGGACTTGTATTCTTCGTTCCTTCGCAGGAATTCCCAGCGCAGGTCAAGCAGCTCGCGAAGCAGCAGCAGGGTTTCCCTTTTCATGGTGTGTGGCACGGACCCACTCCGGGAATTGTTTTTCTTCACCTTAGACCGGACGGTCCGGGCGGTCAACATGCCCGCCGGTTCGGTAACGTGCTCCCTTGCGCTCATGTCCTTCTTTCACGCGCTGTAGATGGGGATGAAAGCCCAGATTCCCAGGGGGGCCTTCCCTCGGCTTCGCTCAGGACATGCTTTGAAAACCGGCCGGATTTCCCAGGGGGGACATTTTGAAAACTGTCCCCCCTGACCCCCCTCGAAAACTTTTGACGGCCCGGCACTGCGTGGCCGGGCCTGCTTCTGGGTTGGGCGTGGGTTTGGCTGGGCCGGTTGTCTGGGGCCTTGCGGTGGTTGCTGTCTTTGGCCGAATGCGCGCCTTGCTGCGCAAGGCTCCCGCATTCGGGCAACGGGCCAGTTTCTTGCGGAAGAGGGTAGCGCCGCTAGGCGCTACCCTCTTCCGCCAAACGAAAGTTTTGCTGGGGGGTGCGGGGGGGCGGACGCGCGGCGTCGGGTTTCCGCACTGGCGTGCCTGG
>JBHIBA010000444.1:0-3198 GCA_046758845.1 Nitrospinota bacterium
CGGCTCAGGCGTACGTACCTCCAACCGCAGTTCGGCCGGCACGCAAGTGCCCAAAAAGGCCCCCCTGGAAATTCGGGCTTTCATTCCCATCTGAGTGCGAGTCTGTGCTGACGGCGGATTCAGCCGGCGAGGTTGTTCTTCAAGTTGTTGCCGAACTCCTCCCACATCTTGTCGGCCTTGCCCTTGATGACGCTGTGACCGAAGGTCCCCAGCTTGCCGAAGACGTTCACGTCGGTCTTGGAGGTGACTTCGGTCTTGTTGGAGTCGAGGTCCTTCAGATTGAGCTCGGTGATCACCTTCAGACTGCTCGTCATGCCCGCCTCGTCGCCCGACCCTTCGGACCTCATGTACGTCGGGGGATTTTTCTCGACGATCTTCAGCTTCACCTTGAACCTGGCCTTGATGAAACCGACCTTGGCCATGATGTCCACGACGTAGTTGTCTTCATCCACGGTTTGGACGTTCTCGACGCCCGGAACGCACGCGGCCACCTTCGAGGCGTCCAGCAAGAAGTCCCACGTTTTCTGAATGGGGGCATCGATCACAATCGTATTCTGAATCTGCATCAGATTGGCTCCCTGAAAGGGTTTCGCCTGCGCCCGACGTCTGCCGTTTGAGCGGCAGAATCTCCCCGCCGCCGCATGGCTGTTTCTTCGGTCCCGGATGGCAGCAAGGTGCAAGCGGATCCGCCCCGACCCCCAGCGGGCTCTCGCTTGCGCGCTCTGGTATTCCTGGACGTGGATGAACAATAGTCAAGCCTTGCGGACCTGTCAACGGAAATCGCGGTCGGCGCGCTTGCTGAGGGGCGCGGCGAGGAGTAAATTAAGGCCGGCGCTTTTATGGGCCGCCCGAAGGGGAGGGGCCCTTCTACGTTCGAGGCGGGGCAGATATTCGTTCGCATAACCCCTTAATTTCTTTGGTGTTGGAGGAATTTCTGAATGTCAGAGCACGTCCTGGAGTTTACGGATGACGAGTTTGAGGCTCAGGTGGTCAATTCTAATACGCCCACAATGGTGGATTTCTGGGCGGAATGGTGCGCGCCCTGCAAGATGATCGCTCCGGCCGTGGAAGCGCTGGCCGAGGAATACGCCGGACGGCTCCGCGTAGGCAAGCTCAATGTGGACGAGAACCCCAAGACGGCCACACGCCTCGGGATTCGGGGAATTCCCACGCTATTGGTGTTCAAGGCGGGGGAGGTGGTAGAGCAGATCGTGGGCGTTCGGTCCAAGCGAGACCTTCAGAAGATCATCGATAAAAACCTCTAAGCCCGCCGTCGAGTTGTCCGGAACCGGAGAGGGGAGGGACTCGGAAAACCCGATTCTCCTTTCCCTTTCTTGCGTTTGTGTTCCTGCAAGGGGGGACTCAGGTGAATCCCCCCTTTCCCCAAGCGGATTGCAGACCGGCCCCGTTGAGTCCGAATCGGCCCCAAATGTCGCCTGAATCGAATCGAATGAGCCTTCCCGCGGGCCTTGGGATTTTTTCCTTCCCCAGTCCGGGCGGTAGCCTGTCGCGCAGCGTGAACGCCTATCTGCTGGAGGGAAGCCGCCCCGTCGTCATTGACAGCGGCTTTTCCGCCGACGCTGCCGGGGGGGAGGCGATGGGGTCGCACTTGACCGAGTTTTCTGGACCCGGGGAAGGGGGCGGCCTGCTCCTCCTCACGCACCTCCACCGCGACCATGCGGGAGGGGCCGAGGAGCTCTCCCAAAAAGGATTCGAGGTTTGTCTTCATAGAGAGGAGACGCGGCTCCACGCCGACCGGATATCAAATCTCCACGCGGTCCGGCGCATCGAGGACGGGGAAACCGTGGAGACTCCGCTCGGCCGGCTGATCGCCCTTCATACGCCGGGGCACTCCCACGGACATCTTTGCTTTCACTGGCCCGAGGAGGGGATCCTCTTCTCGGGCGACCTGATCACCGCCGAGCCCTCCTCTTGGGTGGGTCCGCCGGAGGGGGACATGACCGCCTACCTGAATTCCCTGCGTCGGGTTGCCGAGTTGCCCCTCCGCCTGATTCTTTCGGGACATGGCGCCCCCGTGGAGCATCCCGCGGAGGCCATCGGGGCCTATATCGAGAGGCGGCTGGAGCGGGAAGGCGAGATCCTCCGGCTCTTGGAAAAAGGCGCCGCGCGGATTCCTGACTTGACGACTCGGATCTATCGGGGACGCGGATTGAGCCCTCGTTTGCAGGCATTCGCCGAAAAAACAGTGGAAGCGCACCTCATCAAGCTCTGTCAAGAGGGCCGGGTCCGCCGCTCTGGGGATGATCTTTTTTCGCTCTCCTGAGACGGCGCCGGCCAGCAAGTTGCGTTCCCCTGGCCGCCGGGGTTCCCCGTTCAGTTCTCCCGTTGCGTTGAGACTTGTTCGAGACCCAGCACCGCGTTCGTGAGGTCGGGGGGTTGGCGGAACCGAAAATCGGCCTCGACCCCGGCAAAGCGAGAAGGGTCGGTCACCCCCCAGAGGGCGATGCCCGTTCGGGTTCCCGCGGCGCGCCCCGCCAGGACGTCATAAGGGGAATCCCCGACCACCAGCGCCCTATCGGACCGATGGGCCGGAATGCCCATCCCCGCCAATGCCTTGAGGACTCCCTCCGGGTCCGGTTTGTACTTCCGGACGTCATCGCCGGTGACCGGGGATGGAAACCACCTCCCGAGGTTCAGGAGGCCGAAGGTGTCTCGGGTCCCTCGCCGCCCCTTGCCGGTGAAAAGGCCGAGTTTCACGCCCGCGCCGTGAAGCAGGTCGAGGGCCTGTTCCATTCCGGGGAAAAAGCGGATTCGGTCTTCGGCCCGCCGGTAATGGCTGAAGAAAAACTCAAAAGCCTCGGGGAACGATGACTCGGGCAGAAGGCGCTTCAACATCTTCTCTTCGGGGGGCCCCATGGCGGCGAAAAGCTCAGAACGTGAGACGTGGCGGCCGCCGAACCGAAGCACCGTCTCAATGAAGGCCTCGTAAATGACTCCCATAGAGTCTACGATCGTTCCGTCCTGATCGAAGATGACGGCTTCAAAGGCGGGTGGTTTGCGGATGCTCTGGGGGCGGCTCATTGGGGTTGGGCTTTCGGTAAAGGGCCAGGATTCACGATCATGTACCGCTTTGCGTTTGTCAAGATTTGACGCCGCTTGCCGGGGGTCCTGCCTTTTGAACAGGTTCAGAAGCATATGGGACATTCCCTCCGGAATAAGAGAAAATCCCAGGGGGAC
>JBHIBA010000445.1:0-3187 GCA_046758845.1 Nitrospinota bacterium
TTTGCCCGAATGCGCGCCTTGCTGCGCAAGGCTCCCGCATTCGGGCAACAGGCCAGTTTCTTGCGAAAGAGGGTTGCGCCGCCAGGCGCTACCCCCTTTCGCGAATAAAAAGTTTTGCGGGGGGTGTGGGGGGGCGGACGCACCGCGTCAGGTTTCCGCACTGGCGTGCCTGGTCAATCACCTATCGGAAGGTGCGCGCCGAAGACGCCCGGCTTAAGCTCACGGGCCTCCAACCGCAGTTCGGCCGGCACGCAAGTGCCCAAAAAGCGCCCCCCACAGAAAGCAAGAGCGAGACCTTCATAGATACGATGAAATCGTGTCTATGGCTTATGCCTCCGGGTCCACCCCCAACGCCGCGGCCAGACGGTTAACGGAATTGAAGTAGCAGATGATCTGGACCAGGTCGAGGATTTCCTCGTCGGTCATCCCCTCTTTGCGCAGGGGCCCGAGGTCGGCTTCGGACATCTCCTTGGGGCGCAAGGTCAGCTTCTCTGAAAACTCCAGCATCCGCATCGTCCGGGGGTCGATTTTCGCATTGCGGAAGTCTTGGGTGATCTGTTGGGTGAACGCCTCGTCGCCCGTTTCTTTACGGAGAGACCCTCCGTGAGAGTCCACTCAGTAACCGCACCCGTTGATGACCGAAACGACAATGGAGACCATCTCCTTCTGCGCCCGGCTCAGGCCCGAATCCTCGTACATCGCCGAGCGATAAAGGCTCTGGGCCGCGCTCATGGCGCTGAGCTTCAGGCTTGAGAGCTTGACGATGTTGGGGACGCCCCCGGCCACCTCCGTCAGCCTGTCGTAGAACGCCTTCAGCTCACCCGCCGCATCGGCGGGCTCGATCTGGCGGATATAGGCCATCTTTGCCTCCTCCCAGAACGGTGGTGTAGGGGAGCCCCTTGCGGGCTCCCGCCGCGTTCAGGCGTGGTCCAGAGGAAGGGAAGAATACTTCCGAGACACTGCGTGCATGTGAGGACGGAGCTCTTCCGCCTGGGCGACGGCCCCGGGGAGATTTTCTCGGAGCCGCCGTGCAATTTTTTCGATGGTCTCCAATAACTCCTCCCGGTCCACATGAACGGCCCGCCCGCCGCGAACGACCTCTTCTCCCTCGACGAAGACGCGGTCCACCGACTCTCCGTCCTCGGAGAAGACCAGGGCATTCACGGGGTCGATCCAGGGCTCGAAGTTGAGCGTTCGGTTCAGCACCACCAGGTCCGCCTGTTTTCCGACCTCGAGGGTCCCCAACCGGTCTTCCATCAACATCACCGCCGCGCCGCCCCAGGTGGCCATGCGCAGGGCTTCGGCCGGGGAGATCCCTCGCTGGGCGTCTCCCTCCCGGATGTTGTGGATCAGCGCCGCCAGGTGGGCCTGGTGAAGCACGCTGCCCTTGTCGCTGCTGTTGGCCCCATCGATCCCCAGGCCCACGGGCACCCCCGCGTCGAGATATTTCCTCACGGGCGCGAGCCCGCTTCCCAGTTTTAGATTCGAGCCCGGATTGTGCGCCACGCGGCAGCCGTTGTCGGCCAAAAGGCCGATGTCCGTTTCGCTCAGCCAGATGGCGTGGGCGAAAGAGGCCCGGGGCCTCAGATACCCCAGATCCCGCAGGTGCTCCGGGATGGTGGTTTCGTAGAGATGTCGTCCGCGGTGGGCCTGCGTCCGGGTCTCCAGAAGGTGGGTGTGAAGGGGGACGGCGCGCCGTTCGGCCAGGTCGGCGCAATGCCGGAGAAGCCGGTCCGTGCATCGCTGAGGGGCCGAGGGGCCGACGCCCCCCGTGATCCGGGCAGACCCCGCGGCTGTCGCTTTCTCCAAAACGGCCTCCGCCCGCTCCATAAGAAGGTCCGTGGGCGGGGCCTCATCTGCTTCCAGGCGCGCGCGCAGGGGTTCGGGCAGGCTCGCCAGGTCGATGGGCACGGTCTCGCGCAACGGCTTGTCCATGATCAGCGGGCAGAGCACCGCCCTCAGGCCCGCCGCCCGGTAGGCGTCGATGGCGGCGTCCAGTTTCGCGTCCTCCACCGTCAGCCCCGCCGACATGTGGTGAAGGGCTGAGGTGACGCCGTTCTCCAGCATCTCGACGCAGGCGAGCGTCACAAGCGCCTGGAGCTCCTCCTTCGACAGGTCCAGAAACTTCAGGGCCGTAATTTTGTAGGGAAGCCAGGGCTCAAGGGGAAGACCGGAGTTCAGGCTGCGGACGGCCATCTCCTCGAAGTGGCAGTGGCAGTTCACCGTCCCCGGAAGGGCGAGACACCCCCGGAGATCCAGAACGGGCCCGGTGAAGTCCGAAGGCATATCCAGGTTGTCCCCGACGGCCTCGATGACGCCCTCGCGGACCAGCACATCGCCGCCCTCAAGGACCTGCCCCTGGGAGTTGGAAGTGATAATGACGCCGTTTTTCAGAAAGAGGTCGCCGGCCATCCGTGTTACTCCTGAACGCCGCGCAAGGGCTTTGGGCAAATTGACTCGGCTATCGATTGGGAACCGATTCTGCGTTCTGGCAAGGGGAATTGTCAAACTTGGAGATCGGGGCGCGCCCGGCCGCGATTTCCGCGGAGCCTGCACTGAGCGAAGCGAATGTGCTCAAATCGCGGCTACAACGGAGGGAGACAGGGGGCATTCAGCAAACTGACCCACTACCCAATAGATTATTCGGCTCATTCATCTTACAATCGTCGAACAGCCCGGAGAAACGAGGGGGGTTCTCTTTTTGGATAAGGAGGTCATCGCAATGGGAAAGCCCTCTAAGGTTCGTGTAGGACTCGTTCTCCCTGAGGCCTATTACGGCGATACCGAGTGGCAAAATGCGGAGAATGCGCTTGGATACGCCGAGGAGGCCGCCTCCAAGGGGGTCGAGCTCCTCCTTTTCCCCGAAGGATATCCAGGACCCGCCACCGGCCCCCTGGATAACCCCGACTATCCCTTCAAGTGCACGGAGAAGCTCGCGGAAACGGCCAAGAAGCACGGCATGTACATCATCGCCGGGGATGTCATCCCGAGCGAGGTCGACGGCGCCCACCGGCTCAGTCTCCGAATGTGGTCGCCCGAGGGGGAGGAGGCCGCGTGCTATTTCCGCCAGCAACCCGACACCCCGCCCCTCAACGCCTATCTGTACAACGGCAAGGCCCATCTCCTGCCGGGAACAGGCCCCTGCGTCGTTCAGACGCCTTTCGGGCGGGTGGGCCTGCAGATCTGC
>JBHIBA010000446.1:0-3172 GCA_046758845.1 Nitrospinota bacterium
GGTTTAAGCGCATGTACCTCCAACCGCAGTCCGGCCGGCACGCAAGTGCCCAAAAAGGCCCCCCTAGGATTTTCTCTCAGGGGATTATAAAAAACCGGGCCTATATAGTTGGGGCGGGGCGAGAGTGGGGAAATCCCGTACACGCCCGAATTGGCCGGGACCCGCGGCAGGAGAAACGGGTGATTCAAGGAATCGTCTTTGATGAGCGGGGGCTCGTTCCCGCGGTCGCCCAGGATGACCGAACGGGGCAGGTCCTCATGCTGGCCTACATGAACGCCGAAAGCCTCGAGGAGACCCTCTCAACCGGCTACGTCCACTACTTCAGCCGTTCCCGCGACGGAATCTGGAAGAAGGGGGAAACCTCCGGCCACGTCCAACGCTTGAAGGCGTTGCACTTTGACTGCGACCTGGATGCCGTCCTGGTGAGGGTCGAGCAGGAGGGCGTCGCTTGCCATACGGGCCGGCCGGCCTGTTTTTTTCACACCGCCGGGGGGGGGATTGAGGAGACCGGGTCGGCGGGACCGTGGTTCAAGGATGGGGTTCTGCGCCGCGTTTACGACGTGATTCTGTCGCGAAAGGAGGCGCTGGAATCGGGACGGCGCGATAGCGAATCCTATGTTCAGTCTCTCTTGAGCGCGGGAATAACCAAAATTTTGGAAAAGGTAGACGAAGAAACGGCGGAGGTCGTCGCTGCGGCGACAAAGGGGGAAGCGGAGGAGCTCACGAGGGAGATCGCAGACCTTTGGTTTCACGTTCTCGTGCTCTTGGGGTCTGAGGATATCCATCCCGAGGCGGTCTTCTCAGAGCTGGAGAGGAGGTTCGGGAAGTCCGGGATACAGGAGAAACGGGGAAGGAAGATCAAGTGACAATTTGTTGACAAACCATACGCGCGACAATATATTCAAGGTTTAGCCAAGCATTTGATTTATGATTCTTTTCGGCCCTCTTCTCGAAACTGACTCAGCCCGATTTACAATATGCGTTTTGAACTGATCCTTCATCTCTTCTTCGCACGCGAGAAAGAATTGTTTATCCTCGAGGACCGGACTTGATGAGGCTGGATCTGGCGCCTCCCCACCTTGAGCGGGCGCCGAAGAACCATCAGGAACCGTTCCGTACCATTCCCGCAAGCCCAGCCTGCACGGATTACCACCGAATGCTCGAAAGCCGCAGGTGGTTAACGCCCCGTTGCACCTTTGAAGAGAAAAACGGATTCACTCCGATGCGGCCAGAGAACCGATTGCATGTCCCTTTGACTTCTTGAGGAGGCGGAGACATCGGCCCCCGGTCGATCATAACGAAAGAGGCCGCTTCGGCCCTTGAGTTTGATGCCTTTCTCGGCCTGCTGAGAACCTTCGCGTCCTCCGAACCCGGCGGCGACGCCGTTCTCAACCTGCTCCCTTGCGATTCTCCGCAGCTCATCCGTCGGCGGTATGACAGGGTGGCGGAGATGCGCCGCCTCCTTTCCGAAGGCCCGGTCTCGTTGGGGGCCTTCACCGACGTGCGGGCTTGGCTTCCGATCCTGAAAGAGGGCTCCGAACCCCTCGAGCCCGAGCGCATCCTGGCTGTGGCCGGACTGATTGAGCAGGCCCACGCCGCGAAGCGCAGGTTGGCCGAGGCCGCAAGCGCGTGTCCGCGCCTCGTTTCGGATATTCCCGACCTCTCTCACCTCCCCCCCTTGGCCTCGCAGATTCGCCGCTCCATCGACCCGGATGGCCGTCTTTCCGACACGGCCAGTCGCCGACTTCAGGGCATCCGCCGGAACCTCCGCTCTTTGAGGCAGGAGATCCGCTCGATGCTGGAATCCCGGATGTCCGAGTGGTCCCCGGCGCTTCAGGAGCCGCTCGTGCTCATCCGCCGCGACCGTTATGTGATCCCGGTGAAGCCGGGCTTCCGGAGATTCCTGAAGGGAATCATCCTCGATCAGTCGGCCAGCGGCCAGACGCTGTACGTAGAGCCGCTTCTGGTTCAGTCCGAAAACGACCGCCTGGCGGAGTTGCGCGTCGACGAGATTGCCGAAAGCTATCGCATCCTGAGGGAGCTGACGGACTGGATCCATCGGGAGCGCCGTTCCCTGTCTTCTCTGGTCGCTTGGCTGGTGGAATTCGATGTCCTGTTGTCCATGGCCCGGTTCGCTGATGAGTACGGTTGCGTTGAGCCGCAGATGGGCGAATCCCCCGCCTTCCGTCTTCTGCGGGCCCGTCATCCTCTCCTCGAACAGCAAAAAGGGAGGCGCGGGGTCGTCCCGCTGGACCTCCAACTGGACGGGGGTAAGCGCCAGCTCGTCATCACCGGGGCGAACACCGGGGGTAAGACAGTCGCTCTGAAAACGGCCGGCCTGCTGACGCTGGCGGCGCACGTCGGTTGTCCCGTACCCGCCGCTGAAGGGACGGAAATCCCCTATCGGGATCAGGTGTTCGCGGAAATCGGCGATGATCAAAGTCTCGCCCAGAACCTCAGCACCTTTTCCGCTCGCCTGGCCCACCAGGTGAGTTTTTTGGATAGGGCGACGGACCGCTCTTTGGTGCTGATGGACGAATTGGGCGCCGGGACGGACCCCACCGAAGGATCGGCCCTGGGCGTCGCGGTCCTCGAAGCCCTGGCCTCAAAGGACGCGACAGTCGTCGTCACAACGCACCACGAGGCCCTCAAGGCCTACGCCGATGAGGCCCCGGCTGCCCTGAACGCCGCGGTCGAGTTCGACCGGGAAGAACTCTCGCCCACCTACCGGTTGCTGAGCGGCGTCGCGGGGACGAGTTATGCCCTCGCCGTGGCCGAGCGTCTGGGAATGCCAAGAGAAGTGGTCGAGAGGGCGCGGGAGATGGCGCAGGGGGGCGATCCGGAGGGGCGAGCCTGGGCGAATCGCCTGGAGGAGCAGACGGAGCGGCTTCAAGCCCTGGAGAAAGAGCTTCGCCGGGAACGGGAATCCGCGGAATCCGAGCGGGCCGAGCTTGCGGACGAGCGCCAGAAGCTTGCGGAGCAGCGGGACCGGTTTCGCGTGAGGGCCGATCGGTTCCTTCGCGAGGCCCGGTTGGAAGTTCGCAAGCTGGAGCGTGAGGCCCGGCTCGCCGGGCGGGCCGCAAGGGAGGTCCTCCCGGAAATGAAGACGCGCGCCCGGTCGGGCGTCTCCGCCCTTGAACAGTCGCGCATCGAGGTCCTGGCGGAGACGCCG
>JBHIBA010000447.1:0-3165 GCA_046758845.1 Nitrospinota bacterium
AAGGAGGCGCTGGGGCCGCAGGGGTCGGCCCCCCTTGGGCCGCTTGCATCTGGAGGCCCTGGACGATCTTCAGCATCATTTCAGCCCGCTTCGTGCGCGGGGTGGCCTGGAGGATGGAGCGGTACATGGTGGGATCCACCCCTGCCCGGGTTGCTAGGCTGGATATGGAAGAGGAGAACTGGTCCAAAGTGGCTGGCTGGGCCCCCTTGAAGAGTTCCCCCAGCGTTTTTGCCTCCTCGCTCTTGGGATCCAGGCCCATGGCCGAGATTGCGATGCGTGAGAGGAATTTCCGGAGGGCGGGGTCTTCGGTTTCCTTCATCTGGCCAAGGATCTCGACCAGGGTCCGGGTCTGGGCCAACCCTTCGAGACGGCGCTGGCTCTCGGCCAGGCGCTGCTCCTGCCTTTTGCGGAACGACATCTCCGCGCCCAGCCTCAAGCCGCCCGCAAAGCCGCGGCCAAGACCGCCCCCGAACGCTCCTAGACCTGTCCCGAAACCGTCAGGCATCGTTTCTCACCCGAAAAGCCCCGTGCCAGTGAAAAGTCCGGCAGCCGTCCCGACCCCTTGGCCGAGCCCACCGAAAAGCGCGCCGAGCGTTTGGGCCCCAGCCATGCCGCTTGCGATGGACGCCCGCGTGGCGGCGTCGAATCCAGCGAGGCCGCTCTGGAACTGCATTATGCGCGGCAAGCGAGCGTTGGCGATTGGCCCTTGGAAAAGCTGGGACAAAGTCCCGAACTGGCCCGCCAACCGCTGGCGGCCTCCGAAAGGATCGAACCCGCCGAAAAATGGAATATCGGGCGCACCGAAAGCAGGGTTGAACCTTGCAAAGTCGCTTGCATCCCGCGCTAGGCCGAATTGCTCCGCCAGCGTCAAATCGGCGCGCCTCGCACCCTCAAGAAGCGATTCCCTTCGCTCTCCGAACTCGGCCAAAGCTTCTATGCCTGGCGTGGATGTCTCAAAGCCGGGACCGAGCTGTCGGCGAAGACGCTCCCGCAATTCCTCCTCAGATTTCTCCAGACCTCGCAACAAGGCCGGGTTGACGGGCAGTTCTCCTCGGAGCGCTGCCTGGGATCTCTCAAGAAACCCCCGCTCGATGTCGCGCCGCAGCGGACCGAACTCACGCTCCTCCTCGGCGATTCGGCGGAGTTGTTCCTCCCTGAGCGCCTCCTGCTCTGGCAACTGCTCTTGAAGTATTCTCAGTTGCTCCCGAGCGATGTCCGTTTGCACGTTGAATATATCTTCAAGGCGCGGGCCGAAGGCCTCTTGCTGCTGAAAAGTCCGCTCCAGCATCTCGCGCTGTTGGCGGAGAAGTTCAACCTGCTCGCGCTGAAGGGCGATCTCCTCGGGCGTCTCTGGCGGAGGCGGTGGCGGAGCTTCAACGCTAATGTCGGGAGTGAAAAGGTCGCTCACGTCAGATCCCTCACGAACCAAGCGCGGCGCGTTGTTTCTGCGTATGGGCGGATGTCAAGGACATCGTTGATCACCTCAATCCATCTTTCCATGGCGGCATCTATGCAAAAGAGATACTTTTGAACTCTAGCCTTTTGAAGGATGAATTCATAGGTTTCGATAAGCCTCATGCACAGGATTGCCCGGTTGCCATTTCCACCTACGATCATCGGGCCAGCGATGAGGGCTTTTTTGCTCGGGATGGTTGACAGAAATCCCTTGAGTTCGCCATCCCGGATTGCCACAACGGTCGGCCAAGAGAGCCGGGTGGCGATCTTTTGGCCCATAGCCTCGGCCAGACGGTGGCAGCGGCGGTAGTCTTTCTGCTCGGCCAAGCGGTAGATGGTGTCGCGGGGGTGCATCACAAGCTCCTGTAGATGCTCAGGATCTGGTCCCGCGCCTGGGCGGCCGAGAGGCCGAATTTGCCCGCAAGATAGATGACCAGTGCCTTGAGAGCCTTACGGCCTTCGAACTCAGCGGTCGCCTCGGCATCCAATTCAGCGGCATAGTAGTCGGCGATTTCTTGCGCCGTCGCTGGGCGGACGCCCGTTGCGCCATCCCAGCGCTCTGTTCGCCTGTCGACCTCGCCCGGCACCGACACTGCTACCTCAGTGGCCGCGTCGAAGTCCGGCGTCCCCCAGCGCTGCCAAGCCCGAAGAAGCAGAGTTGCTTTATCGAAGACTGCCGAAGGCATAGCATCCTCCCGTTACGATATGTGAAGGACTCCACCAAAGGCCGCACACAACCCAGCCCCCGGGCATACCCTGGCCGGGCCAGCACCATCCCAGATGAAGCTCCCGCATCAATCATCCCTCCCGCGACGGTCAACCCAACCTACCGTAGCCACTCGAAAGATCGTACTCGCCCCGGAGGAGCGGGCGCGGATGTCGCTTGAAGTGCTCGTCCTAAGCCGGATGAGTTGGGCTACGGGCTCAGCCACATCCGAGGTCCCTATCGTAAAGCCGGGGCCGGCTGTCTCGTTCGGTGCTTCGTCAATCGCGCCCGGATGGGGGAGATAGACACGCCGGATGGCAGCGGTGCTATGTTTGACTATTGCGTTGATGAGCGCAATTACATTCAAGCTGCCGGGCACTGAGATGGTGTAGGTTTTCATCGCCGTGGTGAGGGTAGAGTCATCTATGTCAAACGGCGGGTCTTTCCAAACGAAAAGATCGCCAGATTGAGCAAAGGCTATGATATTCGCCACGCTGTTCGTTAACACAGCTCCGATGCGCCGCCTCTTGGCGTAGTTGGTCGGCATCGTGGGCGCTGTGGCGCTCAGGGAGAAAAGCGCGTCCACAACGCCCGTGTCCATCCGCTTGATGAGGTGGACGTGGTACCAGGTGTCGGCGGCAACGACTCCGGTGTCGAGGCCCCAGCGTTAGTGCCCACCGCCCAGGCCGCGTCGATTTGCTTGGTGATAGCGGATGTCAGGTTGAGATCTGCGTCATCACCGCTGCCCCTGGCCTCGCCTACTGCGATGTCGATATCATGATCGGCGTCCACCGCATTGTTGGCCAGACCGAGACCGGCCAAGAAACTTCGCGGCAGGACACCCTCCTTGAGTGCATACCACTGGCTCCAGGCGAAAGTGGTCTTCCAGACATAGCGCAACCGCTCCAGCTCGCCCGCCATGGACGTTGGCTGGGATTCCGACCCCACTTCGCTCGGGTCCGCCGCAGTCCTCATCTGGGCCACGGTCGAGGAGTAGTCGTCCA
>JBHIBA010000448.1:0-3159 GCA_046758845.1 Nitrospinota bacterium
GGATCAGCTAAGCACACACCCACCCAAAGCAGGCCCGCCATGAGGGTCATAGACCCTCACGCCGGGCCGTCAAAAGTTTTCCGGGGGGTCTGGGGGGCTGGTTTTCAAAAAAGCCCCCCAGAGACTTCCGCTCTCAACCAATCGCCTTTTTTATGGATTGGACGAATTCCCCGGCGGCGCGCAGCTTCGCCTCGCGATCGGTCTGGGAGTCGATGGTGTCAATCAGCGCGCTCCCGACGATGACCCCGTCACAGTATTGGGATACCTGATGGGCTTGTTCCGGGGTCTTAATCCCGAATCCCGCCGCCACGGGGACTTGGGTGAGGGCGCGGATGGCGTCGAGCCCATCTTTCAGATCCTCCGCCAGCCTCTCCCGCGCGCCCGTCACACCCAACTGCGCGACGTAATAGATGAATCCACGAGCGTTTGCGCAGTACATCGCACGGCGCCTTGGCGTGCTGGTAGGGGCGGGCATGGAAATCAGGTCCAGGGGTTTTCCTTCGGTCAACTCTGTGAGGGAGCCCGCCTCTTCGAAGGGAAGGTCGGGAACGATGACGCCGTCCACCCCGGCACGCACCCCCTCGTCAACGAATTTTCCTTCCCCCATCGCGAAGATGGGGTTGTAGTAGGTCATCAGGACAAGGGGGAGACGGACATCCTTTCGGATCTCTTCCACGAACCGAAGGACCGCCCGAAGGGAGATCCCCGCTTTCAGGGACCGGAAAGAGGATCGCTGGATCGTCGGCCCGTCAGCCATCGGGTCCGAGAAGGGGACGCCCAGCTCCAGAAGGTCCGCTCCCATCTCCTCTAATCGGAAGATCAAATCCTTCGTGAAGCCGAGGTCGGGGTCGCCCGCCGTGACGAAGGGGATCAGGGCCTTGCCCCTGTTCCCGCCCGAGGCGCGAAGCTCTTCGAACCGTTGGGAAATGCGGCCCATTCAGCCCCCGCGCCTTTCCCGGCCGTCGCCGGCGTCTGGTTTTTGCCCGGCCTGCGGCGCATCCGCCTTCAAACGCAAGACGTGGTCCACATCCTTGTCGCCCCGGCCGGAAAGGCAAAGGACGACAACCGTCTTGGGCTTCAGCGTCCCGGCCAGTTTCGGCAGGTGCGCCACCGCGTGGGCGGTCTCGAGCGCGGGGATGATCCCTTCCGTCCGGGCCAGGAGCTCGAAACCCTCCAGGGCCTCCTGGTCCGTGACCGCCACATATTCCGCCCGCCCCGAATCCCGGTAGAAGCTGTGCTCCGGACCCACTCCCGGGTAATCCAGACCCGCGGAGATGGAGTGGGCGGGGATCACCTGCCCGTCGTCGTCGTAAAGGAGATAGCTCTTGCTGCCGTGCAGGACCCCCGGCTTGCCGGCGCAGACGGGCGCCCCGTGCCGTCCGCTGGACAAGCCCAGACCGGCCGCCTCGACGCCCACCATCCGGACGTTCCCGTCGCGATAAAAGGGGTGGAATAAACCGATGGAATTGCTCCCGCCCCCCACGCACGCAACGACGACGTCGGGGAGCCGACCCGCGGCGGCGAGACATTGGGCGCGCGTCTCCTGTCCGATGACCAATTGAAAGTCCCGGATCATCATGGGGAATGGATGGGGGCCCACCACCGAGCCCAGGATGTAATGCGTCGTGCGAACCGTCGCCGTCCAGTCCCGAAGACATTCACTCGTGGCGTCCTTCAGCGTGCCCGTTCCGGCATCGACGGGATAGACGTCGGCGCCCATCAGCCTCATCCGGTAGACGTTGAGGCGCTGGCGCTCCATGTCCTCCGTGCCCATGTAGACCCGGCATTCCAGACCCAGCAGCGCGGCGGCGGTCGCCGTGGCGACCCCGTGCTGGCCGGCGCCCGTCTCGGCGATGACTCTCCTCTTTCCCAGTCTTCGAGCGAGGAGGGCCTGACCGAGGGTGTTGTTGATCTTGTGGGCGCCGGTGTGGAGGAGGTCTTCGCGCTTGAGTAAGAGCCGTATCCCCCCTAACCGCTGCGAGAGGTTCCGCGCTTCATAGAGGGGAGTCGGCCGGCCCGCATAGGTCTTCAGGAGAGTGTTCAGCTCGGCCTGAAACCCGCCTTCATGGCGAACCCGGCGGTAGGCGTCCTCCAGCTCTTCGAGGGCGGACATCAACGTCTCCGGGACGAATCGCCCGCCGAAGATTCCGAAATGCCCCTGCGCGTCCGGACGGGCGTCGGCCAGCGGGCGGGGGGTGGCGGATGAGGGATTGACCATGGGTTTCCTCAATCAGGAAGGATCGGCCCTCTTGACGTTTTGGATAAAGGCGCGGACCTTTTCCGGGTCTTTCTTGCAGAGCTCCGCCTCCACCCCGCTGGAGACGTCCACGGCGTACGGCCTCAAGGTCTCGATGGCCCGGGCGACGTTGTCCGGGTTCAACCCGCCGGACAGGATGAAGGGGTGAAGGTTTTCAGCGCCGGCGACCAATTCCCATTCGAAACTCTTCCCCACACCGCCGATCTCTCTGGGATGGTAAGCGTCCAGCAAGGGAGTCACTCCCCCGCTCTTCCGGAAAAGAGGAATTTTCTCCAGCGTCTCGGGCCCTTGCACCCGGAAGGCCTTGATGACGCGGATGGCCATGTCGACCGTCCTCGCCAGGCGAAAACAATCGTGGGGGGGCTCGTCGCCGTGAAGCTGAACGGCGTTGAGCCGGCAAATCCGCGCGGCCTTTCGGATCTCATTGACGTCGATATCGGCGAAGATCCCGACCACCGTCAAAAAGGGCGGAAGCTCTTTGGCGATCTCCCGGGCGGTCTCCCAGGAAACACACCGGGGATAACCCTCGACGAAATTCAACCCGATGGCGTCGGCTCCCGCCTCTGCCGCAATGATTGCATCTTCGACGTTGGTGATCCCGCAGATCTTGACCTTGACCAAGGAATTTTCTTCTCCTCTGGCAAACGGCGAACCCGTTACGACAAGCTAATTGGCGAAATAAAATCGGGGTTTCCACTCTTTGTGGACGAGTCCTCGGCCACCATTGAGGGCGTCGCTTCCCGTGTATATAGCACACGGGCCTGAAGCGAAAAAGGTGTACTCGTTCAAGACATATGAGACACGGACGGTGAGCCTGCCCACTGGCGCGAGGGAGATTTGAGAGGAAACTTCTTTGCGGGGGGCGCTTTTTGGGCACTTGCGTGCCGGCCGAGCTGCGGTTG
>JBHIBA010000449.1:0-3145 GCA_046758845.1 Nitrospinota bacterium
GGCCGGTTTTCAAAAAGGCCCCCCTGGGATTTTCTCTTATTCCAGAGGGAACGTCCCATATGCTTCTGAACCCATTCATCTTCCTTTGCGGACAGGGATGTACAGGTTTTCTGGTCGAAAAGGATTGCGGTAAAGGGGATGGTAAGCTCTTTCTGGGGAAAAGAGGCTAACTCGAGGAAGATAAGAGCGCCCATGCAGCAGAAGCTCCCCCCGGCTTGGGGCTTGCGGGAAGACTCCCTGAGAGCAGGGGTCAGCGCCTCGACACCCGCCGGACCCGCGTTCAACGTCCGATGCGCCTTGGGCAAAAGACATAAGACGCGATAGCGCCGGGCCTTGAAAAGAATTACAGAGGTCTTTTTCCCCAGCGACGTTCTCTCTTGAACGGGGGGTGCAACGTACGCTATTTTGTGCGTCTGGCGTAGATCAAATTCGATTTGAAAATGGCGTTGTCAGCGCCGGGCAAAGTAGCTTCCGGCTGCGTCTCCAGGTCTGTAGAGAAAAATATTTCGGGCAGTGCCGGACGCCTCTCTGAAGTGTTTCGGTTGAAGGAGAGCTCAGGTCCGCAAAGGGGGGGATCGTGCTCAAAGGGATCACCGGACGATTCGGCTCGATTGTTGTGAACAATCGGATCAACTTCTGACGCAGAATACATCCCCCGGCGACCTCCCGGCCAACGAGATAGAGGCAAGGCCATCCTTCTCATTTCTACGAAGCTGGAAGGGCTGCTTGCCTTGAGCGCGCGTATTGCGGTCCTCTACCGAGGCGAATTCGTGGCCGTCCTTTCTCGAGAGGAAGCTCGGGTCGAGGGATTGGGATTGATGGTGACCGGACTCAACAAGGTTTCTGAGGTCGGCTCATGGCGTTCCTAGAAGCTCTGCGGGGAGAGCGCGCGGCCATTCAGGATTTCAAGGGGAAACTGATCCCCTTCGGGGCGCTGCTCGCCGCGTTGGCTGTTGGAGCCGTCTTGCTCATCTTACTGCGTGTGAATCCCCTCGTCGCTTATGCGCACATGGTCCTGGGCGCCGTGGGGAACCTGGACGGCCTTGCAGAAACCCTGGTGAAGACCACTCCCCTCCTGCTGGCGGGTCTTTCTGTGGCGCTGGCCTTCAAATGCGGGGTCTGGAACATCGGCGCCGAAGGCCAGCTTTATGTTGGAGCCCTGGCCGCGGTGGGGATTGGCATCAATCAGCTCCATCTTCCACCCCCGTTTCTTCTCCCCCTGGCGATCCTGATGGGATTTCTCTGCGCGGCCCTTTGGGGATTGATAACCGGTTTCCTCAAGGTCTACCTCCAGGCGAACGAGGTCATTGTCACCATCATGTTGAACTACATCGCCATCTTGGGGGCGAGTTACCTTGTCAACGGTCCATGGGCGATGGGCACGGTCCCCATCACGAAGCGAATCGAGTCCTCGGCGGAGCTTCCTCTTCTGGTGCCGGGCACCCGGCTCCACGCAGGCTTTCTTATCGCCGTCGTCGCTTCCCTTCTCGTTTACGTCATCATTTTTAAGACCCGATTGGGCTACGAAATGCGGGCCATGGGCCACAACCCGGACGCCGCCCTGTACGCCGGGATGCGGGTGAACCGGATTGCGGTCATCGCCTTGGGACTCGGCGGGGGCCTGGCAGGGCTTGCGGGTAGAATGTGGAATTCACCCCCACGGCGTTGAAGAAGCCAGCGTAGAAGGCCAGCTCGTCTCTTCCCCTGATTCCCTCCAGGTAGAAGACTCCCGACCAAGCTCCCTCCCCCTCGGGGTACGACCAGCCAGCGGTTCCTATGCGGAGGCGACGCATGATGCGTCTTAGCTTCGGTCTTTTAACGTTCCCCGTGCCTGCACAGTCTACAGGACTTGCTGGGATCGGGGAAAGGAACCTACTCCGTCCAGCCTCTCGTGGACTCGGCGGCTTTTTGTCTTCCATGGCCCTCCAGGCGGCGGTATGATGATGCCACTCTCACCCCGCGGATGAGGAGGTACCCACAACCGCGTAGGCACTGGTTTTTAGACCTGAAGAGACGTGGCGATGAAGTTGCCTGTCGGCTTACTCGCGGGCATCTTACTATTTCTCCCCGCAGTCGCCGGGGCCAAGTGTCCTACCCCTGGCTGCACGGAGCTAACAGGGGTGTTTGCAGTGGGGATTCATATTTGGGTTTCCGGGACGGTAACCGATAGAACTGGCCTTAGCGTAAAAAGTTTAAGGAATTTTGTACTGGAGTTTGTTCACAAAAACCTACCGCGGATAAAAGTCTTAAAAGGTCTGATGCGGCCCTCCCTCTCTGTTGAAATGAAACCCGTCTCATTAGGGGGCAAAATAATCTTGCCTCCTTTAGGCTTTACTGCAAAGGTTCACGTCACTGGCTACACCTTTTCGGGAGGCGCAACAGATCTGTGGGTGCGGGAGTCTCTGTTCTCTGATCCTCCAACAGACGTTAAGATCTGGATCGAGGACGCGCTGACCGCATTCGCGGCGGACTGGTACAGGGCTAATCCAGGGAAGTGAGAGGGGAAGGGCCGTTGAAGAAAGGGAGGGAGCGATGAACGGGGCAGAGATGGAAGCCGTCACGCAACGCCTTGACCGCCTGGAGCGGGAGAACCGTCAGCTAAAACTCGCCGGGGCCGCAGCCTTAGCGCTGGCGGTGGCGTTTGCTACGGCTGGAGCAACAAGCCAGCCAAAGTTCGTCAAAACGGATACGGTGGAAACTAAATTTCTCGTGGTCACGGATTCCCAAGGAAACACCAGGGCCTCGATAGACACAAGCCGGGAAGGTTCCCCACGCCTTCATTTTTTTGATGTGAGCGGGAAGCGGCGTGTTAGCCTGAGAGCGCACGGTGATGAAACGGAGTTCAGCCTATCCCAAGGGAAAAGCATGAAGATTGTGCTCGGAAACACACTCGGCAAAATGGGTCTTGCACTCTGGGACGGTAAGTGGATACGAGCCGAACTATCAACGGATGGTCTCCTAGGCCCGGAACTTAGGCTAAAAGACGCAAAGGGGAAGGAGCGTGTAAAGCTAACTGGTCACATGCCTACTACTGATCCGCTTCTTAAAGGTGAATGGGCAGACCTACAAACAGAAATTTTCAGAGATAAATTCGGGCCATCTGTAATTCTCACAGAGGAGGCTGGAATGCTACGCGCCGTGCTAG
>JBHIBA010000450.1:0-3136 GCA_046758845.1 Nitrospinota bacterium
ATGTCCAAGCCAAACTGCCTCAGCTGGCGACCTACATGGGCCATGTGTCGGTTGTTTCAACCGAATATTACCTGCAATTCATCGAGCCGATCGCGACGTTGGCCAGCGACCGCTTCGCCCAGCGTTGTGGTGAACTGGTCACGCCCGCACCCAAGCTCACCGGAGGTGACCGATGAGAAGGCAACTCCCCAACCCACTGGCGCGTGCACTGCGCGGCTTCTTTGCCGACTACCTTCCCAGACTCCGTGGCATGAGTCCACACACGATCCAAAGCTACCGAGATAGCATCGTTCTTTTTCTCCGCTTTCTCGGCTCACACCGAGGTCATCGGGCAGCCGCGATAGACTTCGAGCACATCGGCACACAGGAGATCATCGCCTTCCTCGATCACCTCGAGCAGCAGCGTGGCAATAAGGCGACGACGCGCAATGTTCGCTTGGCCGCGCTTCACGCATTCTTCCGCTTCATCGCTGCCGAGTATCCCGATCGGTTGGAACAAGCTCAGCGAATCCTCGCAATCCCATTCAAGCGCGCTAGATCGCGTCCAGTGGACTACTTCGAGTACGTCGAGATCGAGGCCGTGTTCGCCGCCGTGGATCGGTCCACCCCAACCGGCCGACGAGACTACGCGTTGCTGGCCACCTTGTTCAACACTGGTGCCAGAGTGCAGGAACTCCTCGATCTACGCGCTCACGACTTGCAGCTCGTCAGGCCTTTCCAGGTTCGCCTGTTCGGCAAAGGCCGCAGAGAACGATTGTGTCCGCTCTGGCCGCAAACCGCACAGATTCTGCGAAACTTCTGTGATGAGAATCAACTCGATCTCCGATCGAACGGTCGAGTCTTCCTCAACCATCGCAGACAACCACTCACCCGCTTCGGTGTCCGATACATACTCGCGAAGTACCTCGATCGTACGAGAAAAACGATATCCACCTTGGCCAAAAAGCGGCTGCATCCACACTGCGTGCGCCACAGCACTGCCGTTCACCTCTTGAAATCCGGAGTCGACCTGGTCACGATTAGCCAGTGGCTGGGCCATGCCAGCATCAACACCACCAATAGGTACGCAACAATCGACCTGGAGATGAAACGCGAGGCGATCGCTCGAGCCAGACCATTGAAAGAACATCCGCAGATACCGCCTCCCTGGAGGAGCGATGCCGCGATCCTTGCCTGGCTTGAGGACCTCTGATGCTGAATTCAGTAATGTGAAGTGACCTTTGTCGATCCTTTCTCTATACAAGGAATGAATCCGGCCACTCAACATTACGGGTCACTCAACATAAGTCGAATAATGTTCAGCTAAACATTATTCGACGAGCTGGACGAAACGACGCCCGACGCCAAGGCCCTGGCCCGGGAGAGGCTGTCCCACAGCGACTATCGCCGGATGGTTCAATTGTCAAACCCGTCTCTTCCCGGCTACGGCATCGACGAGGCGTACCAGAAGTCCGACCAGAGGCACTGGACGCTGAAATGCCCCGCCTGTGGGGCCTGGACGGCCCTGGAGAAGGCTTTTCCCAAGAAACTCGGTGAGGATGTCGCCATCATTCGACCCCGGGCGGACGACACCTTCTACCGGGCCTGCCCGAAGTGCTGGGCCGAGCTGGACATCTCAGCCGGGGAGTGGGTTCCGGAGTTCCCCGGAAGGCCGATCCACGGATACCGGATCTCGCAGCTGTTCTCCTCCCGGGTGGATCCGGGCGAGATCCTCGAGGAGTACCGCACCACGCGCTTTCCCGACCGGTTCTACAACCTCAAGATCGGCATCCCCTGGGCCGACACCCAGAACCGGCTGGATGCCGCCACGGTCCTGGCCCTGTGCGGGGAGGAGCCCATGCTGGAGAGGTCCCGGAGATCCTGCACCATGGGGGTCGACACCGGCCGGCAGCTTCACGTCGTCATCAGCCGCCGGGTCAGTTGGGACGACTCCAAGAAGCCGCGCCACGTGGTCTACCTCGGGGTCCACCGGGCATTCTCCGAGCTCGACGACCTGATGGAGAGGTTCTACGTCGAGGGGTGCGTCATCGACGGGCTTCCCGAGACCCACGCCACGCGGGCCTTCGCCTCCAGGCACCCGGGCCGGGTGTACCTCAACTTCTTCAACGAGCACCAGAGGGGATCCACGAAGTGGGACCGGGACAAGGGGATCGCCCAGGAGAACCGCACCGAGGCCCTGGACGCCTCCCGGGCGGCCATCCGGGACCGGAAGGTGGTACTACCCCGCCGGTGCCCCTTGGTCGAGGAGTTCGCCACCCATATGGCGAACGACGCCAAGCAGCTCCGGGAGGACCCCGAGACCGGTGCCCAGGCCTACCGGTACGTCCGGACCGGGCCGGACCATTTTTCCCTCGCCTTCACCTACAACTGCGTCGCCTGGGAGAAGGAGTTCCGCGTCGAGGATTTCCTGATCGTCTGAACGGCGACGGGGTGCCGGACCGGTCCCCGGAGTGGGGGGGCAAAATCCCTCCCCGATCCGGCCCAAAAAACGGCATGGGGGTTCCCGTAGGTTCCCTAAAAACGGCATCGCCTTTTCCTAAGTTCCCTAAAAACGGCATGCCCCCCCGGGAAGGTTCCCTAAACGCGGCATCGGAGGGCCGGAAAAGCCCCAAAACGCGGCATCAAAACCGGAGAATCCAAGTCGGGAGGGAATCGAGGGAAACCCACAAGGCTTTATATTTCAGCATTTAGTTGATGTTTGGTCCCCTCTGGAGGTGACGGAGATGTGAAAAAAAGGGCTAAAAACTGCCGTTTGAATGCCGGTCCCGGTCCCGGGAATCCCGGATTCCGCCCCAGATCTGCCGTTTGCAACTATGCGTCTTTCGTACCAAAGACGCATACCCGGGAATCCAGACGGCACTGGCTAACTTCCGCTCCCACTACGTCCTTCGGATTTGGGATTGCCTTTTAGGACCCAACCGGATCTTCTACTGGTCAAAGGGACGCAGCCCCTTTCTTGACCCGCCCCAAGGCCCGGTGCTAGAATTGTGGCAATAGAATTTCCTATGCTTTGAGATGGGACGAGGCAGGTTGGGTTTTCCAATTACCTAGAAGGGGAGAACAACCAAGGACGCGGGCACGTTCGCCTCGTGGAAGGAGGTCCCAAATGCATCGATCACTATCACTTCTCACCTTC
>JBHIBA010000451.1:0-3093 GCA_046758845.1 Nitrospinota bacterium
TTGCCATCGGGGTGTTGAAGTACGACGTCGAGATGGAGATGCTCGAGACCATCAGGACTTCTAAAGAGTTTGTGGATCTGGACGACGCCTCTGCGATGGAGATAGCGAGACGACGACTTAAGTAAGAGGCGGGCCTCGGAGGCTTTTGATGGCATCACAGGTCAGGTGATCCAGGTCATTGGAAAAGGAATTTAAGGTAAGGACTTTGAGCCCCTTCTCAGCCCCACCGGCTGGCGCCAGCCAAGGCCAAAACAGGGGCTTATGTTTATGTGGTAGATTGTGTTATAATTCACAATCCCAGGGAACAAAGGACCGAATGTGGCTAAGTCGTTTGTTTTAATCACCGGTCGATCGACGAAGCAGGGGCGAACCGTCCATCTCGGCAAGGACGCCAAAGAGTACATAGAGGAGATAAGCACCCTGGAAATGAACGCTGCGGACATGCAGACCCTTCAACTCAAGGACGGGGACCGGGTTCGGCTCAGCACCAAACATGGGTCGAGCGTGGTCCAGTGCAAGAAGGGGACGGTGCCGCCGGGGCTTCTCTTCGTCGCGTACGGCCAATTTGTCAATACTCTGGTCGGACCGGACACGCAGGGGACCGGGATGCCAGATTCGAAAGGGTTTGAGGTGGAGGTCAAAAAAAATGACGGCGGTTAAGGAGGTAAAAGAGTTGACGGTGGTCAAGGATGTGACCTGCCCGTTCTGCGGGGTGACCTGCGACGATTTAGAGGTCCATACTGAGAACGGCAAAATCATCGACGTCAAGAACGCGTGTGTCCTCGGTAAGGATACCTTCCTTCATCACCTCGAGGGATTGGCTACCCCCCGCATCGATGGAAAGCCGGCATCCATCGACGAGTGCATCGAGGCGGCGGCCGATATCCTTGTCAAGGCAAAGTATCCCCTCATCTATGGTCTGGATTCTACCGAGCTCCATGCTCACCGCAAGGCCATCGAGCTTGCGGACATCCTCGGGGCGAACATCGATCACACCTCCTCGGTCTGCCATGCTCCCAGCCTCCAGGCGGTGCAGACCGTCGGGCTCCCGAGCTGCACGGTGGGCGAGGTCAAGAATCGGGCAGACCTCGTGATCTTCTGGGGCTGTAACCCGGCGGAGGCGCATCCGAGGCACCCGACCCGGTATTCCGTGACGGTAAAAGGCATGTTTACGCCTGCAGGCAAGAAGGATCGGACCGTCGTCCACGTGGATGTGCGGCGGACGCCGACCAGCCGGATGGCTGACACGTTCATCCAGATCAAGCCGCACTCCGATTACGAGATCTTCTCCACCCTCACTGCGCTCGTCAACGGGCACGACCTCGACGTCCCGGAAGTCGGCGGGGTCCCCCTGGGGGACTGGCGCGATCTGGTTGAACTAATGAAGGGAGCGAAGTTTGGAATTCTGTATTGGGGCATGGGACTCACCATGACCCGGGGGAAGTATCATAACATCGTGTCAATGGTGCGGCTTGTGCAAGAGTTGAACCGCTTCACCAAGTTTCTTGGAGCGCCGCTCCGGGGTCACGGCAACGTCGTCGGCATGGCCCAGGTCCTCACCTGGCAGACGGGATACCCGTTCGCCGTCAATATGAGCCGCGGCTATCCCCGATTCAACCCGGGTGAGTTCTCGGTTGCGGACCTGCTGAGCCGGGGAGAGATAGACGCCGCGCTCATTATCGCAGCGGACGCCATCGGGAATTTCCCTACCAAGGCGGCCCAGCATGTGCAGTCCATCCCTCTGATTGCGGTGGACCCGAAAGAGAGTGAGACGACCAAGGTCGCCAAGGTGGTCATCCCCGTGGCCCAGGCCGCGGTGGCAGCCCCCGGCGTGGCATACCGCATGGATCACATTCCCCTTCCCATGAAGAAAGTCGTCGATTCCCCCTATCCCTCGGACCGTGAACTCCTCGACCGGCTCATCGCGCGGGTGTTAGAAAAGCGAAAGGATGGACAGTCCGGTCGGAAGCAAGTTGCTGGTCGCCCCCGCGGGTAGACGCCGATGGCACAAGCGATCCGAATCAAGGGGGGACGCATCTACGATCCGCTCAACGGGCTCGACGGAGTAGTCAAAGACCTCTGTGTCGAAGACGGCAAGATCGTCGAGGAATGCCAGGAGACGGCGGAGGTCATTGATGCCGAGAACCTGGTCATTTTCCCTGGGGGCGTCGACGTTCACACCCATATCGCTTCTCCGGCGGTGAACGCGGCTCGGGCTTTACGGCCGGAGGATCACCGGCTGCTCTGCTGTCCCCGCAAGCCAGGCATGCGATCGGGTGTGGGGCACACGATTCCTTCCACCTTCACCACTGGATATCTGTATTCGCGACTTGGGTACACAACGGTCATCGAGGCTGCGACCGCTCCCATCGGGACGCGGCATACCCATGAAGAGCTAAATGACGTCCCCATGGTCGATAAGGGTTGTTTGCTACTGATGGGGAACAACGAATTCATCCTTCAATATCTGAAGTTGGGTGAGCTGGATAAGATCAAGCGCTACGTCGCCTGGCTTCTCAACTCCCTGAAAGGGTTCGGGCTGAAGCTGGTGAATCCCGGCGGTGTCGAGCAGTGGAAGTACGGGAAGGATGTCGAGGGCCTCGATGAAAAGGTGAATCATTTCGATGTGACCCCGCGCCAGATCTTGCAGGCCTTGACCTGGGTCAACGAGGAGCTCGGCCTTCCCCATTCGATCCACATCCACGCCAATCGTCTGGGGGTCCCCGGCAATTACGCGGTCACGCTCGAGACGATGCGGGCCTTGGAAGGGAAGCGGGTCCACATGGCTCATGTCCAGTTTAATAGCTACGGGGGAGATGACTATCTGAGCATGACCTCCAAGGCGAAGGAGATGACGGACTATATCAACCAACACCGCAACGTGACGGTGGATGTAGGCCAGGTGGTCTTCGGGGATGCCACGACGATTACCGCAGATGGGCCATGGCAGTACCGTCTTCACAAGTTGACCGGTAACAAGTGGTACAACCATGATGTGGAGGTCGAGACCGGAGCCGGAATTGTCCCCTATACCTATCGCGAGAAGAATAATGTCAATGCCCTGCAATGGGCCATCGGTCTCGAGACCTTCCT
>JBHIBA010000452.1:0-3071 GCA_046758845.1 Nitrospinota bacterium
AGCCGTCGCCCGGAAAGACGTCAAGGCCATTGTCAACTTTTACGCCACCGACGGGATTTTCATGCCCCCGAACTCTCCGCAGGTGAATGGGCGCGAAGCAATCGGGAAGGCCTGGAGCGGTCTTCTTAAATTACCGGGAGTCACGCTCACCTTCCGGCCGACGCGGATCGTAATATCCAAATCAGGTGACCTGGCCGCCGACATTGGCACCTATGCGCTGGCTTTTGACGGCAAAAAGGGTCGCGTGCAAGACCAAGGGAAATATGTCGTCGTGTGGCAAAAAGTCGGTGGTGAGTGGACAGCCGTCGCGGACATTTTCAACACCAATTTGCCGGCACAATAGATTGAATGGTTACGGCTCTAATTGTTTTAACCATCACCTGGAACAGGAGGGGTTCGTCCCTGTTTGAAATGGGGAATTCCGGGTTCAAGGAATGAAGACACCTGCCTTGTGTTGAGGACAAAGGGTCAGCCTTTTCCCGCAGAACCCCCAGACGCCTCATCTGATGGACCCCAGGGTGAACCGATGGAACGTCCCTTTGAAGAAATCATCGCAGGTTACGAGCCTTGGCTCATCGAGATCCGACGCGACCTGCATCGCCACCCCGAACTGGCGTTTGAAGAGGTCCGCACATCCGGTCTCATGGCCGAAAAACTGGAGTCCTTCGGCCTGGAAGTGCGGAAGGGGATCGGCCAGACGGGCGTCGTCGGCCTTTTGAGGCGCGGGGGAGAGGGGCCGACCGTGGCCATTCGGGGGGACATGGACGCCCTGCCGATTGAGGAGAAAAACGACGTCCCTTACGCCTCCACGCGCCCAGGGCTCATGCACGCCTGCGGACACGACGCCCACACGACCATCGTCCTGGGCGTCGCCCGCTTTCTAGCCGAGAACCCGGAGTTTCTCGGGGGGCTGCCCGGTCAAGTCAAGTTCATCTTCCAACCCGCCGAGGAGGGACGCGCCGGGGCGGCAGCCATGATCCGCGACGGCGCCCTCGCCGATCCCCCGATAGAGGCCATCTTCGGAGCGCATATGCTGCACACCCTCGCCGTGGGAACGGTGGGTTTTACGCCCGGACCGGCGCTGGCCGCCTTTGACCGAATCGAGATCCGCGTCACCGGAAAGGGGGGGCATGCGGCAAGGCCGGACACAGCGGTGGATAGCGTTGTTGTGGCCAGCCATCTGGTCACTGCGCTTCAGAGCATCGTCAGTCGAAACGTGAATCCGATGGAAAGCGCCGTCTTAACAATCGGCAGTGTGAGCGCGGGCAACGCCTTCAACGTCATCCCCGAAACGGCCGTTCTCATCGGAACGCTCCGGACCTTGACCGACGACATCCGGCAGCTCACCCGGAAACGCACCCGGGAGATGGCGGAGGGAGTTGCCGCCGGGTTCGGGGCCAGAGCGGACGTCACGATAGAGGAAGGCTACCCCGTGGTGGTCAACGATCCGGACCTTACGGCCTTCGCCTGCCAGGCGGTCGAAGCGAAGTGGGGGCAAGACGCCGCCTTGTCCCTGCCCCCGGTGATGGCCTCTGAAGATTTCGCCTATTACACCGAAAACGTTCCGGGCGCATTTTTCCGCCTGGGCAGTGGCAACGTGGAGCGCGGCATCACGGCAAGCCTTCATAGCCCCCGTTTCGATATCGATGAGGCCGTCCTGCCTTTCGGCGTGGCTGTCTTCGCTCAGATCGCCCGGGAATATCTCAAAAAGGCCCAGGGAAATCCGGGTTAAGCCAAATTTGGCCCGAGTTGAGCCTTCCTCAGGGGAAAATACCAAATGGTCGAAATGGAAGGACAGGGAACGCCCCGGTCGGAGATCCACGGCCGGCAGGAACGCGCTCGAAAGGCCATGGCGGAGAGCGACCTGGATTTGCTCTTCGTCATTGGGAGGTCCTTCTACGACCGCCTGGGCGACCTTGCTTACCTGTCCAATCACTTCCCTCCTTTCCCCGCGGGGGCGTTTACGAAAGAAAGCCGAGGCGCAGGCCACGGGGTATTGCTGGTCCCTCGGGAAGGAGATCCGGTCCTCCTGGTGGACCGCACGGGCTATCGCAAGGACCTCGTCCCCATCGAAGATGTCCGGATCACCTCGAACATCGCCCCGACGGTTAGAGAGGTTTTCTCCGAAAGGGGCCTGACCCGCGGGCGCGTAGGGGTTGTGGGCGAGGACATCCTGCCCCTGGCCCTCTTTCGGGATCTCACCGCCGCGATGCCCGAGGCCATCTGGGAGCCGGCGGACGGGGTGGTGCGGGGGCTGCGCGCCGTGAAGAGCGATGCGGAGATCGCCCTATTGAGGAAAGCCGCGGAGATCGCCGACAAGTCACAGGCCGCGGCCCTGGCCGCCTGCGCGCCCGGGAACACGGAGGCGGAGGTCTGCGCGGCGGCCATCTCGGAGGGCATGAGGCAGGGGGCCGACTTCGTGCGCTACGTCCGCGTCCATTCGGGGCCTTGGTCGACTTGGGGAATCCGCTGGCCCCAGGCGACCCGGCGGGCGCTTCAGAAGGGAGACGTCGTCCGCATCGATGTCATCGGCGCCTTCGAAGGCTACCAGTACGACGTCCTCCGGACCACCGCTGTCGGGAGGCCATCCGGGGAGGCCCTCAAGATCCTCGAGCTCTGCGCCGACGCCACTGAAAGGGCGGTTGAGGCGGTCCGCCCCGGGGTGCGGTGCGACCAGATTTACGGGCTGTCCCAGGCCGTGTTCGAACGCGAAGGTTTTGGAGAGCACAGCCGGGCCTTCATGGGGCACGGCATCGGTTTGGAAACGGTGGAGGCCCCGCTGGTCCAGAAAGGGGTTCAGGACGTGATCGAGGAGGGGATGGTGCTCTGCATCGAGCCGGGGATCTCCGTTCCCGGAGTCGCGGGCGCCTGCATCGAAGAAGAGGTCGTCGTGCGCAAAGACGGCCCGGAACTCCTCACGCATAGCCCTACAAGGCCCTGGAGAGGGATAAACTGAGCGAACCCGCGTTGATGGACATCACCACGCAGGAGCGCGCGTGTGGCTGCGATCTAGTACATGGGGATGAAAGCCCGGATTCCCAGGGGGGCCTTTTTGAAAACCGGCCCCCCTG
>JBHIBA010000453.1:0-3057 GCA_046758845.1 Nitrospinota bacterium
GCGCGAGGGATCCGCGTAGCGTCCCGAGTGCAACGAGGGATCTTCCAAGGCCCTCCGATTCGCTCAGGCTGACCGCGTGTCAATCATTTCCGCTCCCTTAGCGAGAGTTGACGGAGGCCCGAAAAATTCTAGCGGAAGGCTCACATCGGCTCAACCTCCTCTCAGTCGCTGGTGATGTATGGTTTTGTGAAAGTAAAAGGGGAGTCCACAGGGGTCTTTCCGCCGGACTTTTTGCGGGCGACGCGTCTCTGTGCAAGAAACGCCGGCGCCCCGTTGCGAAGACGCCCTCTGAAGCCCTCTACACAAAACTCATCGATTGAGAGATGATCGGCGAAGAAAGGATCGGCCAGATGAGCCAAAAGGACGCTTTGAACTCTGATCGGGGAAGACCCTTCTTCATGGGAGAAAAGAGCGAGAGGGCGTCCTTCGCGCATCGATTCGATGGGTCACCCCCTGTCGCTTTCCGCAACAGGGGGGGCGCCCGCATCTCCTCCGGTTTCCTTTCGACTTGACGCAGAACCTTCTCCCCGAAGCCGTGGCCTTGGTGGCTGCCTGCCTGTTCGGCGGGGTGGCTGTCATCTCGAAGGTGGCGCTGAGGCACTCGCCCCCCTACACCGGGACGGTGGTTTTCGCCGTGGTGGCAGTCCTCTTCGTGGCTCCGTGGACCCCGTGGTGGCTCTTTCTCAAGAAGGGCTCCTGGGAGGGAACCTTGTGGTTCTTTTTGTCGGGCATCGTGCACCCGGGTCTGGCCGTAACCCTCTTCCTCATCGGCAGCCGGCGGTTGGGCGTTTCCCGGACCACGTCGATCTCCTCCGCGGCCCCGCTGATTGGGGTGATCGTAGGAGTGATCATTCTGGGGGAAAGGCCGGGGGTGGCCATCTGGCTGGGGGGCTTGTGCATCGTCGCGGGGATTGTGGCCATCTCGGGGGAGAAGCCGGAAGGAGCGTTCGAGGCGAAAGACCTCCTCTACCCGCTGCTATCCGGTTTTGCCTTTGGACTAGCGCCTGTTTTGCGAAAGCTTGGTCTCAATCACATTCCCTCCATCCCATATGGAGTGGGCGTGGCTGGCCTGGGGGGCTTGATTGGGCTTGGCGCAGTGGTCAGGGCCTTCCCCGAGGGGGAACGACTGCGTCTGGAGCGGAGGGGCCTTCCTCTCTTTGCCCTGGCGGCGAGCTTGGCCCTGGTCGCCCGTCTCCTCTTCTTCGATGCGCTGAAGCGGGGGGACTTTTCCCGAGTCGTGTTCCTCATCAACACGACGCCGGTGTTTGTCCTGTTGCTGTCATGGGTGGCGCTGAGGGGAAGTGAGCGGCTCACCCCCAGGCTCGTCGGAGGGACAGTGGCGGTTGTCGTGGGGGTGTGGGCCGTCACGATGGGCTCAGACACAGGAGGATGAGTTCCCCGGGCGTCGGGGGTCTGCCGATTTATGTGTTTTTCCCCGTGGCGCTGTCGACGCTATGGCGCAACGGGTGCCAAGGGCGGGTTGGGGTCGGTGACCCCTTGCCCGCCACCGGGGGGCGCTTTTTGGGCACTTGCGTGCCTGGTGAATCACCTCTCGGAAGGTGTGCGTCATAGACGCCCGGCTCAAGCGTATGGACCTTCAACCGCACTTCGGTCGGCACGCAAGTGCCCAAAAAGGCCCCCCTGGGAATCCGGGCTTCCATCCCCATCTACGTCGGCATCTGTTCGCAATCCCGGTTCTGTAGAAGGGGCGGGGCCCACGGCGGCCAATTCTGTAGCGGCGACCTTGTGTGGTCGCCGTGGGGGCCGCCGCTACAAACGTACCCGCCCGCAATGCTGCCAGCAGCAAGTCCCATCCGCCGGCGATGCTCAGACCAGTCGCCAGGTGCAAGAACCTGGCTGATTCCGAGTCTATACATCAGGGGGACTCAGTGGTGGGTCGGCTGGGTCGGCGGCTCAGGCTTTCTCCTCGCATCTCAAGCGATTTCCCTCCCAGGGCCGTCCCCCAGCGATTCACGTAACTGATCAGGAAGCCGGATCACGGGCGGACGGGCGTCAAGGAGGAGAAGGTGCAGATTCAGGAGGGGAAGAGCCAGTGAAGCGGGTGGCTGCTTGGACAGCGATCATTTGGTTCATAGCGGGTTGTGCGGGCATCCAACCCACGCCGCCTGAGGGGCCATCCTTGCCCGGCCTGTACGACGGCCAATACGACAACAACACCATTCTGGTCAACCCCCGGGAGATGAGCCTCGCCCAGGTCATCGACTCTCTGTACACCGTGCGCACTGAGGTGACGTTCCAGACCGACAAGGATGATCGGACGGTGAAACAGTCCCTACGGGGGATGGCCGTTGCGCTGTTCGGCCGGTACCTGTTGACGTTGAAGCACGTCGTCTCCATCGACCGGCTTGCGGTAGAAACCCCCTTGGGTCCAGCGGTCCTTCCGGCCACCAAGGTGGCGGAGCATATATTCCTGGAGTATCACGGGGAGGGGTACGAGCTCGAGTGCGTGTTGATGGACAAGGGCGCCGACCTGGCCGTGTTTCGCCTTCCCGACGGTCTCTCTCTGAGGTCTTTCCCCTACCGCATCGGCAACAGCGACGAGCTCCAGCTGGGGAATTTCGTTTACCTGGTGGGGAATCCTATGAATTTCGGGATCAACGTGCGGGAGGGGATCGTCAGCTCCCTGAGCGCGCCCGCCGTCGTCTCGAAGGTGAACTCCGTGGCGAAGAACGCCTTCATGGTCTCCAACGGCCTGAACCCCGGAGACAGCGGCGCGCCGGTCATTGCCATCCGGGACGGCGTCTACGAGCTGGTGGGCATTTCCCAGGGTTCGTTCCTTGCCTCTCAGCGGCTGGGGTGGGTCATCCGCATCAACAATATTCTTCCCCGCATCCAGTCGCCCCAGGGGTCTCGGCCGGTGGTCTCGGCCTGTCACTGACTTTCGCCTCACCGACCCTGGAGCTTGGGCGCTTTGCGCGGTTTCGGAATAACGCCCGGACAGGGCGGGCGCACTCCGCCCTCGCTGAGGACACGCTTTGGCGGGTGAACAGGTTCAGAAGCATATGGGACGTTCCCTCTGGAATAAGAGAAAATCCC
>JBHIBA010000454.1:0-3043 GCA_046758845.1 Nitrospinota bacterium
TGGGAATGAGGAGGTCTTTGCGGCCTCAGGCCTTCGCCAACACCAGCCGCCACTTGCCGGGACCGGTCTTTTCGACCTCTACCTGATGGCCCGCCCCTTGGCCCCAGCGGGTGATGTTGTCCACGGCCAAGGGATAATCCAAAAGAACGACCAGACGGTCGCCGCTCGATAGACCCTCCATCGCCGCCTTTACTTCGAGCAGGGGATCGGGACAGATGGCCCCGTGCAAGTCCAAGGTGCGCTCCGTCATGCGCTGCGCCTCTTTCTCATGAAGAACCAGTACGTTCCCGCCCAGACGCCCAGGACGGTGAACGCCGTCGCAACCAGACTGCTCACCGCCAGGGCGGAAAGTCCCGTGAGGCCGTGCCCGATGTTGCAGCCGCCCGCGGTCACCGCTCCGAAACCCATCAGGACTCCGCCCCCGAACTGTTGAACCATCCGGCTCGGCGAGGGCGCCCGCCAGGAGAACTCGCCCGCCCACTTGGCCGCCGCAAACGACCCGAAGGGAAGTGCCAGGAGCATGAACACCGCCCAGTTCACCCCGGCAGTTCCGCGCGTCGTCACGAAGTTCGTCATCGTCGCCGTGGGTCCGGTGATGGAAAGCCCATAGAACCGCCCGGTCAGGCCCGAAAGATACCAGGCGGCGGCCGCCAAAAGGCCAAGGAAAAGACCGGTCTTCCTCCAGTCCCACCCGAAGGGCGAGGGATGCACCGGGCTCTTGATGACCCAAAGGGCCACCGCCGCCGCCCCCACTCCCACCAGAACCCACGGGTCGACGTGCAACAAGTCCGGCAGGCTGGGAACGCGGCCTCCGGTCTCAATCTCCGGCCCGCGGACCCAAAGACGCAGCGGCCGCAAGACCCCCCAGACCGTCGCCGCGGCCGAAATCCCGAATCCCAAAAGGGCTACGAAGGAGCCGACCATCCCCTCCCCCACCCTGTACCACGTCCCGGTGGTGCAGCCGCCCGCCAGGGTCATCCCGATCCCGAAGACGAACCCGCCAACGATGGCCGACCGCCAGTCAAAGGGAACGCGCCACATCTGAAGCCAGCCCAGGGAGTCCCCCAGGTGAATGAGGACGGACTGAACGGCCAGCGCCAACACGTATGCCCGAAAGAGCGTCGCGTCCCGGGAGAACAGCAACTCCCGAAAGGCGGTGTTCATGCAGAAGCGCCCGTGCTGCAGGATGATACCGAACAGAAAACCCACGGGCAGCCCCAAGGCGATCTGAAGCATCAAGGGGCGTGGCATTCTCTACCCACGTTAGGCGGTTCGCGCACGTACAGCGCCGTGCGGATCGCCGCCCAGCCGGATCGTGGCCACGGACTTGTGGGATTTCGCATCGATGACCGTGACGGTCCCGTCCTCGATGTTGGACACGAAGGTCCTGCGCCCGTCGGGCGCGAAGGCGGCCGGGGCGGCCTTGCCGAACCCTCACAGTGATAGAGACGCACCCCTCCCCCGTAGACGGGATCTCTGAAGACTTTCTTCCGGCCAAGGAGGCCTTGTCTTGTCTTTGCCGGGGCCTACCGTTTCGCCATGACCTTGGGGAGGTACTTCACAGTATAAAGGTCATCCACTGAGGGTTTCGTTTTCAGGTTGTAAGCCCCCGCTATGATGTCCCGGGTGAAGGTCACCTTCTCGCGGGACAGGTGGCCGATACCATGCTTCTTGGCCGCTGCGGTCAGCAGGTGATCTATGGCGATCTGCCAATGCTGAATTGCAGTATCCCGGTTCAGGACGGGGACCCTTTTGAGGATGATGTCCACCGCCTCCTCCGGGTGCTTGACGGCCCAGGCAATCCCCTTGTACATACCCCGCATGTAACGCCTCACCTGATCGGGGTTGTTCTTGAGCTTGTCTTCCGTCGCCGTCGTGGTGTTGGAATAAATGTCCACGCCGAGGTCTGCGAACCGGAAAATAATTAATTCCTTCCCCGCCTGCTTAGCCGCCTTCCTCATGCTGGGCTCGTTCGTGGCGTATTCACCCCAGGCGTCCACCCTTCCCGCCAGGCCGGCTGCACCGAAGGCCGCCGGGCTCATGAATTCCCATTTGACACTCTTGGGATCCACGCCGTGCTTTCTGGCCAGGGCGGGAAACACCTTGTGCGTCGAGCTGAAGGAGGCATCCGCCAGCGTCTTTCCGGCCAGGTCCTTGACCGTATTGATGCCCCGACCTTTGACCGTGACGATGGTCATCGGCGTCCGGGCGTGGAAGGCCCCGATCATCTTCACCTTGATCCCCCGGGAGCGGGAGATGGCGACGACGCCCGCGTCGGGCGTTCCGTAGTCGGCATCCCCGACCGTGAGCCGCTTGACGGTCTCGGACGATCCCTTCCCGCGCGTGATCTCCAGATCGATCCCCTCCGCCTTCATGAATCCCTTGGCCTCGGCGGCATAGAATCCCGCATCCCGGCCGTAGGGCACCCAGTCCAGGGAATGGACCACCTTTTCGGCCTTTGACGTCCCCGGCAACCCGCAAATTACGAAAAAGCCCATGGCCAGCGCGGCCAGCGCCGCCTGGAACCGCTTCCCCAGCAAACCTCCCGCCATCGTTGATCGGATCATGTCCTCCTCCTCTCTCCTTAGGCCCCCCCTCCGGGGAAAACCGGGTGTGGTAACGCCATTCCCTCGGCGATTCAACCGGACATCCCGCAGGAAGGCCGGGCTACCGCCACGGTCGAATCGCCCCCCTTTTCCGCGTCTTCGGCCCACCGACAGGTTGAAAAGACAGAATACTCCAACTGGATCCTAAAGTCCCGCCGGACGCACGACAAGACTTGTACTGGTTCAAGGCATATGAGACATGGACGGCGAGCCCGCCCACTGGCGCGAGGGAGATTTGAAAGGAAACTTCTTTGCATGCGGCGCTTTTTGGGCACTGGCGTGCCGGCTTTATTGTGGGGGGCGCTTTTTGAAAGGCGCCCCCCCACACCCCCCCGCAAAACTTCTGACGGCCGAGCATGGCGCTCGGCCTGATTGGGTTGGATGTGGGATTGGCTGGACCGGTTGTCGGTCTCCCCTCGATGGCGTGATTCCTTGGC
>JBHIBA010000455.1:0-3029 GCA_046758845.1 Nitrospinota bacterium
ATGTCGGCCCGCTCCAGCAGACGCACCAAGTACCCCGAAACGACGCGTGTCCCCAGGGGGACGAGAACGCGCTTGCCTGGAGCGGCCACCTCTTGGAGGTGGGGCGGAACGACATAGGTGAGGGTCTTGTCAATCGCTAACGGCAGGGCCACTTCGGCGTAGACTGGGTGATCTGATGGAGCCATGGATTGCTCTTCCTCCGGGCGAACACCGTGGGGCACTTTCAGGACTATATATGGCGCCTGAACCGGTGTAAAGAGGCGGCCGAACAGGTTGAGGCTTGTGCCTGCATCTCTCCGTAGGGTAAAATGGAAAAGTTTTGGCAATCCACCTCATTTTCTGTCAAAGGAGGGAGGGCGATGCCCATCAAGGAATTTGCTGGCATGTATTACGTGGAGAACGCCCTGGAGGAAAAGACCCGGCAGCTGGTGGCGCTGGCGGCGATGATTGCGGCTGGCTGTCACACGTGAGCACCGGTCCGCTTCGCGGCCGCGAAGCAAGCCGGTGCCACCCAGGAAGAGATCCTGGAGGCGCTCTACCTCGCCATGCGGGGCGCCGCGCGGGCGACCTGGTCGACGATCCAGACGAGTATCGAGGGGATCGAGGGTCAGGTCCGGGCGATGAAGGAGGCCTACGAGGCGCAGGTCGCCGGGGCAAAGCGCTGAGGAAAGGAAAAGAGGGAGGAGGCATGGACGGCGGACGGGCCTTCCTCCTCGACTTTGACCATACCCTCTTCGACACCGATCGATTCTTCTGGGTCGATGTCCGCGCCGCCTTTGCCCGATTTGCGATCGATCCCAAGGTCTGGGAAGAGAGCTACGCCCGGGTGTGGCCCACGGGGTACTCGCTTGAGAAGCACTTGGAGCATCTGACCCGGGGGGGGGCGGTGGGGAGTTCCGATGTGGCGGCCATCCAGCGGGAGCTTCGCGAACACTTCGCCGACCTCCGCGGGTACCTCTTCGCCGACGTGGATCCCTTTCTGAGGCAGCTGCAGGCGGCAGAGATCGCCGGGTTTCTGCTCTCCTTTGGGGATGCCGCCTGGCAGGCGTACAAGGTCAACGGGGCGCGGATTGCTCACTTCTTTCAAGAGGTGTTCACCACGCGCCGGGAGCGGGCCAAGGCGGAAGTGGTTGAGGCACTCATCGGGCGGTTTGGTCAGCTGGCCGTGGTGGATAATGACCCTCGGGAGCTCGATGTGATCAAGGCTCGCCGCCCTGAGGTTGAGACCTTTTGGATCACCCGGGTTCCGCCTGAGGCGGTGCAGAGTGCCGACCCCGAGATCCAAAAGCGGTTCCGGGAGGCGCGAATCTACGCCACGCTCCCTGCGGAGTACCCCCACAACCGCTGCCAGAGCCTGGAAGAGGTCTCCTGGTGAGCCGCACCGTCCTCGCGGCCGCCCCAACCCGCATCGACTTTGCCGGGGGGACGCTCGATATTCCTCCCCTCTATCTCTTTCATCAGCCAGCGCTCACCATCAACGTCGCGATCAGCCTCTATGCCACCGTCACCGTGCGGGAACGCAAGGGGCGAGGAATTCGCCTCGTTGCCCGGGACCAAAATAAGCGGGCCGTGTGGGCCTCGACACACCAGATCGATTGGCGAAAGGACCGCTTCCTTGAGCTGATGGGCCGACTCCTTCGATCTGTTGGCCCCGTATCAGGCATTGACGTGACCACCGACTGTCAGGCTCCCGCGGGCGCGGGGACCGGCGGTTCCTCGGCCTTGGCCATCGCCGCCACGGCTGCGTTGGCCCGCCTCAAGAAGATCCGGATGGCGAGGCCGGAGCTGATCGAATATGCAAGGGCCATCGAGACCCAGACTATCCGGGTTCCTACGGGATACCAGGACTACTATGCGGCGGTGTACGGGGGGGCGAGCGAGATCGAATTCGGTCCCACAGGGATTGTCCGCCGACCGGTCGCCGCCGGGGAATTTCTTGACGAGCTGGAGCAACATCTGCTCCTCGTCTATACCGGGAGGCCCCGGTTCTCTGGTGCCAACAACTGGCAGCTCTTTAAGCGACACGTGAACGGCGATCCCAAGGTTGTCCGGTTCTTCGAGCGGCTCAAATCGAACGCCGTGGCAATGCGGGAGGCGTTCATCCGCCGAGACCTTCGCGCAGTCGCCGCGGCGCTGAACGAGGACTGGGCGATTCGAAAGGCAATGTTGCCCAGCATGAGTACCCCATTCATCGACACCATGATTCGGCTGTCCCGGCGTGCGGGGGCCGTGGGCGCCCGGGTCTGCGGGGCGGGTGGTGGAGGGTGTATTCTCTTTCTGGTCGATCCGGGGTCCCGTCCGCGTCTGGAGAAATCGTTGGCCGCGTACCGGGCACGAATCCTCCGCTGCCGTATCCCTCGCCGGGGCCTCATGGTCCGGGAGATTTAGGAGAGTCCACTTGCGGATCGCCACAGTGCTGTGGGATCGGGAGCCGACACTGGCGGTCATCATCGGTGACAGCGTGCTGAATCTCCCGGCCTGCGCCGCGACCCTGAAGCGGTCGCGGCAGAGGAAGGACCGTCTCCCATCGGATATGCTGGACCTGATCGACGGGGGTTCAAGGAGGGTCAAGGTCGTGCAAGATCTCTCACGGGAGGCGGCTCGCCGTCTCACGAACGGGACATGGCGGGCGAGGGCGGGGGATCGCTTGCTGCGTTCGAGAGATCGCGCTCGATTCCTCGCGCCGATTCCCCGGCCGCGAAAGAACGTTTTTTGCATGGGCCGCAATTACGCGGAACATGCCAAGGAGCAGCAGGCCGAGGTGCCATCGGTTCCGGTCTTTTTCACCAAACCTCCCACGAGTGTCATCGGCCATGAGGCACCGGTGATCCACCATGCGGTAACGAACCAGCTCGACTACGAGGTTGAGTTGGCAGTCGTCATCGGGAGGCGGGGCCTGAATATCCCGCGGGCGAAGGCATATGATTTCGTCTTCGGCTACACCATCCTCATCGATGTAACCGCGCGTGACCTGCAAAAAAGGCACATGCAATGGTTCAAGGGGAAGAGTCTCGACAGCTTCTGCCCGA
>JBHIBA010000456.1:0-3029 GCA_046758845.1 Nitrospinota bacterium
AGAAACGCACGGCCGCTTCCGGAGGGTCCGGCCGATGGAGGGCATCTTGACAGGGGGGCCGTTTCCAAGGTAATAGGAGAATTTTTGCGAAATTGGCCGGGTGGCACCGGCCAAGAGAGATCGGGCGGGCCGTCACCCATTGAGGGAGGACGCGGGGCGTGGGCTGGGCCTCCATCCCGCCCCATCACCCAACCCAAGCGGGTTCGAGAAGGGATTTTCAATGGTTCGAATTGGATTTGCTCAAGGTTACTCCCCGAAATTGAACGTCCGCGAGATGGCCGAGTGGGTGAGGAAGGCGGACGAACGCGGATACGAGCTCGGCTTTTTCTCGGAAACCATCGAGATCATGCGGGATTCCGTCTCCGCCCTGGCGGCCTTCGCCCTGGCCACCAAGAACATAAATATCGGTTGCACGCAGATAGTCCGGCTTCGGACGCCGGTCATCCAGGCCCAGACGATCGCCACCCTGGACGAACTCTCCGAGGGGAGATTGATCCTCGCGCCCGGCGCCTGCACCAAAACGCACGCCGCCTGGAACTCCCTCGACCCCCAGGACCCGGTGGTTTCCCTGAAGGAATACATGGTGGCCCTGCGAAAAATCGTCTCCGGGGAAAAGCAGATCGCCTGGCAGGGAGAGACCCTCCAGCTGGACCGGGTGGAGCTGGCGTGGAAGCCCTACCGGCCCTACATCCCCATGTGGATCGCGGCCACCAGCAAGACCGGCCTGAGGATCGCCGGGGAGATCGGCGACGGCGTGATGCTCAATGCCATCACCTCTCCCGAATACATCAAGAACGCGATCCAGATCTGCAAGGAGGCGTGCGAGAAGGCCGGCCGGGACTGGAGCCAGTTCCAGATCGCCTGCCTCATCGTTTCCTCGGTGGAAGACGATCACGACCAGGCCGTCGAGCAGATCCGCTGGGAGGTCGCCAGCAAGTTCGACCGCATCCAGATCGAGTTCAACGCCGGACAGCGGGTCCGCGTCGGCGACCCGCACCTGAAAAAAGAAGACTTCCCGAAGTTCCGCGAGGCGGAAGAAAAAGGCGGCAAGGAGCTGCTCGCCAAGACGATCCCCGTGTCCTACATCGAGAACCTGACCGCTTCGGGGACGCCGCAGGAAGTGGTGGACCGAGTCGAACAATTCAAAGATGCCGGGGTCCAGCTCCCCGTCGTCCGTCCGGCCCAGCCCCACCAGGCCCAGAGGCTGATGGACATCTTCGCGCCGAAATGATCGCCCGGCCCTGAGAATACAAAGCCCTGCCCAACCCACTGCCTGGGTGTGCAGGGCTTTATTTTCGTTCAGCGTTGCCGGATCAACGGGACTCGGAAGCCAGCGCCTTTCACTCCGGATTTCCCATATTGAGTCACGTTCTTCGGTGAAGCCAGGCGGTTTTCTGCAGGATAACCAAAGTCCTGGCCTCCCCAGGGCATCTCGTGGCGGTTGCTCATGCTGTTCATCCTGGCCCATTATCTAGATAGTTTCGTGCGGAGATTGGCGTTGCCCAGGGGGCTCAAGCACTGGTCGTTGCGCAGCTCCAGGGCAAGCTGATCAAAATGGGCGGCCGGATCGTCCGGCACGCCCGGCGGATCATCTTTCAATTGGCCGAGGTGGCGGTGCCCAGGGAAGAGTTCGCCATCATCCTGGACCGAACCAACCAATTACGGCCGGTGCCGGTTTAACCTTGTGCAGAGGGTTTCCAGCAGCATGAGGTGATTGGTTAACGGGTTGAGCTGCGGACAAAGGGGACCGAAGGGCGAGGGTCCGCCCTTTGGGCCAGCCGATGGCCGTCAGCCCCCTGTTGCGGAGGGTTGGAAGGCTGTTGACAAGCCCACCGGAAGGGGGTCAAATGGTTTTCATCGGGAAAGGGAACCGGAACGCTACCCTTGTAGGTTGAAATGGGGAATCTCGGGTGTAACAGGTCTGGGAAAGATGTTGACAGGACTATGGGAAGGGAGTCGAATGCTCTGGCCTCCAAAGGGGGAGAAAGAACGTCATAGGAAAATGAAATAGGAAATTCTGGTTGAGATGCATGGTCCCTACAAAAACCTGCTTACACTGACCATCGTATTATGCAAGTTATTGGTACCAGTTTCTGATTCCGCGGTTGCCGAAAAGTCGAAATTTTGGCCAGCCGGCAAAGTCGGTGCCGTAAGCTTGACCTTCGACGACGGAATGCCTTCACAACTTGAACAGGCAATCCCCCTATTGCGGAAATACGGCTTGAAAGGCACCTTCTACGTAAACCCCAACTACTCGCTCAATTGGACGCAAAGCGTTCGCCTTTGGCAGCAGGTTGTTTTGGAGGGACACGAAATTGGCAACCATACGGATAGCCATCCCTGTTCATGCCGCCATCATTTTCGTAACAACCGCAATTTTTGCCTAGAAAGAATGACGCTAACGGATATCGCAACATCTATAGATAGTGGCAGTTCCGCGTTAAGAAAGCTTTTTAGAGGGAGCTTGGTTGATAGGACGTTTGCATATCCTTGTAACGAGAGTTTCGTCGGTATGGGAACTACAAGAAAATCCTATGTGCCAGAGGTAGCGAGACGATACGTCGCGGGCAGGGGAGAGTATAGCCTTATAGGCAATGACCCGTTGGAAGCGGATCTGTCGTTTTTATATTCTCATGGGGTGGAGGGGATGAAGTCCGTTCAGATCAGTGAACTGATTGAGCACGAGATTTTAAGTGGCAGATGGGTAATCCTGACCTTTCACGGAATCGGGAAGGAATGGTTGCCAATTAAATTGGTTGAGTTTGAACGAATGCTGAATTATTTAAGAAAAAATCGCTCACGGATCTGGATCGCTCCCGTTGCAGTGATAGCAAATTACATCTTAAGTCAACGCAGGAGGAAGGGATGAAAATCTGGCTTTAGGCGTTCGCTGCCTAAAGAAGGCCAGGAGGCATTTGAGCGGATCTTCGTTAGACATCCTCATGCAAGAGACATGTCTCAATTCATCCTTTGCTCATTCTCATGGCTTTGCTGGTCTCCTAGAGGTTGACATCGAAACTTTTGACTTG
>JBHIBA010000457.1:0-3018 GCA_046758845.1 Nitrospinota bacterium
TTAGTTGCCCCGACAAGCATGTTCCCGAGGGTTCGGGAACACGCTTCAGAATTCTTATAAGCGCCAAGCGGCGACCACACCTGACGAATCCCTACCGAATCAATCCCGACATAAAGCATCTCCCGCCATAAGATGTGTTCGTCCGAGGATTGGCCCCATGCTAAAGGTTGAAGAATGAAGATAGCCAAGAGTCCTGCGACCGCCTTCATCTTTTTTTCTCCCATGTTTTTGACTTGAAGATTTGGAAAGGGCGCTCTACGAGCATTGACGGAGGAAAGTTTAGCTCATCGACTACTTGGGGTGATACTCAAATTTGTCAGGGCGCATATGCGCGGCGGGGGTAGATAGGGAACGCCCCCCCCTCAGTGGGTCGGGGTGAAAAACCAAGCGGGCTGTGTGGTCCTATTGTCACCCCCGGCCCAAGCGGTGTCCATATAGGAATCTAACACCCGTCGCAAATTCACCTCTCATGCTCTGGACCAGGTTGTTTCCGAGAATTAAAAGCACGTCCCGTATAGCTGGCCGCTCCCCTTGAAACAAGTTTGGCCGACCCCGCCTCATGATAAACTGGAAGTTGGCGAAAGCTGCCGATGCAAGCCAACACAAGTCAACCCAAAGCGGGGGATCCCTCGATGTCCGTGCATTCGATTATCGGGAAGGATATACCCAGGATCGACGGCGCGCCCAAGGCTTCGGGCGAGGCCAAGTACGCGGCGGATCTGGACATACCCGGAACGCTCTGCGGACGAATTCTCAGAAGCCGCCACCCCCACGCCCGGATACTCAACATCGACACCCGCCGGGCAGAGCGCCTGCGCGGCGTCAAAGCCGTCGTTTCCTCCAGGAACACTCCGCTCGTCTACTACGGGACAACCATCTTTGACCAGTTCCTATTCGACCCCGAAAAAGTCCGCTACCTGGGGGACGAGGTGGCTGCGGTGGCCGCCGCGGACCCGGACACCGCGGAGGAGGCTCTTTCCCTCATCGAGGTGGAATACGAAGAGCTTCCGGCCGTCTTCGACGTCATGGAGGCCATCCAGCCGGGCGCGCCACTGGTCCATGAGGACTCGCACAAGTACGATTCAACGTTCAAGGTGCGCGGGAGACAGAGAAACATTGCATGCAGCACGTGGTTCGGCCACGGCGACGTGGAGGTCGGTTTCCAGGAATCCGATGAGGTCTTCGAGCACACCTTCGCGACGCACCAGAACCACCAGACGTACCTGGAGCCCCACGCGGCCCTGGCGCAGCCGGACGGCCAGGGCGGGGTGACGGTCTGGGTCAGCACACAGGGCGTCTTTTCGTCTCAGAGCCTGATCGCCCGGGTCCTGCAACTCCCCCTGACCAAAGTCCGGGTTGTGGGGGCGATCGTGGGCGGAGGTTTCGGGGGAAAGAAGCCCCGCGTGGAAATGTACGCGGCCCTTCTGGCCCTGAGGTCCGGCCGACCGGTGCGCTTGCAGTTCACCCGAGACGAGGACTTCGTCGCCGGACTTCCCCGCCATCCCACCACCATCCAGATCCGCACCGGTGTGAAGCGCAACGGCCGGCTCGTCGCGCGCGACGCCAAGCTCTACTACGATACGGGCGCCTATACGGACCACGGCCCCACCATCGCCGCAGGGGGCGCCCTGTATGCGAAGGGCGCCTACCGGATTCCCCACGTGAACGTTGAGTCCTTCACCGTCTACACCAACAAGACCATCTCCAGCGCCTTCCGGGGATACGGATGTCCCCAGTCCACCTTCGCCGGCGAGTCTCAAATGGACATCATCGCCCGGGAGCTGGGCATCGACCCGCTCGACCTGCGCCGCACCAACGGCATGGACCACGGCGACAGCCTGGTCAACGGCCAGAAACTGGCGCAGGTGTGGCTGAAAAAGACCCTCGATTCGGCGGCGCGGCGCGCCGACTGGCAGGGGTCCCTGCCTCAGGCCAAGGACGGAAAGCGCCGGGGCCGCGGCATCGCCTGCGGGATGCACGTCTCCGGGGGCTTGAGCTCTTCCGCCAACGTGAAGGTGATGGAGGACGGCACGATCCAGGTATCCTCGGGGGTCATCGAGATCGGGGCCGGCCAACTCACCATGGCGGCGATGATCGCGGCGGAGGAACTCGGCGTCGGTGTGGAAGACGTGCGCCTCGTCTCGGCCGACACCGACGCGACCCCCTTTGAGTACTACACGGCGGCAAGCCGGGTGACCTACAACGTCGGCAACGTCGTTCGCCTCGCCGCAGCGGACGCGAAGAAACAGCTCCTGGAGCGCGCCTCCGAGCTGATGGAGGTCCCGGTGGAGGACCTGGCCGTGGCCCATAAGCGGATCTACCTGCCCGGGGCGCCGGAGAGAGGGATGACCATCGGACAGGTCGCAAAGGGCGCTCTCACGAAAAAGGGCGGGCCGATTCTGGGGCGCGGCATCTTCGAGGCCGTGGGTCCGCCCGCCCTGGCCGATTGCCAGGACGGAAGCCCGCGAAAGGGCGTCACTACGATGACCTTCTGTACGCACATCGCGGAAGTCGAGGTCGACGAGGAAACGGGCCAGGTGGAGGTCCTCCGTCTCATCTGCGCCCACGATGTGGGGCAGGTCATCAACTTGGGCGGGATCGTGGGCCAACTCCAAGGAGGCGTGACGCAGGGGTTCGGGTACACCCTCATCGAGGAAGTGGTGTACTCCGGCGGAGTCATCACCAACCCCAGTCTCGTGGACTACAAGGTGCCGAACATCCTGGACGTGCCGCCCATTGAATATGACTTCATCGAAGAGCCCGAGCCCACCGGTCCGTTCGGCGCGAAAGGATTCTCCGAAGCCGTCCTCGTCCCTACGGCCCCCGCCATCGCCAATGCGATCCACGATGCGGTCGGGATCCGTGTGAAGGACCTCCCGCTGACCGCCGAGAAAATCCTTTCCGGCCTGCAGGCCAAGGCATAGGGGGCGCGTTCATCGATAGCAAGATTAATAAGAACCTGGGGGGCCTTTTTGAAAGCCGGCCCCCCAGACCCCCTGGAAAACTTTCTTTTCGCGA
>JBHIBA010000458.1:0-3011 GCA_046758845.1 Nitrospinota bacterium
ACAACCTTTAAAAAAAAACCGCGCGGGGCCCCCGCCCGTGGGCCGGGGGCCCCGCCTGCAAGCGGCTTTACAGGAGTTTTTTCTCCTTGAAATACCTGAGTGCGCCGGGGTGCCAGGGAATCGCGGGCTTCGGCGCGTTGACCATGACCTTGGGGGTGATGTGGTTCAAGCTGGGGTGAATGGCCTTGAACTCCGCCAGGTGCTCCATGATGGCCTTGGTGGCGTTGTAAACGACGGCCTCGGAAACTTTCTTATTCACAATGAAGATGTTCCCGGCCCCGATGGTCGGGTACTCGCCGGGCAGGCCGTAGGCCGAACCGGGGACGATCACCTTCTCGTACTTGAACTTGTTCTGGGCAATCTCCAGTTCTTTGGGCCCGAGGGTCAGCAGGGTAAACTTCCGGCCGCTGGCCTCCAGCTCCTTCATGGCCGGGATGGGGATAGCGGCGTACATCGTCGCCGCCACAACTTTACCGTCCAAGAGCGCATTCTTGCCCTGCGAATAATTGAGGTAGCTCCCTTTGGTGTCTTTTGTCGTGAAACCGCAGGAGCCGAACGCGGTCCGGATGGCCGGGACGGCCCCGCCGCCGGCGGGTCCGAGGGAGACGACCTTGCCCTTCATGTCGCACACGGATTTCAGGCCGGAACCCCGCAGCGTGGCGATCTGGAGGACTCCCGTCGTGAAGCGGCCGAGCCAGCGATTGATGTCTTTCAGCGGACCGCCTTTCTTGAAGGGACCCACTCCCTTTGTGGCCAACCAGGCCACGCGGGCGACCGAAAGTCCGAACTCCGCCTGACCGGTGCCCACCAGCTTGTTGTTGTGAAGCGTTCCCCCCGTCTGCTCTGTCTTCACCTCGATCCCCGAGACGTACTTGTTGAGCATGCCGCTCATGCCCGCCGCGACGGGGAACCAAGAGCCGCCCGGCTTGGCCGAGGCGAAGGACATCTGCTTCTTCTGCGCAAAGGCCATTCCGGACGCCAGCCCCAGGGCCAACGCTGCGATGATGAGAACCTCTCCGATTCGTTTCATGGTTTCCTTACCTCCATTTGCACCCGACGATGATCCTCCGGCGGATTCTCTCGAAAATCCCAACGGCGCACTTATCCAACCCAGCGTCTAAAGTCCTCGGACGTTAAGTAATCCTCCAGGGGAGTCTCCTGGAAGCGGGCGCGCATGAACAGCGGCGGCACCCCCTCTTTCTGGATGGTCTTGTACTTCCAGGGAATGGTGGCGTCCACGATCATCTTGGCCTTCACGACCGAATCCCCCGGAATCAGTGACCGAACGCCGGCGATGGGATTGTTGCGGTGGGTCCTGGCCTCCGGCAGGATGTGGACCTGCTCCTTGGGGTTGCACCGGGTCGTGACGGCCCAATCGATGGCGTCCATGTCGTAGATGTCCACGTCCTCGTCCACAAGCGTCAGCGTCTCCAGATAGACGGAAAACCCGAAGGCCGCCAGGGCGACCTGGATGTGATGACCCTCCCGGTCCGGGGTGTCTTTCCGCAACTGGATGACGCCGTGATGCCAGTGGGCCGAGCCGCGCGTCAGAACGGCATCCACAACGAAAGTCGGCTCGATGGCCTTCACGTACTTGTAAAAGGCCACGTCGTTGGAGATGCGGATGTTGTAGTTTTCCTTCGTCCCCGGAACGATGTTATAGGTCATGGGCTGCGCGCAGTGGGTGACGGCCGTGATCCGGAAGATGGGCTTTCGCTGCGGGATGCTCAGGTACTTGAGGTACTCCGGCCAGGGCCCTTCCCACTCCTCGTCGTAGGGCGGCTCGACCACGCCTTCCAGGACGATGTTGGCCGAAGCCGGGACCTCCAGGTCGATGGTCCTGCACTTGACCAACTCGACGGGCTCCCCCTTGAAGGTCCCCGCCAAGGCCAATTCCTCTTCGCCGAAGGGCAGCTTGGTGACGCCGGCGAGGTACACCTCGGCATCCACCCCAAAGAGCAGCGCCACGGGGAAAGGCTCGCCCCGCCTCTTGGCCTTGCGCAAGTGCATCCCGATGTGGGCTTCGGGACGGATGTTGATGACCGTGCGGTTGTCGCTGAGGAGCATGTTCCGGTACATGCCCATGTTCCGCCGGCCGGTCTCGGGGTCTCTGGTGAGGACGGCAGCCTGGAAGTAGCGCCCCCCGTCGTCCAGGGAGGCCTGGATGGAGGGGACGAGACTCAGGGCGTCGAAGCCCTCCGTGAGGACCACTTCCTGGCAGGGGCCATCGGGGACAAGAACAGGCTCCACCCGTTTCTCCAGGGCGGCCATGAAGGCGTGCTTGAACTCCAGGGGATCATCCGGCATGCCCAAAAGCCGTCTCACCCGGGCGCGCTCGCTGAACAATGTCCCGCCAACGGGCATAGAAAATCCCTTCACGTTCCGGAATAAGACTCCGGGGGTGTAACGGAGCCCGTCCAGCTTCATGAAGACGCCCGCGACCTCGTGGATGCTGTCCACTTCGCGCTCGATGACGGCCACTTCCCCTTCGTCAATCATCCGCTGAAAGGCGGAACCGATGCCGACGGCCGTCCGAATTTGCGTCATGTCCTTTCACTCCCAGGAAAGAAATCCCCCCGGCTGAACGTTCCTGCGGGCCGGGCCTGAAGGCCGTCCTTTCCAGGGTCTCGCGCCCCAGAACACCCAACCGGCCGACCAACTGTCCGATCAAACACTCGCTATTTGGCTTTTAGACTATTCCTATCACACGAAGGTCAGCGAGAACAAGGCGATGGGGGAAAAGGACGCATAGACGGGGCGTAGCGTCAAAACGCAGCCCCGATTCTCGAATGATCGGACCCGCAACCGGGATGCAGCAATGTTCGGTTAGCAGAATTCGATTCTTTTTGTGGGGGGCCTTCCCTCGGCTTCGCTCGGGACAAGCTTTGAAAGCCGGCCCCCCACACCCCCCGGAAAACTTTTTATTCGCGACAGGGGGGGCCCTACAGGGCCGCCCCTGTCGCAAAAACTGGCTTGTTGGCCGAATGCGCGCCTTGCGCAGCAAGGCGCGC
>JBHIBA010000459.1:0-3011 GCA_046758845.1 Nitrospinota bacterium
TATCCCTGGCTGGAAACAGAGCCCGTCGAATTGACGGTGATCACCTCCAACGGATTGACCTTCACCCACACCACGGATATTCCGATTAACACACCCAGGTTGGGCTGGCGGTCCGTTGGGAGCTTTTCCCTGCTCGGGGTTTACGCAGGCGTCATCCCCGTGTTCCTGGGTCTCCTTTGGCTTCCCTTCCTCAGGCGGCTCGGCAACCGGTGGCTGGGCTTTCTGGTCGCGATGACGGCCGGCATCCTCGTCTTTTTGGGGGTGGACGTCCTGGCAGAGGGCTTTGAGACGGCCGGTCGGGTTCCCGAGGTATTCAGCGCAGTCATCGTCCTGACGACGGGCCTGATCGTGGGCGTGTTCGGCCTGCTGGCGGTAGGCCGCTGGTCCTTGCAGGTTGGCGCGGACCGGCCGGAGGCGTTCCGCCGCCTGGTCCTGGCCTACATGGTGGCCGCGGGCATCGGCCTGCACAACATGGGCGAAGGACTGGCCATCGGCGCGGCGTATGTCACCGGCGACATCGCCCTGGGCGCGCTGCTGGTCGTCGGGTTCACCATCCACAACGCCACGGAGGGATTCGGCATCCTGGCTCCCGTCGCCCGGCAAGGCCTTGCCCTGACCCACCTCCTGTGGTTCGGCCTCATCGCGGGCGGGCCGACGGTCCTCGGCACGCTGCTCGGCGGGTTTGCCTACTACGACATCCTGGCGACGTTTTTCTTCGCCCTCGGGGCGGGGGCTATCTTCTACGTGGTGTACGAGCTTGCGAGGCTGGTCCTCAGAGCGGAGGCGGAGGCGGAGAACGGCGAATATGCTCTCGGCTTTGCCGGCGTCCTGGTCGGACTGCTGGTCATGTTCCTAACGGCTCTTCTGGTAACGACATCCTGATGAGGGTCGGTTTTTTCGCAAGACCGGTAGAGGCCGCAAACCCATCAAGGAGGAAAAGGGCCTTAGGGGTCCTGGGGGCTCTCTGGCTCTTCTTGTTGGGGTGTGGCTCGGATGTGGAGCGCGGGGCCGGAATTTACGCCCAGCGTTGCCTGCCCTGCCACGGAACCCAAGGAGCTGGGGACGGTAGCCGGGCGGCTTTTCTGCCGAAAGGCGCGGCGGACTTGAGGGCTTCCCGGCTATCGGACGGTGATATTCGCCTGGTGGTCACAGAAGGAAGGGGGCTCATGCCCGCCTTTGGACCCGCTTTGGAAGAGGACGAAATTCGCGACGTGCTGGCCTTCGTCAAAAGGTTTCGAAAAGAATGACCTTTACCTTCCTGAAAAGACTTGCACTCGCTTGCGCGTTGGTGTGGATGTCTCTGGCGGCGTCCGGAACTCCCGGCGCGTCCGCCCACTGGAACCCGGGCGACCGGGGCGCGCCCTCGGCATGGCGGGAAACTGTCAGCCGCCCGGCCCCGGGGGTTGCGCTCATCGATCAGAACGGCCGTCCTTTCTCCCTTTCCAAGCAAAAGGGGAAAGCCATCCTGCTCACGTTTATCTTTACCTCTTGCCCGGACCTATGCCCTTTGATCACGGCGAAGATGGCGGGGGTCGCCGGCCGGCTGGGCCCGGAGGCTCCCCTCCACCTGGTCTCCATCACGACGGACCCCGAGGTGGACCGTCCGGAGGTTCTCCTCGCATACGCGCGCCGCTTCGCCGCTGATTCCGGGAAATGGAGCTTCTTAACGGGCGCCAAGCGGGTAATGGAACAGATATGGCGAGCCTATGGGGTCAGCGTTGCCCCGATTTCGAAGGGCCTGGTGAATCACAATTACGTCCTGGCATTAATCGACGCAAACGGAGTCTGGCGGGCGACGTATCACGGGGAGAACTGGGACGTTCGGCAGGTGGTGGAAGAACTCCTGCGCATCCTCCCCACCCCCGTCGCTATGGAACGCTGATGCCTCACCCGCACCCGCTCCGATGTGGCGGAGTTCGTCTTTTACCATCAGAGAAGCCAGCGTTGCCCGGAACGGTTTTCCTCAACCTGAACCTTTACGGTTCTTGAGGAAGGACGCCCTGTGTCGTTCGTGGTTTTCCGGGAGATTTTTGTGAACTTGCAGAGTCACGACTTCGAAACCGGAAAATCTGGATGAAGAACAAATGCGCGGGAACAAACAGGAGGCCAACCCGCTACTTGTTCATTTGCTTTGTCGCGGGCCTAGTTCTTGGCCGGTTTCCGGTTTCAACGTCCCTTGCCTCAGAGATTGAAGGCCCCGAGCTCGTTAAACCCGGCGAGTTGGGGATGGAGTTCAGTCTCACCTTCGAAAGGGAATCGAACGTTGCAGAGAAAGTCAACACGTATTCATTCCCGGAACCTCTGATAATATTCGGTCTCTTTCCCAATTTTGAGGTCCAAGCGGAAGCGTCCGGGTTGATTATCATCGACCCAGACGGAGGAAAGACCAAGACTCACGGAAGCGACTTCACCCTCTTTGGAAAGTTCGGCATCACTTCAGCGGACGGTTTGATTCCCGAAATTGCGGGTTTTGTCGGCCTGAGCTTCCCGACGGGCGACGACGAGGTCACCAGCGACGGGTTCGACCCTTCCTTCATTTTTCTCGCGTCCTGGGCGTTGCCCAATGGTATGACATTCGCCGCTAACTTCGGGTTCGCCCTTCCAACGAACGGCCCGGCGGAGTCAAACCGCTTCTTTGAGTATTCGACGGTTCTCTACCTGGATTATCCCATCACCGACAGGCTGGTCGGATTCTTCGAGTATTTCGGCAGCGTCGCCAACGAGGGCGAGGCGGACCCTCACTCTCTGGACGCGGGTCTCGGCTACGAGGTTTCTCAAAACATATCTCTGGAAATAACGGGGGGTGCGGGCCTGACCGAAGCGGCGGCTGACTTCTTTCTTAATTTTCTCGTGGGGATTAGTTTTTGACAAGAAAAATCTAAGTCCTCCCTTCCGGGATGCAATCTAACTTCAAATGTTTCACCCTGCGGCTCGCAGGCCAAGACTTCCCTCGGGGTGCGGCCGCGTCTCCTGGGCATGCGGCGCAGCGGGTCGCCTTTACGCACTTACAT
>JBHIBA010000460.1:0-2985 GCA_046758845.1 Nitrospinota bacterium
CCATGGAGAAACTGGGTGTATTTGCAGTCATGGTGTTGTTTTTTAGCAAGACGTTTTTTTTTGCCTGATTTGGGTCCCTTCGCAGAGCCAGCAGGATGTCCAGTTTACCGTCCTGATTAATATCTCCAATGGCAGCATCATCCCAGTTATCTACCAGAGGTACACCTGGGGGGGAAATCCTCTTACCATTGAAAACAACGGTGTTGTTCGTTGGAGGATCGAGAGGGTTGACAAAAAGAAGGGTGCTTAAATCGTCGACCAGGAGAACATCCAGGTCTCCATCGTTGTCGAAATCGAAGACGTCCGCGTCGTAGCTGGTCTTTGTCGTATCAAATGGGGTGGTGATGATAAAAGGTGTGAATGCAAAGATGGTTGATAGATCATTGCGGAGCCAGAAATTGCAATTGCCGGCAGTGCATCCTGGACCTGCTTTGTTGGTAATGGCATCGAAGATGTCTAGCATTCCATCTCCGTTGAAATCCCCCCAGACCAAGTCCTTTCGCTGTTCACTGAAATTCACGAATTGGCGAGCATTTAGTTTCCCAGATTCATCAATGAACGTTGTCAAAGCCACCAGCGGTCCTGTGACCACGAAAACACAACATATCCAGAAAACCGCCCGCAGAAAGAGGGACATTTTACGCATGACCATTCTTCTATCACCTGCATGGGGGCAAATTGGGGCTTACACTCAACCCCTGGGAAAAACGTGGAGGGATATTTGAGGTCCAACTTTCGAAGAGGGAAGAGGCTCATGGAAGGATTCCCTTTGGGGGACGCCTACAAAATTGAAAACCCCCTTTCTCACCGATTATTCCCGAAATTCGAAAAATTCTGTAACCTTCACAAATTCAAATAGATACGCCGCCCTCGAATCCTTTTTTCTGGACGACTCCACCTTCCGCCCTGGATGCGTCATTGGTCAAGGTCCTTGATGGCCACATCAGGTATTATTGGGCCACAATCCGGGAGGAGGCCCCCATGCCCGAACCCGTCTTGCACTCCCGGACCTTTCCCGAGAAGTTCCGAATTATAAGTACCGGCGTCGACCTCCGCATAGATGCCACCTCGCCCCACCCCAGTCCCTTGCGGTTGAATCGTCAGCAACTTGACCGCTTCGGCCTGCGGTTCAAAGACGATCATTACCTAGCCTGGATTTCCACGGAGGGGAATTCCCCTAAGATTGAGACCTTTTCCGTCAGCTTTCTCACACGGTTAGTCGCAGCGGCAGGCCGTTCCACCAGGGGATCTTGACGGGCTGGTTGAGCAAGCCCGAGGCGATGACGATGGGCAGATGGGCTCGTCTGTGGAAGGTGACTCGGACCTCGGTGCCGGTGATCTCGACGGTGGCCGGCATGTCGATGAGGTCACGGAAGATCTGGCGTGCCTGGGAGTCAGCATAGCCGCGCATCCTGCGTGCAAGCAGACGGTACAAGCCACTGGCGATCACCAGCAGGGTCATGTCGAAATCCACCTTGAGCCCTACGGCCGAAGAGAGCGCATCCATGTGAAAGAACCGCACGGCATCGGACAGGGCGTTCTCGATGAGCATGCGCTGGGCGTAGCGCGTGATCAGCTTGGCGGCCGAGATCCGGTGCTGATTGGTCAGCAGGATCGTAGGCTCCTCGTGGCCGAGATCCAGGATGTAGAGTTGCCGGAACTGTCGGCCGGCCAGGCACACGGTCTGCTCGTAGACCCGTGGGGTTCGGTACTTCCGGGTGGGCACGTCCAGCTCCACGATGCGCCAGGCCGAGCGCGGAAGCAGCACGATCTCCTTCCGCAATTTGAGGGAGCGTCGCCGCAGGGTGATGAACGAGATACCCATCTCGTCGAGGCGAGCCAGGTTGGCGTGGGTGGTGAGCCGGGAGTCGAAGACGAGATGGCGGGGGAACTCCCCACGGAGGCGCCGCCAGAAGGAGATGAAGCGGAAGATCTCCTCGGCCTCCTCGCCCTTGCGCAGATCGGCGTTGGCGTAGCAGAAGGCGCGTCCGTCCGCGTCCTGGGCCAGGAAGGCCAACACGCTCGGCTGGCGGCGGCTGCGGGCGGAGACGTAGTGTCGTTCCACCACCGGATGTTCGCCGTAGTAGGGGACGGAATGGAAGTCGAGGTTAAAGGAGCGCCCCCGGAACAGCTCCTCTCCGCCGAACTGCTCGTGCCAGGCGACCAGCAGCCGCATGGTCTTGGTGGGGCCGATCCGGCAGGAGTACTCCGACAGGTAGCTCTTCTTGGGGGTGGTGTTCAGCCCGGAGAACAACGCCAAGCCTTCGTCCGCCACGAGGGCCATGACGTGGCTTTTTCTCTCCAAGGACCAGAGCTTCAGCGCCAGGCAGGAGCGCAACGCCTGGCCCACCGGAATCATCTTCGAGCCGGGCAGGCGTGCTGCTTTGGCGGCCCTCTCGAGCTTCAGGCGCACGAGGTCGGGGAGGAACAGGAACAGGCCCCCGCAACGCGTCGTGAAGCGGCGCGGTGCCACCGAGAACAATCGGACATCGGCGACCGGCTCGATGGTGGGCCGGGGCCGGGCCGGGCGCTCCTCGTCCATGCGTCGCGGCAGCGGCGCGAAGCCTTCCGCCTTGAGCACCTCCCGGACGGCGGTGGGGCTGAGGGGGCGGCCTCTCAGCTTGAGTTCCTCGCTGATCTCGTAGATGGAATGGTTGCGCTTGCGCAGAGCGACGATGAGGTCCCGGGCGGCCGACTTCTTGGGTTGGTGGCGGGGTCCGGGACGGGGGGAGGCGAAGAAGACGGGATGGGGGTCGCGGCGGAAATGATGGCACATCACCTGGAAGGAGCCCGGGGTGTAGCCGAAGGCGCGGGCCACCTCGGCCGAGGGGCGCTCCTCGACGAAGTAGGCGCGCAGGGCCTCGTACTGGCGCTGCCGGGGTAGCCGCGGTTGGAGGAAAAAGCGCTTGCAGGAGCTTAGGCTTTTCGGTTCTCCGATAGCCATATTCAAATGCTACTACATACAATCCCTTATGTACTAAGAAT
>JBHIBA010000461.1:0-2973 GCA_046758845.1 Nitrospinota bacterium
GAGGTTCAGGCTCTCGCCCAAAACCGCCTGCATCATGTCCACCAGGTAGATCTCGGATTCGTTCGTCCCGCTCCCGAGGTTGGTCGGGATGGTGTTGGTCTCCCCGATCGGCCAGCCCCAGAAGCGGCCAGCCAAGACTTCATCCCGGAACACGAAGAATCCGTTCGCGTTCTGGATGGTCTCCAGGAAGGTCCGGGTCCGCGGGGCCATGATCCACGCGGGCCGGATCATGGGGATGTTGTCGCCCTTGAGCTGCTGGATGAGCTTCCCCATGTCGGTCGTCACGTTCTGGAGGTTCACCGTGCCGTTGGCGGCGATCTTGTTGGCCGCCACGGCCCAGTTGAGCAGGCCCTTCGGCGTGCCCGCCGTCCCGTCGTCGCGGATGAAGGCCTGGTCCTCCCGCACCGCCATGGCCTGCACGAGGTCGTCCCGCACCACCGCGTCGGCCCCGGGCGAGCTGTAGCGGATCAGATCGTTCGAGATCGGCGTCAGCACGGCGAGCTTCTTGGCGGAGAGCTTGAGCTGCCCGGTCTGCTGCTCGCTCCTCGTGATGTTCGTGTTCTCGCCGATGTAGCTCGCGGTGGCCCCCGAGGTGAGCTTGGCGATCGAGATGTTCCCCGTGGGCATCGGGATGGTGCGCGGGCCGAGGCGCCGCATCACGGTCGCGTTGCGGAGAAACTCGATGATCTCCTGGCTGAAGGTCTCAGGGACCAGGAAGCCGCCCGCGGTGGCGTCGCCCGCCGCGAGGGCCTTCTGCCGGCCCTCGGCCCATTTGGCCGCGAGGTCGTCGTCGCCCCACATCCTGAGGATCTCGATCGCCGCGTCGGGGCCGGACCCGCGCATCCGGGCGGCCGCCGTCGCGCGGATGCAGCGCGCCAGGCTCATCCCCGGCTCCCGCGTCCGCTCCTTTTTGTCCTCCTTGCGCTCGCCCATCAGCCGTTCCGCCCACTGCGTCTGCTCCTGCTTGAGCGGCTCGATGGCGGTCGCCACCGACTGCCGGACCATCTCGGCGATGTCCGAGCCGGCCGTGTTCTTGATCAGCTGGATCACCTGCTCCTTGGTCATGGTCGCCATCGTCGTCGTCCCCCTTAGTCGACTCGCCCCGTCAGGGCGTTGAAGGCCTCGCGGACGCCCGAGCCCACGAGGTCCCTCAGGGCGTCACGGAAATCGTCTGGGTCGATGTCCACCGTGCCGGGCTCGTCCTCCAGCTCCAGCACGGCGTTGTCGGGAATCACATCCTCGATCTCCAACGTGAGCGTGTCGGGAGGCTCGCCCGCCGTCTTGCCGTCGTCGTCATCGTCGTCGTGCCCGGCGCGCAAGTCCTCGATCACCTGCCCCAACAGGCCGCAGAGCTTGTTGCCGTGGGTCTGCGCGCTCTCGATCCGGCGGGTATTACGAATGAAGAGGTCCTGGCTGCGCCGTTTCTGTTCGGGATCGTCGGCGATCTCCAGAAGTCCCCCGGTGTCCTCGTCGAACTGCCAGCGATCAGGCTCGCTCTTGAGGATCTCGATTTCCACGAAGCGGAAGTCCGGCACGGGCTTGTCGAAGGCGCGGTAATGGGCGGCCAAGTGGTTGTAGACGGGCCGCTTGTCCCCTGCGGGGATGTTCACGCCCCCCCGGCCCCCAAGTAAGGCAGCCATCGCTGCCGCCACGCCCCGCCAGACGATGTTCCCGTCTTGGGCTCGGTGATGCGGGAGCTTGAGGTCCCCGAACGTCTCGGGCGGCATGGCCTTGGCCCAGGCGAAATGCCGGGCGATGCGGCTCCGTTGGGAAGCCGAGAGGTCGTCCCACGACTCGTCGGTGAAATCCTGGAGCCGGGGGGCCCGCCACGGGGTATCCTCCGGGGCCCGCTCGCTCGATGCGTTCCCCGGAACCACCTTCTCCAGACCCTCAAGCACGGCCTTCGCCCATTTCGTCAACGGTTCCACGTCGAGGCCCATCCCGCGCGCCTCGATCAGCGCCTCAGGGTTCGCCGGGACCGGCACGACACTGAACTCCAGAAGCTCCTGCTCGAGGAAGTCGACCCCGCGGCGCTCTTCGTTGAACTCCGTCTTCAGCGGCTTGAAGCCGACGGAGGCGGCGTTCAGGAAGCCCCCAAGGAGGAGCTGGTAGACGGACTCGGCCAGCGGGTTCTGCTCGGCGGTCGCGAACTCAGCGTCCGCCACGAGCTTCCCCTCCTGCTTGCTGATCTTCGAGGCCTTGGCGACGGGGAGTTCGTGGTAGGAGTGCGCCCAGAGGACGACGGGGTTTTTCTTGTAGTTGGCGAGCTTCCAGCCGGAGGCGTCGATGGTGTCGCGGTCGCGGTCGACCGCACTGGTGGAGATCGTGAAGCGGATCGTCCGGGACTTCCCCTCGACCTGCTTGATCTCCTCGGGGATCAGGGCCTTGCGGAGGGCACACTCCTCAGGGGCCTGCCCTTCCGCGAGCTTGGCCTTCCAATCGTCGAGGGCGATCCAGTTCGTGGCCGGCATGCCCGTCAATTCGCTTTGAGATAGCCGGCCACGAAGGCGATAAGGGCCGTGAAGGCCGAGGCCACTTCGGCGGGGATCTGGAGCCCCGCAAATTCCTCCACCACCCAGACGACGATGACCGTGAACGCGCCCGCCACGCCGGCTGCGGCGACCTTCTTCTGGACCATCGCGTGCCTCCTTCCCCGCCGGGAAAGAAAAAAGCCCGGCGCCCCGGGTTTCCCCAGGATGCCGGGCTCCACGCTTAGGCCGGCGCCAACGGTTCGGTTATCAGACTACTGAGTTTCGACTTTAGCCACAGGGCTCCTCTGTTGTCAAGAGATTTTCATATTCGGGTTTCATGACCACGGATCGGGGGTGGCCCCCTCCGGCCCGGAAGCGGACCTCGAAGAAGACGGCCCGGAGGCCGATATACCCATCGAGCTCGTGGCGGTGGCGGTCGATTTCGGCGGCTAAGGCCGCCAGGAGGGCTTCCGCCCGGCCTGCCACGCCAGCGTGGCTCATC
>JBHIBA010000462.1:0-2954 GCA_046758845.1 Nitrospinota bacterium
GGGGGGGCGGACGCACCGCGTCAGGTTTCTGCACTGGCGTGCCTGGTCGATCACCTCTCGGAAGGTGTGCGCCAAAGACGCGCGGCTTAAGCCTACGGGCCTCCAACCGCAGTTGGGCTGGCACGGAAGTGCCCAAAAAGCGCCCCCCGCTGAAAAGGGGTTTTGATCGACGGTCCAGCAGGCGGAGGCTAAAGCCCCCGCGCTACACCGCGCCAAAACCGTTCACCCGTATCGAGAGATCAAGGACAGGTCAATGCCCGAAAAAAGAACGTGGATCCTTCAGGAAATAACCTGGCCCGAGGTGGAGGCTTACCTGAAGCGGGACGACATCATCCTCCTTCCCGTTGGAAGCGTCGAGCAGCACGCCCACCACATGCCCCTGGGGACCGACAGCTATACGGCCATCGGGTTCGCCGAAGACGCCGCCCGCGAGGCCGACGTCCTTTGCGCCGCGCCGCTGTGGTACGGCTGGGCGACCCACCACATGGGCTATCCGGGGACGGTCACGCTCAAACCGGAGACGTTCATCAACCTGGCCTACGAGGTGGGGATCAGCCTCATCTATCACGGCTTCCGGAAGATCGTGATCGTCAACGGCAACGCCCAGGCCAACCTGCCCCCGATGCACATCGCCGCCAACAAGCTGGCGAACGAAACGAACGCAACGGCCGTCGTGGTAGACCCCTGGGACATCGGGGACGCCGTCTCCCGGGAACTCATGGCCGGAGAGCCCGGCAGCATGGGCCACGCCGCTCAGCACGAATGCTCCCAGATGCTCTACCTTCATCCCCACCTTTGCGATATGAGCAAGGCCCAGGCCAACGTCTGGCCCCAGCGGGAGTTCCACTACTCGGACCACTACGTCGTCGGAAATCGGGCCTACTTCGCCAGGACGCCCCAGGCCTTCCGGGCGGCGACCGAGCCGAGCGGCACGTTCGGCGACCCGACCCACTGCACGGCCGAGAAGGGAGAGAAATTTCACAAGGCCATCGTGGCGAATATCGTCAAGGTCATTGGGGAGCTTCGGCAAGCGAAGGTCGAAACACGTCCCCGGCGGTTTGTGTTCTAACGCCAGGAAAACTTGAACTTACTCCCGTTTCGGAAGGAGGAACCGAGCTGTGAAGGACCCCGACTGTATCACCGACTGTACGCTGTTTGACGAGTTTGTGGGCGAGGTCGCGCTGGGATTGAGATCGGCACGGAATGACGACCAGGCTACGCAGGTCGTGGAAAAGGCCCTTCGCCGCCTTCTGGAGGACGGCGGGTGGCTTCCCCCGCAATACCGGACGCCCAATCCCGAGACCTATGCCCGAAACCTCGTCTACCGTCACCCGGATCTGGGTTTTGTCGTCGTCGCGATGGTCTGGCAACCCGGTCAAGGGACGCCCGTCCACGACCACGGCGGCATCTGGTGCGTGGAAGGTGTGATGAAGGGGTCGGTCCGTATCACGCAGTATGACCCGGTGGGCGACACAAGATCGGAGAACGGCGTTCAGCTACGGGAGTCGGGGCTGTTTGTTTCCCATATCGGGGATACGGGCCGCCTGATCCCCCCTTTCGAGTTTCACAAGATCGAGAACGTGAGCGACCGAACCGCCATCACCATCCACGTTTACGGGAAAGACCTGGTCCGTTGCCGGGTCTTCGAAGACATGGGGAACGGGACGTTCGCGGCGAAGGTCAAGGAATTGGAATACGCCCCGACGGCCGCCCGGGCTTGAACTGCCTCCTTGCGCAACGCCCTTTCGGCGAGGGCCCATGGGGCGCGCCGTTGAATCCCGCCGGATGGCTAAGAACAGCCCATGGAGATTCCCTCTTCAACGGCCGGCCCGGATGACGTTTACGAGGACGTCACGGGCCTCATACTCGCCGGAGGAAAAAGCCGCCGGATGGGGAGGGACAAAGCCCGCCTGAAGGTGGACGGCGTCCCGCTTCTGGAGCGGGTGGCGGGCGTCTTTCGGCGGTTATTCACCCGAAACATCCTCGTCGCCAACGACCCGAAACTATACACCGAGCTGGGGTTTCCCGTTTATGCGGACGTTTTCCCGAACCGCGGGGCCCTGGTCGGGATCTACACGGGTCTTCTCAAGGCCGAGACCCCTTACGTCTTCTGCGCTTCGTGTGACATGCCCTTCCTGAACGAGCCTCTGATTCGGTTCCTGGTGGACCTGAGGGCGGGTCTCGACCTGGTGCTGCCCTTTTCCGAACACGGACGCGAGCCCCTGCATGCGGTTTACGGCAAAGGCTGCCTGGAGCCTATGGAGAGGCTGATCGCCGAGGACCGCCTGACCATCATAGAGGTCCTCTCCCACGTCCGCGCCCGCAAGGTGAACCCCGAGGAGATGGCCGCGCTGGATCCCAAGTTCCTTTCTTTCATGAATTGCAACACACCGGAGGACCTGGAGGCGGCCGCCGCCCTGGCGAGGGAGATGGAAGGGGGACTCGGGCGCTCCTGAGCGGGGTCCTCTTTCGGAAGAGTCACGCCAGGCTGCGACTGGGTATCCGCCGTCCGCCTTAACCACCGTGACAAGTTTTCCACAGGATGTTGATATCCAGTGGAAAAAGACCACAAGATGTTGTGCCCTGTCAAGGAAAAATCGGCGAATTCGCCCGCTGGCCAGCATCCGGCGCACCCCGCCCGACTCCTCACGTTCTATTCAAAGAGCCTTGCCCTGGCGGGACGAGCGGCAGGGGGCTTGCGCATTTCGTCGGGGACAGGGGGCAGTTCGTGGATCTCGAAGCAGGGACCGGCGGCGACGGCCTCCAGCAGCCTGGCCTGCTCGGGATAGCCCGCGACAGTCGCCTCCAGCACCCAGAGCAGTTCGAGCAGTTCCGTCGTGAACTGGCCGGTCCAGCGCTCGGGGTGGATGTTGTCCAGCGGCGAGGATTTCTTCCCCGCGCCTTTCTTCATGCGGTACTTGAGCCACGACTGCACGACCTTGAGGCCAGAAACC
>JBHIBA010000463.1:0-2941 GCA_046758845.1 Nitrospinota bacterium
ATCAAGCCTTGTCTTTGGCCAAACGTCCTGAAATAGACTCGGATGTCCCTAGGGTCGATCGCGCTGGCCAGGCAGAGGCTGATGATTCCCGGGTAGGCGAGCCCATCCGTCTTGAACAGGGCGTGGATCACGGGGAGGTTCCCCACGGGCGAAAGGAACATCATCACGGAGATAGCCGGGCTTGCCAAAGCATTGATCACGTCAGAGGCAAAAGTTTTGTGGCCCATGATATCCGCGAAGATGATCCACCAGGCCTCCAGGCCGGCGGCGAAGATGATCCCTCCCAGGACGATCCCCGCGGCGAGTGTCGGTGCGAATCGTCGTATTTCCTGCCCGACGAGCTTCAACATGGCCCACCACCCGTCAAATGAGAGCAGGAGGGCGCGCCAGGAAGGAAAGGTGGCCAGGTCGAGGACGGACGTATTGCTCTCCGCCTTTCCCATGACCGCAGTGTTGAGGACCTTTGGTCGAAGCCAGTTGAGACCCAGGGCGACAATGCCGATCATTACCAGGGCACCAAGGACCTGTCCCACGGCGAACTCCGCGCCGAGCGACAGGGCAAAGATTGCCCAGAAATGGATCGTCATATTTCGGCTGGCAATCAGATAAGCGAAAGCCGTGGCCGGGGAGCGGCCTCGCTTTAGAAGTTCGCACGCGGCCTGCCGGCTGGTCTCGCGATCGACACTCCCCACCACGCCGGCCTGAATGGCCCGCCAGATGCTTGGCCCCGCCGCCGATGGACCTTCGAGAAGTCTGTCCCATGTGGAACGGCGGTACCGCAGGGTCAGGAGGGCGGCCACGAAAAAGCCCGGGACCCACACCACATAGAATAAGGTCATGAACTTGAACAACTCGAAGGTGAAAAACCAGACTTGTTGCCAAAAGTGAGCCATTGTGCTTCCCGCGGTTACATCTTGTTTTCTTCCTTAACGGACCTGAAATCGCTCGATCTGGGCTGCCTCCTTCCCCTTAGGGATCACTCCAAGGATGGAGATCAAATTGCCATCCTGGCCGGCGGCCTTCTTCAGCTCCTTGAGCTTCTCGTCGCTTACAAGGGGGATGACCTGGTCCGTCCCCTTCACCTTGAAGGCCGGACTCCCGTCTCGGGTGGTAAGCTCTCCCTCCGCCTCGAAGCGGATCCAGGTCGGCGTGAACCCCGAATCAACGACGGCCTTCCGGAGCTCTTTGACCTTCAGCGGCTGTCCCTCCTTGAGTTGGATGTCGGCCTGCGCTTCCTTTAGGCTTGCCTTTACTTTGTCCACGCCATCCAGGCGTGAGAGGCCCTTTTGGGCCCCATACGCTCAGATGGGTCATATCATCCCGTCGATCCCCATCTGGACGGATTTGATCTGGGCCTGGGCCAGTGGGGGATCGGTCAGCGTGGCGAAGAGGCTCATTGCAACGAGCAGGCTGAGAAGGATGGCAAGCTTTCGCATGGTGTCTCCTTTCTCCTAGAAGAGGTATCGGAATCCAAACAGCACGGTATAGTCGGGTTCCAGTCGGCCGCTCGGGAAGTCGTTGACGATCGGGATCTGGACCCCTGTCTCGAAGAGCAGGTTCCCGGTGACGATGTACTGGATTCCGGGGGAAATAAAGAGCACGGTCCCGCCGGTGTTGATGTCTTTTCCGTCGATCGCGTTGTCGCCGGAGGTCCGGCCGTTGAACTCGATGCCCAGATTGAGCTGGGCGGGGGGCGTCGGCCATTCGGGGTACGTCTGATAGGCCAGGTAGAGGTCGTACAGCAAGACGTTCCCGAACTGAAAGTCCTTCGCCTCGGAGTTGATCTTGCCCCGAAGCGCCGCCTCGATGCTGTACCAGCTTCGGGTGGTACCGGCAGCGATCCCCACGATGCCGTCCACGCCGCCCGAGCCGAGCTGGAGTGCGGGGGCTGCCGTGAGCCCGGGTCCCTTACTGGTGGAGCCCGAAGGGAGTTCGAGGCCGCCGATGACGGCCAGTTGGTCGCGGCCGAAGGGGAGATCTCGCCGATAGAAGGTGTACTTGCCGAAGAGAGTGATATCCCCGATGCCGCTGGCGTCGAAGGTCCCTGTGGGGGTTTCCAAGTGCTTGTTGACATATGGGACAGTCAGATTCAGCGTCGCGTTGGTCGCCAGGGCGTAGGAAAAGATGGCCGGGGCCGTCCAGACCTTGAGTTCCTTGCCTCCGCCTTCGAGCCTCTGGAATTGCCCGAAGGACCGCACGGCGGTCCCAAGAAAGAACTGAGTCCGGGGGCTCGCGCCGAAGATGGGGGCGGCGTGGATCTGAGCCGGGAGAGATGCTAGCGCGAAAATCAGCAAACTAGCCGCCAAGTGGGTCGGAGCCCCTCTGCCTTGCTTCACAGGTTTCCCCGTTGGTGTTGCGCATCTTAGCGACTGAATATCCGGTCGACCGTGGTTGATCCAGGCTAAACCTTCCAGCTAAGGGGAGAGTCAAGAACTTTTTTGACGGGGGTTAGAGCGGAGAGGACGGGGCTGGATCTGAGCCCGTTCGATGTGGGGGCAGACCGAGCTGGCGTGGGCCCGCGTCCGTGGGGGGTTGGTCGACTTTCGGGCCAAACCCGTGAGCTCGTTTCGCAGCAGGGTGAGGTCCCTGATCTGGCGGGTAAGAGTCTGCACCCGCTCGGTGAGAAGGGCGTGGACATGGGGACAGGGCAGATCCCCCCGCTGTCGGAGGGCGATGATCTCGCGGATCTCCGTCAGCGTGAAACCGAGTGTCTTTGCCTTCTTGATAAAATGGAGAAGCTCAACAGCTTGCTGCGTATAGAGACGGTATCGACTCTCACTACGCAGGGGAGGCGGCAGCAAGCCCAGGGTCTCGTAGTAACGGATCGTCCGCGGATTGAGCCCGACCTGCTTCGCGACCTTGCCTATATATATATATAATGGTTGCCTCATCAGGTCTCCATCCTAGGGGCCAGGATGCGCTCTGTCAATATGGGTCGGGT
>JBHIBA010000464.1:0-2935 GCA_046758845.1 Nitrospinota bacterium
ACACAATGAACCCGACAATGACCCATTACGTACAATGCAAGATACAAGGGGCGGGGCCCACGGCGGGCACGTAGGGCCGCCGCTACGAATGTACCCGCTCAGATCAATTGTCAACGCCCTGGGGGTGGCGAGAGGCCGGGAAGGGCCGCCTCACGCCACCCGGGGGCATCTGCGATTCAGCCGGGCTAATGGGACACATCAGGAAGATGGGACACATGCGTACTCACAACCAGCCATTTGCCTCCCACCTTCACGCGTGTGGCGGTGTACCGGAGGTTGTCTGTGTGGACCTTGCCATTGCGGTCCACCAGGGTCGAGACGCTATAGAGGGCGGAAACCGCCGTTGAATCGCCGTAAATCTTTCGGGAAAGTTGGTTGACGGTGCTTCGCCGCGTGGGGAACTCTTTGAAAAACGCCGCCCAGTGACGGCGTATCGCCTCCTTGCCGTCGACCCGGAAGGGGATATGACCGGAAAAAAATACGGCATCATCGGCATACAGGGCTGCCATTGCCTCGGAGTTCCCCTCCCGTTGGGCTTGAATCCATTGCCGGATGGCCTGGGCGACTTCCTCCCGCGGCCCGGCCCAGGCCCAAGTGGCCATCCCCAACAACAGAAACAACATGAGAAGACTTGTTAGACGCTTCATTGTAAATCCCTCCATTCATCCGGTAACCACTACGGCTACCTGCCTCTGAAGATATTCAGAAAATCTCGCCGGGGGAGTTTCTCACGGTGAGCTGAGGGGGTTTCTCACGGTGAAGGGGGAGGCCCTTGACGGTACTTCACATCTGCTAAAATTGCTTTGTGCAGACCTTGAAATCTGGAAAATGTTAGCTATAGGTGATAGGAGGGCAAAAAACGCCCTCCGCCAATCAGTTGTGGGGTAAAGCGCATGCCGGATCCAGCCTTTGAGCCGCCGGAAGGGGCGCCTTCTCCCGAAGACGTGAGGGCTCAGGTGGAGAAGATTCTGCTCCACCCCGAGTTTGCCGCCTCGGAACGAATTCAGGATTTTCTGCGCTTCATCGTGGAGGAGACCCTGGGCGGTCGGGCCGAAGGGCTGAAGGGTTACACAATCGGCGTGGAGGTGTTCGGACGGGACGAGTCGTTTGACCCGCAAATTGACACGATCGTACGCGTCGAGGCGGGCCGGCTGCGCCGCAAGCTGCAGCTGTACTACTCGGAGGAGGGCCAGAATGACCTCATCCACATTGAGGTTCCAAAAGGAAGTTACGTCCCGCTCTGGCGGGTGAGACCGCCGTCAGAATCAGAGACCGCAACCGCCGTGAAGAGAACCGGGTGGAGGCGGCCGCGATGGGCCATTGCGGCGGCTTTGGCGGTCGTTGTGATCCTCGGCGGGGCGGCGGTCTGGAACTTCTATCTGCGGGTGCCCCCGCCAGAAATCGAACCCGCGTCTGTGGAGAAGATGGCGTTTGCTCTCCCCGAGAAGCCCTCCGTCGCCGTGCTTCCCTTCGAGAACCTGAGCGGTGACCCCAAGCAGGAATATTTCAGCGACGGCCTGACGGAGACCCTGATCACCGAGCTCGCCAAGATTCCGGGCATCTTCGTCATCGCCCGGAATTCGACGTTCGCCTACAAGAAAAGGCCGGTCAAAATTCGTCAGGTGGCCGAGGAACTCGGCGTTCAATTCGTCCTGGAAGGGGGCGTCCAGAAGGCAAGCGACCGTGTGCGAATCACCGTCCAGCTCATCGACGCCCTCAAGGGACATCACCTTTGGGCCGAGCGATATGACCGCCCCATCAAGGATACCTTCGCCGTCCAGGATGAGATCACACGCAAAGTCATTGCGGCGCTGAAACTGGAAATGGGGTTCCGCGTGTCGGCCGCAGGGGCAACCGCCGCCGAGGGCCTGGAATATTTTTTCCGCGGATTGGCGCACATCCATCGAGTCACCAAAGAGGAAAATGCTCTGGCGCGTCAAATGTTCGAGAAGGTCCTCGAGTTGGAGCCGCAGTGGGCGAAGGCCTGGGCACTACTCGGGCGGACTCATAGGGTCGATTGGCTCTTTCGATGGAGCGAGGATCCCCGGCAGTCGTTCAAGCGGTCGGCTGAATTGGCGGAAAAGGCTTTAGCTCTGGATGATACAAGTGCCGGAGCTTACTCTCTTTTGGGAAACACCTATCTGAGCAAGAGGGAACATGGAAAGGCGATCGCCTATGGCCGGAAGTCCGTTGCCCTGGCTCCCAATAGCTCCGATGTTCTGGTGTCACTGGCGCAGACGCTTAACTACTCGGGACAACCCGAGGAGGCGGTTGAGCTGGTCAAGAAGGCGACGCGCCTGAACCCTCGTCATCCAGGATGGTACCTGTATTACTTGGGCCAGGGATATCGCTTGTCAGGGCAATATGACAAAGCCATAGCCGCGCTCAAGGAGGCCGTCGTTCGCCATCCAAACCTCCCCCGACCGCACTTATGGTTGGCCCTCGCCTACAGCCAGAAAGGCGAGATCGATAAAGCCCGAGCCGAAGCCGCAAAAGTTCTTCAATTGCGTCCGCAATTTTCCACCCAATCATACGCGCAGGTTAATCCCTACAAGAACCCAAAGGACTTGAAGCACGACCTGGAGGCGCTCCGCAAGGCGGGGCTGCCGGAGTGAAGCCTCCCCTCTTTTGCTAACCTTCCGGCAGCCAGTGGTCCCATCCGAAAAATGTCAACTCAATTCTCTTACGCGTGACGACTTTGGCCGGAAACAACGGTCTGCGGGATCATAGAGGAAGTACGACCGATGGTTTTGACGCGGGACACGAGAAAGGGTCTCAGGCGCCTACCCGCCCGGAAGGAAGAGGCGGTCGAGCGCCGCAGCCCATGCTGACCAGCCGCGCCTTTGCAACCGCTTTTTGAACTGGATGCGGGGGAACTTCGATTTGTCGCTGCAGGATCCCGCGGGCATGGAAGGCTGCTGAAAAAACCTTTTTC
>JBHIBA010000465.1:0-2929 GCA_046758845.1 Nitrospinota bacterium
GCCTGGATAATGCAGACGATCTTCATCGCTGCGCCTCCACGACATGGTAGACCGCCAGAAGCGAGCCCGATTCATAGGTTCGGCTCGTCTGTTCCATGTTGATCTGTGTGAATCCGGCCTTCTCAAGCTGTTGGCGTAAGACTTGCTGCCTAATCAGGCACGCGGGGCCGGAAGTCGGGAAGATGCGCTGATAGTCTGACCCCTCGGCCAGGTGATAAGAGAAAACTCGCCCACCCGGCTTGAGGACGCGGATGATTTCTCGGTAGACCGGCAGATGATCCTCCAATTCGAGGTGCTGCATGGCCATCACGTCCGCCACCAAATCGAAAGAATCAGACTCATACTTCATCTCCCTCATATCCCCGTAATGTAACGAGGCCGAGAGATCACGATCGCAGAGCCTCTGATCCGCCAGTTGCAGCGCCTTCCAAGATGAATCTAGCCCCGTCACGTCAAACCCGAGTTCGGCGAGAAACCACAGGTTGGCCCCGTTCCCGCATCCGATCTCAAGAACCTTTTCCGGGCGAGCCAGCTCGACCATCCCGTAATGCCGACCGATAAAGCGGACGAGATCTTCGTTCGGCCAAAATCTCAGGCCGTCGCCGCGCTCATATTGGGCGTCCCAGAGATTCATAACGCCAACTCTTGTTGAAGAGGAAAGACCTTGGTGTGCTTTCGGATGTTGCATCGGCGATGAGCGACCCGCAGATTATCCGGGGAATGTGCTCCACCCTTCGCAAGCGGCATAACGTGATCGAAAGAAAGCGTCTTCCTCGTAACGTGTCGTGCACATAAATAACATCGGCCCCTATCCCGCAGAAGAATGGCCTGGAGATCGACTTTTGTGACTTTACCTCCGCGTTTTCTCGCTATTCTCCGTGCCTGTCCATTGATGGAATACAGTAAACATTTCTCTCGGTTAGCAATGCGCCATAGTTTAATCCTCGCCTGCGCTTTTGCGGCATGAGCTTTATACCATTCAGCCGCACGCCTTTTTTGCTGATTTTTATTTCTCTGATACCACCCCTTAAACCACTTCCGGATAGCATCTCTCTTTAAAAATCGATATTGCCGTTCTTCTGCTAATAACCGATCCCTATTTGCCGCACGCCATTTTTTAGCAATATCTCGTTTCCTTTCAATATTTTGAAACCGCCATTTTTGAACTTTCTCTTTAATGGCTGTGCTATGACGAAAATAATATTGATGTTTGGATATCCGCCTACAAGATTGGCATTCATCAGACAATCCATCCCTTTTAGCTTTGTTTCGGACAAAGTCTTTCTTAGGTTTCTCGGTTTTGCAGCGCCAGCACCGTTTCAAAAATATTTCTCTATCGCTACTAATGGAACGTTTCCCCCCCCAAATCCTGTCTTAAACCATGAAATTGATTTCTCTTTAGGGCTATTCGAGTGTCCCTGCCAACCCAATTCATATCTATTGACCCCGCGCTTCTTCAGTTCCCGGATCGCCGCCCATTGCAGGCTGTGCATCACGTTCGGCAGCGTGGAAACCCCGGAGGCATAGTAGGCCCCGTCCTTATACAGAATCAGGTAGACGAAGCCGACCCAGTCGCCCATCTTCGCCCCGATCAATAACCCGTTGCCCGTCTGTTCCCATTCTTCCATGAGGAACCAGGTGCGGGGCGAGCGCGTGATCCGGCCAGCCTGCTGGCAATGGAGTCGCTGATAGTGGGAAGACAGTGTCCGATCGCGGGAGACGACAATCTCCAGATTGCGGTCGCCCCAGTTGATGAGCGATCGGTAGGATTTCCGCAGGGCCGCATGGAGATCCCGCTCCGGTCGAGTCAGGTCGATCACGCGGCTCTGCCAGGAGATATCCGTATACCCATGACGAAAGATCCCCGGTTCGGCGACCAAGGGAGAGCCGCGGAAGGCCGCCCGTTTCACGCCATGTTTCTGCGCCAACTCGTCGATCATCGCCCAGATTGCCCAGCCATCCGTGGGGTAAGCCGCGATTGGCCACGGCAGAGGGTTCCCCTCCATGGAGAACTGGTCGCCTTCGAGGATCAGCGGGCAGATGGCGAGGATGTCGCCGCCTTCCACCATCGCGAACGAAAGATCCCGGCCCCCGCTGTGGGCGAGCTCATACTCCAGCCACGCTGGCGTGGACCAGAACCAGGCCTCGGGGTGTTTCAGGCAGAACGCCTCCCAGGCTGCCCGGAGATCAGGCGTCAAAGGGACAGCGTTCATTCCTCTCCCAGATCCCCGCCGCCACACACTCCCGGAATTCCACGCCGCCAGCCGCCTCGACGCAGTGGAGGTCCCAGACCATGATCGACGGTTCCCCGCCGATGGAGTGCTCGGGGCGCTTCCGGTGGGGAACATCGCGGGCGCATAGCGAACAGATCGCCTTGGCGCAGGCTATACGTTCTGTCTCCAGCCGCTTCTCCAGCAGATCATAGAGGTTGAACCAGATCATAGTTGCCGCTCCAGACGAACCAACCCATTCGGGACGAGAAAGCCGTTCTTGAGAAACGCGAGCAAGCTCGCCGGGTTCGTTCCCTTCACCTCCGCGACGAGCGTCCGGCATCGGAAATTCCGGGCTTCGTTCACCAAGGCGGCCACGAGGTCGGCGCCGTGACCCGCCCCCCGCCGCTCCGGCGCGACCGTCAGGCTCACCTCGGCGATCTCGGGGTGATGGAAGTCCAGGCGGCCGGTCCCAACCGGTTGGCCCCCGACATCGGCGACATAGAGGTGGCACCACGGGGTCGAGAGCATCCGCTCCAGCCAGAGACCGTGTTGGGAGTTCAGGAGCGGCTCCTCGTGGAGGGACTGCCGCCGGGTTTCCGGGTCATTCCGGAGCCGAAACAAGAAGTCGGCATCGCCCATGGTGGCGGGCCGCAGGATCACGCCGTCACCCGATATTTCATCATGGGTGTCTCCGACGGCTGAGGCCGCTTGAGTCC